>NZ_JAELTI010000090.1 GCF_016428755.1 Allobosea sp. ASV33
ATCCGGTGGAGCGCGGCGCTTCGATTTCGGACCATGCGTTCTTTCGGCCGTCCGAGATCGAGATGCAGATAGCGTGGTCGGATTCGACGGGCGGCTACGTCGGGTACGCTACTGAGGCCTATGAGCAGCTCCTCGCTCTTCAGCGGCAGCGCGAACCCTTCGAAGTCACGACCGGGGCACGGCAGTACCAGAACATGCTTCTGGGCTCGGTCGCGATGTCGAAGGACGAGAAGACTGAGAACATTTCGCTGATCTCGGTCCGGCTGCGAGAGGTCCGCATCGTCTCGACGCAAACGACAGGCGCTCCAAACTCCGCCCAGGCCAATCCGGCAAAGACGGGCGCGACTGCGAATGTCGGACAGCAGCAGCTTAAGACCGGGCCCGGCGGCCGTGTCGTCGGTGGCGTCTGATGGCGACCGTCTATGAATTTCCCTTGCTGCCGCAGGCGCAGCAGATGTCGATCACGCTCGGCACCATCGAGTATCAGGTTCGGTTCGGCTGGTGTGACACGCCAGATGGTGGCTGGTTCATCGACATTGCGGACATCGACGGCAACCCGTTGGTGCAGGGGCTCCCGCTCACTGCCGGCGAAAACGTCCTGCAGCAGTTCGACTATCTCGGCTTCCCCGGAGAAATCCGGGTGACGACCGATAGCGACGTCCTCGTTGAGCCGACCTACGACAACCTCGGCACAAACGGCAAAGTCATCTTCATCGCGCCATGACACGCCAGTGGATCAGGGATGTCTCGCTGACGATCGATGCCGGCGGCGAGACCATCGACGTCTCAAATCTACGGATCCGCTTCAAGGTGACACAGAACCGGCTTCAAACGCCGAACGCTGCCGAGATCACCATCACGAACCTCAAGGAAGAGACGGCGCAGAAGATCAAGAAGGAGGGCCAGTCGGTCACGCTCTCCGCTGGCTACCAAGGCGTTCGCGAGGTCATCTTCAGGGGCAACCTGATCCAGAAGCGCACCGGGCGCGAGAACCCCGTCGACACCTACTGCTCTTTGCTCGCGACGTCTGGCGACAAGGCCTACAACTTCGCTACGGTGAGCAAGACGCTCGCGGCTGGATCGACGTTTAAGGATCAGGTCGACGTCGTGCTGGAAGCCTTCAAGCCGCACGGCATCACGGCTGGCTATATCGCCGATCTCGGCACCAAGCAGATGCCGCGGCCCAGGGTACTCTTCGGAATGGCGCGCGATGTGATGCGCGACATCGCGTTTTCCACGGGCTCGAGCTGGTTCATCGAGAACGACAAGCTCAATATCACCAAGAACAATGAGCCGCGCCCAGGCGAGGCATTCGTGATCAACTCGAATACGGGCATGATCGGGCGGCCGGTCCAGACGCTGGACGGCATCATTGTCAGGATGCTGCTCAATCCGAAGGTTCGTCCGGATACGCGACTGAAGATCGACCAGTCCAGCATTGATCAGGCCGCCTTCAGCCCGAACTACACGGCTGAAGTCCAGAACTCGATGATCCCTTCGCTCGCAGACGACGGCCTCTATCGCGTCCTAGTCGCGGACCTCATCGGCGACACCGAGGGAAACATCTACTACACCGACGCTACCTGCATTCGCGCAGACGGGCAGGGGCCGCAGCCCATCCGTCTCGTGCAGCAGGGCATCGATCTCGATCCGGGCCAGTAATCCATGGACCTTCGCCAGCGTGTCGACGATCCGGAGGAGAACCTTCGGGCGGCGATCGAACAGCATATCTCGCGGATACAGACATCGGCGCCGGCGCGCGTGCTGGCCTTCGATCCGGGAGGCGCGGGCAAGGCGCCTTCCGTCAAGCTTCAGATCGGCATCAAGTCGTTCGTGAAGCAGGAGGACGGTTCACAGAAGGCGATCGACCTTCCAGTGCTGCAAGATGTCCCCGTCCACTATCCCGGCGGCGGGGGCATGAACATCACCTTCCCGCTGAAGGTCGGCGATGAGGGCATGGTGAATTTCACCTCCCGCTCGCCAGATACTTGGCAGCAGAGCGGAGGCGAGCAGGTCCCGGCCGACGCCAGCATGCACAGCTTGTCGAACGGCTATTTCACGCCTGGCCTCAAATCGAACCCGAACGCGATCGATGGCATCAGCACGAGCTCGACCGAGATCCGTTCCGATGACGGGAAGACCAAAATCAGCATGTCCGGCGCGGGTGGTGTCGGCATCTCGACTGACAAGCAGGTCGGCATTTCAGCTGCGAATGGTGTCAGCATCGGCGGCGGGGCAGGCGAGACAGCGATCGCCGGCACCGTTCGCATTACTGGCGAACTCATCGTGAACGACATTGTGTTCTCGACGCACAAGCACACTGGCGTTCAGCCAGGCAGCGGGACCTCCGCCGGGCCGACAAACTGATTTCAGCAAGGCTTACCCTATGGCTGACACTTATATCCTACCAGTGGATGGCTGGGCGGATGGGGCTGCGCCGTTCTCGGTTCCGGTGCAGAGCGTGAGCCCTGGCATGGCTGGCAGCGGCCGGATTCCGGCTTACCCGCTGCATGAGATACCCACGTCCAACTGCGTTCCGATCAGTGCTTTGGTCCCTGGTGATACGCGGCCCCTGTTCGTGCCGAAGTTTTCGTTGGGGCAAGAAACCTCACCGCTCGGTCTTGGCACAGGTGGTGGGTCTCCGCCCGCCGGATACGTCTTCCTGCGCGGCAAGAACGCGGACGGGTCCTACAAAAATCTCAGCGGTCTGCAGGCTGATGCCTCCCGCGTCACTCTCGCAGGAAAGACAGCGTAATGGCCGGTGAAATTGAACTCCTTCCGATTGCGCCGCTGACGCATTTGGTCGGGCATGGCGCAGGCGGCGTAGCGGGCCGCTACCCCCGCATCGCCCTTGCCTCCGACCCGCGCCTGATCAAATGGCGCTTGGTTCGCAAGCTGACCACCCGCAACGCCATCCTGGGCATCGATGGCGATAGCACCATCCGAGGCCAGTCGACCGGTGGCGGCGCGTCCCAGGGTGTGAACAGCTTCCCGATGAAGCTGGCGCGCTATTTCCAGTCTCGCGGCATCAATGCGGGTGCGAACAATGTCTTTGGCGTCGGCGGTTTCTACGGGGCCGCTGCGACCATGGCGAACCTTGTTGCGGCGGACGGGCGGCTCGCCTTCACCGGAGCGACGGCCCAGGGCGCTGATGAGGTCCTGGGCGGCAACAACTTCAACTTCCCAAGCGCTGCGAGCTCGCTGTCCTTCACCCCACAGGATCAAGTGACGAAGTTCGTTATTCGCTGGCGCGACGGAGCGGCCGGGCGAAACTTCAACTGGCTGGTCGACGGCGGAGCAACGACGGCGATCAATTCGTCTGGCACCACCCAATATGTCGCGACGACTGTCAGCGCAGGGGCGAAGGGCGCCCACACACTGACGCTCAACTGGGTGGCCGGGAACGTCACGATCCTGGGTATCGACGCATATGACGATACCAGCAGCCGGCGCGAAATCTCGGTCCACAACTACGGCATCAGCGGCGCGACCTCTGCTCAGCTCGCCAGCGTGAGCGCCACGCCGGTGGGTCGGCTCAATCAGCCCTCATTCTTCGGCTGCGATCTGCTGATTATGGAGTGCGGCATCATCAACGATTGGCGCCAGAGTGTGGCGGTCGCGACGAGCAAGGCCAACATGACGACGCTTGTCAGCACGCGAAAAGCCGCTGGCGTGCCTATCGTCCTCATGACGCCCGTCTTCGACAGCAGCGCTACGGGTGCGACTGCTTCCCAGGAAGACTATGTCACGGCCATGTATCAGGTGGCAGCCGAGCAGGATGTGCCGATCATCGACATTCGCCCTGCCCTTGGCTCGTTTGCGCTAACCAATGCGGCCGGCGGATACAGCGACACGGTGCACCCCAACGCGACCCTCTACGATGACATCGCGGAGATCGTTGGTTCGGCCCTGCTGACCGCCTGAAACCATCACCCGTTGCAGGGCAGTTCAGCTTTGGTCGTCCGATCGACCGTCAAGTCTACAGTTTCCATATCCGGGATTGCTCATGCGCTACCGCAAGCTCGATGCCTCCGGGGATTACTCCTTCGGGAACGGCAGTGCTGACTTCTGGAAGGACCAGCCCGAGGCCGTTGCCCAATCGGTCCAGACCCGTCTGGGCCTCTGGCAAGGCGAGTGGTTCCTCGACCAGATCGAGGGCATGACATGGAAGACCGAAGTGCTGGGCGTCCGCACCGCGAACACCCGTGATCCGGCTATCCGGCGTCGTGTCCTCGGCACGACAGGTGTCAAGGCTATCACAGCCTATTCCAGCAGCCTCAACCGCGACACGCGGGCTTTCAGCGTCGACACGCTGACGCTCGAGACGATCTATGGCCCGGCAACCCTCACCGGGGTGAATTTCTGATGGCTCTTCCTGTCTGCACGATCGATGAGAACGGCATCTACAAGCCGGATTACGCCACCGTGCTCGCCTATTTTCAGGATGAGTTTCGCGCCATCTTTGGGCAGGACATCGACATCGATCCCGATACGCAGGACGGTCAGCAGATCGCCATTTTTGCCGCGGCGGTGGATGGCGCCAACGCCATGGCCCTTCAGGTCTACAACGCCTTCTCGCCTTCGACTGCGCGTGGTGTCGGGCTCTCCTCCGTCGTCAAGATCAATGGCATCAAGCGGCTGGTTGCCTCGAACTCGACCGTCGACCTAACGCTGATCGGGCAGGCAGGCACCACGATCACGGGTGGGGTCGCCAAGGACGGCGCGGGCAATCAGTGGCTTCTGCCGGCGTCGGTGACGATCCCTGCGGGCGGCAGCATTACCGTTACCGGCACGGCCAAGGAAGCAGGAGCGCTCATCGCGCTTCCCGGCACGGTCACCACGATCGGCACGCCGACGCGCGGATGGCAGAGCGTGACGAACGGGAGTGCCGCAGCACCCGGCCAGCCGGTCGAGCTCGACGCTGAATTGCGCCAGCGCCAGACAATCTCGACCGCGCTTCCGTCACTGACTGTTTTTGAGGGAACGATAGGTGCGGTGGCCAGCGTCAGCGGCGTTCAACGACTGAAAGGCTACGAGAACGACACAGGCACGACGGATGCCAACGGCATTCCGGCGCACTCGATCTCGCTCGTGGTCGACGGTGGCGATGCCTCTGCTATCGCGCAAGCCATTGCAGCGAAGAAGACGCCGGGCACCGGCACCTACGGCTCGACCAGCGTCACGATCACAGACGAATACGGCGTGGCCCGCGCAATCAATTTTTACCGACCGACGACAGCGACGATCAAAGTCGCGATCTCCCTGAAGGCCCTCGCTGGCTACACCACAGCCATCGAAACCAGCATCAAGCAGGCGATCGTCGACTTCGTGAACGGGCTCGATATCGGTGGGACGAGCGGTGCCGTGGAATGGGCGGAGGTATTCGTCCCCGCAAATCTCGACCTCGCCAGCGGCGCCAAGACCTACAAGATCACCTCATTGACGATCGCGAAGAACGGCGGGTCGTTTGGCACCGCCGATCTGCCGATCGCGTTTAATGAAGCGCCGTCGGCAGCCTTGACGGATGTCGCGATCACCGTGGTGCCCTGATGGCTGATGTCGACGCATATTTGGCGCTCATAACCAGCTTGCACGCTGGAAAGCCGAAATTCGAGGCGATGATTAGGGCTCTGGTCGAGCCGATCGTCGCGCAGCAGGCCTTCATGGCTCATTTGCCGCTGGACTTCGATCTGGATCAGGCCATCGGCGCGCAGCTCGATCGGGTGGGCGAGTGGGTTGGGCGCACGCGCTTCGTCAGCGTTCCAATCGCCAATGCTTGGTTCTCTTTCGACAATGCTATGCGAGGCTTCGATCGTGGCGTCTGGTACCAGCCACAATACGACACACCGGCTGGCATCACGCGGCTCGACGACGACACATACCGGACGCTGCTTCGGGCGAAGATCGCGGCGAACAATTGGGACGGGACGCTTCCGAGCGCGAAAGCAGCGCTGGAAATCCTGTTTCCTGATGGCGAGACGACAATCCTCGTCATCGACAATCAGGACATGACCATCACGTTCGGCGTGGCCGGCGTGATTCCATCCGCCCTGTTTATCGCGCTCCTCTCGCAGGGCTACCTGCCTCTCAAGCCGGAAGGGGTGAGGTCGGACTATCTGGTCACCACGGTCAACGGCCCACTTTTCGGCTTTGACGTCCAAAACAGCCTGATCGCTGGCTTTGACAGCGGCGCCTGGGGCGCGCCGCCCACGTACTTCACCTCCTGATCTTCGGAGAGATTGATGGCTACCAATGACTTCCTGCCGTTCGCCGCGGCGGGCGGCGCAAACGTGCTTTCGCAGTCGGATTGGAGTGCTCTCGCAGCGCGCTTGTCCGGCTACACGGCCGGCGTTGCGAGCTCAGCCCAGATCAACAAAGGGCTTCGACAGTCGGCCGCTATGGCGACCATGCTCGGGCAGTTTATCACGAGCGTCGGAGGGCTCGATGCCCTCGATAACTCGGACATCAATGCTCTTCTTGCCAACTTTCTCACGACCTATCGGGATCAGTCCCCGAACTATGTTGGGACGGTGGGCGGGACGTCCTCCGCCATGGTTGTTACCCTCTCCCCGGCTCTCGCCACCCATCGCGTTGGTCTCATGCTGCGTATTGTACCAACGGCAGCGAATGATCCGGGAGCAACCCTCAACGCAGGCCCCGGAGCTCTTCCGATCAAGCGCTTGGACGGTTCTGCGGTAGCGCGTGGCGATCTTCCGGGCGGCGTGCCGAGCACGTTGCTTTGCATCGGGACGGCATGGGTTCTGGCTGGAATCGCTTACAGCGAGATTCCGCGCCAGGTCACCGGGAACTTGACCTTTTATGTGCGGACTGACGGCAACGATAACAACGACGGATCGGCGGATACTGCTGCGAAGGCCTTCGCAACCCCGCAGGGGGCAGTGAACTATATCACCAGGACCTTCGCGGCTGGTACGAGCACCGCGACGATCAGCATCGCCGCCGGCACCTATCCCGGTGTTGCGGTTCAGTGGACGCCACTGCCCCTTCAATTCCTCGGGACCGGCGCTGGCCTGTCTACGATCATCAACAACACCAGCACGGCCGGTGCCGCTCTCGTCGTTCAGTCAGGTCGAGCCTCGGCGCAGAATATCCAGTTTAACAACTCCACGACAGCTTTCTGCGTCTGGGCGTTCGGATCGGGCGCGGCGGTCACGCTGATCTCGTGCGGCTATGGCAATTCCCTGAACGGGAGCGTTGCTGCGACATTCGGCGGCTCGGTGATCCTCTATGGCAGCGGACATGTCATCAACAACACGTCCAACAAGCCCCGATTCCTTTTTGCGGAAAGCAATGGTGTGCTGGCCGTCGATACTGACGCGCTCGTGACCTTCACGCTCGTCGGCAACCCCGGCTTTACCTCCGCATTCATCACCGTCGCCGGATCTTCAAGCGCGGCGATGGTGAATGCTCGGTTCTCTGGATCGGGCCGCGGCCTGCGATACCTGGTTTCGCGCACCTCCAATATCAACACGGCAGGCGGCGGGGCGAACTTCTTCCCCGGTGACACTGCGGGCTCCGCGGACGCCACCTCTTACGGCTCTTACACTTGAGGTTCGGCATGTACGATCCAAAAGACTGGTATTGGCTGGCCGATGACGGGCGTCTGTTTTCGAGTGCGGCTGGTGACGTGATCACAGATGATCTGCCGGCCTATCTCGATTGGCGAGAGGCAGGACATCTGCCCAGTCTATGGCCGTCCGACGGCGTGGGGGCGCAGACCGACGCCGCACTTCAATCGGTTCTGGCTCCTTATGGGGTCTATCTGGATTTGATTGCCCTTAAGGTCGCGCTCAAGGCCTGCATCGATGCCGATGCCGAAGCCGAGCGGCTGAAGTACATCACCCCCGGCGCTGGGCAGGCGATGACCTATCAGGCGAAAGCCGACGAGGCGCGTCGCTTGCAGAATGATGCAACCCCGAAAGCTGCAAATTATCCTCTGCTATCTGCTGAGGTGGGAGTCACCGCTCCAACACTGACTGGTGTCGGAGCCGTGGTGCTTGAGGCTTATCAGCAATGGCAGACCGTTGGCGGGGCCATCGAGACGGCTAGACTGACCGCGAAAAAACAGGTCGATGATGCTGAGACGGCTGAGGCAGTGCGAGCCGTTAGGCCGATTTGGCCGTAGCGGACCGAGCGCCGCTCAGAGGGCTCATCGCAGTAAGGTAGTCGTCATTCGTATTGAGATGCCACATCATCCCGCGCTTCGTCACCTTGCCAGGGGTGCCTGCGACAATCGTATTCGGTTCTTCGAAGGCCCGATTCACGACCGACCGCGCCGCTACGATGTTATCGGAAGCTATCCTCGATTTGTTCAGAATAATGACATCCTGACAAATCCAGATTCTACTTTCGATTGAGATTCCAGCTTCTGCGCTGACCTTCTCCTTGGTGTTAATGTCATAAATTAGGTGGTCAACAGCACCTAGTATATGGATATTATTGGCAAATAGGTTTTCATTCCCTATCTCAACAAGAGTACTGGGTCGAGTTCCTGCGACAATATGCGCGTTTCCGTTAAATAGGTTTCCCGAGCCGATTTTTACGGATGATTCTGTCGGAGCCTGCGCGCCGGTTTCGGAGAAGCTGACGAAAACATTCGCAACTATCCTATTGGACGAGCCAAACTCAAACTTGCAGCCTCGGCTTTTACTATCGAGGATGACATGGAGAACGCCGGGCCCGGTCGGCTCGTCAATGATGATCGCGTTGTCCTCTCCTCGAATCTGGAGGTCGATCATCGGCGCCTGCGACCGGGACGATATGCGTTGTCCGTTGAAGACAATTAGATTGCGCCGAAAGGCTTCACGCTCTTCAAGCAGGTTGCGTTCTGCTTCCTCCGCGAGCTTTGCCTTGGTACGTCGCCGGTCCTCAGCTTCAACTTCCATCTCGGCCTTTAGCGCTACCATCTCAGTAGATAGAGCTTCGAAACGCCGTGCCAGATCGTTGTTTTCGCGAGATAGCTGAATGGCTCTCACAATTCCATAAGGCAGGATCGCTTTTATTAAACGCCGCATCGCAGATTTTTCTGTCTGTGGAGCATCCATAATCTTGGCACGATAAGACATACCTCGCCAAGAGCCCTTGCCTTCGTGGCAGACACTCACTCCGCCTTCGAGCGGCTTTTCTAAGCTGCAGGCGGCTGGCGTAACCGTCACGACCTTCGCCAAGCGCCAGCAGATGGCGACGCTCTGAGCCCATCACCCGCATTGGGGCAACTGAGTCCTGACCTGCCCGCTTCGGCTGGCTTTTCCTTATCTGGAGCATCGCTATGGACATCGCCGCAGTACAGCGGGCGCTGGTCGCGCTCGGCTATTCGCTTGTGGTGGACGGCAAGGCTGGTCCGAAGACGAAGGCCGCGATCCAAGCGTTTCAGGTCTCGCACGGGTTGCGTGTCGATGGGATAGCCGGGCCGAAGACGATTGCAGCGCTGAACGCGGCAACGGCGGGAAAACCGCAGGGCGTCTCGGTCATCGATCGCGCGAAGTTCTTTGCCTATCTCCGGTCGGGCAAAGCGCCGATGTTCGGCTCGTCGCTCTCGACCGGGCAGGTCCGTGGCATCGAAGGGATCCTCGACGGCTTCGCCAAGACCGGCGATGGCCGCGACAAGACGCTGGCCTATGGGCTGGCGACGACGAGGCGCGAGGTTGGCGCCGGCATGGTCCCGGTTCGCGAGGGCTTCTGCAAGACTGACGCGGCAGCCCGCGCCTATGTTGCCAAGCACTATCCGAACAAGGGCTACAGCAAGCCGGCCGGACCGTGGGGGCACGTCTATTATGGTCGTGGCATCGTGCAGCTCACCTGGCTGGACAATTACGAGCGGGAGGGCATTGCCGCCGATCCCGACCGCGCGCTTGATCCCGAGTTCGCCGCCGAGCTGATGTTCAAGGGCCTGCTGGACGGCCGGTGGAACGGGCAGGGGAAGGGCATCGCCTATTACCTGCCGACCGACGGCCCCGATGACCTGAAGAACGCGCGCCGCACGGTCAACCTCACGGACCACTGGGAAGAGATCGCCGGCTTCTACCGCCAGTTCATGGCGGCGATTGCAGCCGCGCGCAACTGAACCCGCCGCGGCCGGGCCCGCCGCGATTCTCCGGAGCACATCAATGAAACGCTTCATCCTGGCGCTCGCCGCCCTGGGGGCGCTGGCGCTTGCCGGCTGCCAGTCCGTCACCGGCTACCAGCTTTCACAGACATCGGCCGCAGGCTGGCAGCAGATCGCCGCCGGCGCCGGTCAGGTCATCGGCCAGACCAAATACGACGGCAAGGTCGCGCAGGCCTCTCAGCAGCTCGCAAATTACTGCGGCGCGCTCCGGGCGGTCGCCATGGGCGCCAGCATCTTCGCGCCCGAGAAGCACCAGGCGCTCGCGAAGCAGGCGGCCGCCGCCGTCAACTCGGTCTGCGACAACCCGCCCAGCGATATCGCCTCCGCGCTCACTGCCGCCGCCAAGGCATACGAAGCCGTCCTCGCAGCCGGCAAGGCGACCGGCGTTTCCGTCCAGACCGCAGCCGCAGGAGCCTAATCGATGAACGAGCAGATCCTCAGCTTCATTCGCACGCTGGTTCAGTCCGGCGCGAGCGCTCTGGCCGCGAAGGGCCTCATCGATCAGCAGGGGCAGACCGTGCTCGTCGCCTTCGTCATGTGGCTGATCCCGACGGTGTGGGGGCTGTACGTGCGCCGCAAGGCTGGCCTCGTCGCCTCGGCCGCTGCGCTGTCGGAGGTGCAGGAGATCGTCACTACGCCTGAGATCAAGGCTTCGGTCCCCGACCCGTCTGTCATCGCCCGATAGCCGCCGCAGTTACGCCGGAGCCCGAGCCTATGACAGAGACCACGACCGAACAGCGCCTCGGTAAGCTCGAAACCGAGTTCGCGATCGTCAAGAACGACCTGACGGTGATCGGTCGCAGCCTCACCGAGTTCCGCGGCGAATGGGCCAAGAAGGCTGAGGATGATCGCACCGCTCATCGAGCGGCGCGGCTCACCCTTCCGCAGATCGCCGGCATAGTGTTCGGCGCGGTCTCGACCACGGCGATCCTGCTGGGCGGCCTCATGGTGCTGGTCAACATGCAGGTGGGAACGGCTCGCGCCGATCTCACCTTGCAGATCCAAGCGATGCGGCAGACGTCCGAAAGCGCTGTCCGTGAGGCCCGGCAGGCTGGCGAAGCCAACACCGCCCAGGTCGGCCTTGCAGTGCGCGGTCAGGGCGATAGCGTCACGGCGCTCAACACCGCATTTCAGGCCATGCAGCGCGAGCAGGCGGTCGATCGGGTAAAGCTCGGCCTTGTCGAGCAATCGGCCAGGATCAGCAGCACATTCATCGACAAGGCGCAGAGCTTCGACGCTCTCATGGCCGCGCATGAGGAGCGCCTGAAGGCGCTGGAGCAGATCGTGCGCGATGCTGCCGCGCGCCGGCCTCAATCCTGATTGCGGCCCACCGCCGATGGCTTGGCCGGCGTAATCGACCCGCCCCCCCCCGCCGAATGTTAGAGCGATTTACGTAAGGAGACGCCGGTTTGCGCCAGATCAATGCGAAAAGCACACATTTCGGCCTCAACTGGAGTGTTACGAAAGGGTGAACTGGTATTGGGGGCAACGATGTCTGACTCTGATGAGAGCGCCAAGCGGGCGGTGGAATTGGTTCGCATTTTCAAGGAGCTGTCGCCCGAGGATCAGGTTGCTATTTTAGAACTGGCAAAAAGTATGTGGGAGAAGCTGCAAGATTAATTGCAAGAATCGGATCCTGGCGTACCCTTCCTTTGTGGAAGCCGTGGGGGATTCTATGCCAATCGCGCCATCAAATACCGAGCCAATCGATCCCACCGGACGATCACTCGACGACGTCGCCGACCTCGTGATGGCCGCGCGACGATCAGCTCATGACTTGGGGGAAGAGTTTCTGACCTATCTGCTCGACATGGCGCTCATCGAGATTGCCCAACGCG
The DNA here is from genome assembly GCF_016428755.1 of Allobosea sp. ASV33. Lineage (GTDB taxonomy): Bacteria > Pseudomonadota > Alphaproteobacteria > Rhizobiales > Beijerinckiaceae > Allobosea. Next base: position 11,965 of record NZ_JAELTI010000090.1, read on the forward strand.
GAACGCGGCGCCCCAACTGATCACGGTTCGAAGCCCCGTCAGCTCCTGCTGGCGGGGTCTTTTTCGTTTACGGTCAGTGCTTTCGTGCGCGAGCCTCTGCCGCCAAGGCAAGCAGTCCCTTTCCGAGTTCCTCGGCGATGAAGGGGTCACAACCGAAGGCGATCGGCTCACGATCGCTATATCGGAATACGACCACGATCTTTCCGGTCGGCTCATGGTGGCCGGCTTCCCAGGCGCGGACCTCGACGATGTCGAACTCTTCCTTTGGCAAATCAGCCTCCGTCATCCCTGGCCTGGCATGGTGCAGGGACGGGCTGGGCTTGTCATTCTTCTTCGCAGCGCGTCAGCATTTTGCCGGATGGCGTCGCGAAGTAGCACTCGTCCTCATAGTGAACAGGCGTGCCGTCCTCCAGCGAGTAGGACACCGTCGAGAGGCCTGGCTTGTTCTGCCAGACGATGACCGTGAAGTATCCAGACTGAGCAGGTCAAGACGAACCCGCCTGGCCGAGCTGAAGGATGCGAACGCGTCTGAGCTCAAGTATGTCCGCGAAAGCGTCGAGCGCTGAGCGCCGCGGCGGCGGAGAACCTAATCCGGCGGCCGACTCACCGGCCCCGCGCCTGCCGCAATTCTTAAAATGCGCATCCTGTCCAGAGACATCAGGAGCAGATACTGTCGCGGCTCTGGTTAGACGTCTGAAATCTGTTCAATTGGAGCCGTTCGGCGACCTCTTACAAGGGGCTTAGCGAGGACGCTGGCGACCAGTCCAGCCTTGAATTGCCGCAGTGATCGGTTTCGTCAGGCGGAACGCCCATAGAGTGTAAATCTCGCGCATTGGTGATATGCGCGCTTCATGCGAATCCTGGGGAGGAATGATGCACGCGAAGAAGCAGACGATCGAGCCGCCGCCAAAGTCTGACATCACCGAGGTCGATCGCGCCGCGCGGCTTTCGTGGCAGCTGGTGAAGATCACGAAGGAGCTGTCAGTCGAGGATCAGCACAGGGTTATCGAATTCGCCAAAGGTCTAAGAGACCAGATGCGAACCTAGGGCTTGCTTACCCGTTATGCGAGTGGTCAAGCTCGGAATAGTTATACTAACAATCAATCGAGCATGACGGGCTTTGGGGAGCTGCTCATGGACGATGGAACTGGCAACGACGAGGGCGACGCTGACTCTAAAGAGCGCTTGAACAAGATCTCTGAGCATGTGGTCGAAGCATGCTATCTGGCCCATGAACATGGTGCAGATCTCTTAGCGCATTTGCTGAAAATGGCGCTGGCTGAGCTTGAGTCACTCGGAGCATACCGTTAAGCGCTGGGACTGGCTTCAGCGCCGAATAGCGGTCGATCTCGGCTCGGATGTACGCAGGGCGCGCGGCCGATCCGCGAACAGGGGCCGTGAGCGAGCCGCCCGGCCCGCACACGTCGTTGGAGTTCTACCCATGGATCATCGTGCGCTTCCGCTGCACGAAATGCCGACGGTATGGCGATGCGCGCCTGGCCATGACGCGCTGGGGTATGCCGTCATCGAAGAAGGCGCTGCTCGACGCTGCGACTAAGCGGGCCGATAAGCTGCGCGCGAAGAACAAGCCGGTCGATTTCGATTTGCTCCTGCGCATGGAGCCCGACGGCGGCACGACGAACGTCCGCAACACCTCGAGCTCCCATTGGAAGCGCTGGCTGGGTGTCGAGAGCCGATGCCTCGTGCCCTTCAACAGCTTCAGCGAATTCGACTGGGGCACGAAGCAGGACGTATGGTTCGCCTTCGGCGAGGAGCGGCCCACGGCGTTCTTCGCTGGCATCTGGGCGCGCCAATGGACCAGCGTGCGCAAGATTAAGACCGGCGAGGAGACGATCGATCTCTACGCCTTCCTGACGACCGATCCGAATGCCGAGGTCGGGGCTATCCACCCGAAGGCCATGCCGGTCATTCTGACGACGCCGGAAGAGTGCGAGACCTGGATGACGGCGCCTTGGGAGCAGGCGAGGGCACTGCAAAGGCCCCTGCCGGATGGCTCACTGGATATCGTGGCGCGCGGCCGGAAGCAGGATGCAGCCGAGCAATCAGGTCCAAACTCCTTCGCATAATGGGTCTCCTCTCTTAGCTACCGTATATTGTAGGATCATGCAATTTTGTTGCTGCAAAAGCGAGTTTACGTTCGTTGCAAGAAAAGCATTTTCCACAATGATCGTAACCACCTTCTGTGCAACTCCAAGTATTTTCTAGCGGAACTTGAGCGTTTACGGCCGCCAAAACAACTTCTGATTTAGTCATTTCGATGAGTGGGGCGACCATCTTAAGCCGAGTAGCCTGCGGATTGATTTGCGCAAGGAATTTTGAGAACGTGGTGAGTGCTTCAGACAAAAGCGGTCGCTCTTCCGTCTGTTCTTTGATGATCCCGAACAGAATGGCATCTGCGCCGCGCAGCTGAGCGAAGTAGGCAGACGTGGACATGAGTGTATGAAACCCCGAAACAATAGCCTTTGGCATCGGGTCGCCGCTCATATCTAACTCATCTAGGCCCAAGGTGTTAATGGGGACGTACCCAATTTGCAAATGCTTTAGGCCGGATGTGTCAACTATTTCGATAGGAACCCCCAATGCTGCTGCTGTCAACTTAGAGTAATGCAGCTCCATCAGGGATGATTTCTTTCCGAAATTAAAATGTATAAGTAGGACCTTGTTCCCATTGGACTTTGCGGCATAGGCGCACAAGGTTGAATCGATTCCAGCAGAAATTGGAATAACAACCGTCTTTTTACGGGGCAAATTCATCATTGTATTTTCCCTTATGAATTTAATTCGGGCTTGTGTTTATAGGCCATAATTTTAACGTGCTTCTCTTCAGGGAAAATGATGATAATAGTACAGACTATGCTAACCGTTAGCGGTATGTGATGATTCAGAAGTTCACTGCTCACAGAATAGTTTCCGTCCAGCCGGAATTCATCATTATTTTTTAATATTTTTAGAGGGTCTAGCAAAAATTCCTTGAATTCGTTGGACTCAGATTTCCATTCTTTCCAAAACATACTCCAGGGCTCGGATTTCAATTCATTGATTTGAGAACTTATCGATACCCAGCGTTCCACCGATATTCCTCCATTATACTGAATAACCGCTTTCGACGGCTGTTCTCGTTCAGGCTGAAATCTCGACTGCGAGTAAATCAGCGAACTGACGTTCCTGCAACTTGAAGGTACGGCAACGTTAAGCGCGATGAGCGGATCTGCTAAATCCCCCGAGCGAAGCTCGTCGAGCCACCGCATGAGGCCCCCCTGGCGCTGGGTGTGCGGGATTAGCCCGGTCCCCGCGCCCGGATGGCTGCGGCAATCTTATTTGCCGTGAACGCTTCGCGCACTTCAACATCCTTCGAGCGCCGCGCGCGAAGTGCTTCTGCATCCGCGATCTTCGCGCACCGCTCGTGCTCTTGTTTGATCGCCATTGCTGCATAGAAGACCGTGCTGCCCCGCATGTTCTTGCCGGGCTCCGCATCCATCTGCGGGATCAAATCTTCGGCTGCGGCTAGGATGTCGTCTGGTATCGTGGGGTGCCCCATCTCACTCTCCCTGCGCCCGGGCGGCGATCGAAGTGGCGACCAAAGCCTGCGCCATTTCAGCCTTGTCGATCTTGAAGTTCCCAGACTGTCCGCACGCAGCATAGGCCTCTTTCCCGAACCTATCCGCAATCTTCGCGCCCCGCTCCCTCTCCGCAGCGAGCGCTTCCCTGTGCTGTCCTTCATCGGCAAGCATCTGCTTCCTGAGTTCAGCGAGCGCTGCTTCGGCGGCTAGGGCGCGGGCATGCCAACGAGTGAGGCTCTCGCGGTCACAAGCATGGCAACCGACTGCCGAGCAGATATCGCGAGCATGGTCCAAACCGATCGGGCAGCGGCTTCCCGCCAGGATCGGGGCGAAGAGGTCGAGGATGGCGCGGGCGGCCTCGTCGAAACCGTCGATGTAATGGGACACGACGGCCGGCGCTAAGCCGCTCGCATCGACCTTGATGGACGCGCGAAGCAGCTCGACCAATTCGATCTCCACCGGCATCGCGGCAGGGGCTGTGTCAGCGCTCATCGCGGGGCTCCAAGGAGGCGCGGGGGGGGCGCAAAACTAGCCATTTCCAGCACGAGCATGGCGAAGTCGCGTTGGGCCGCTGCCTGCGCCGCCTCCATGGTTGGATAGGGCTCAAAGCCGTATTCCGGGCCGCCCCAGCCATACCTCACGAAACGGTACTGTTTGCTTCCGATGAAGCCGCCCATGCCATCCGGCACCTCGCGCCATTCAAGCTTCCTAACGGCATCAATCGCCTTCTCGTCCATCTTCTCAGCCATGGCCTTCGTTCTCCTTGGCGGGGCGGGGCCAGCTATTGCTCGCAAGCCACGCGGTCAGTCGAAGATAGTTTTCCACGTCCGGCGCGTTGCCACGCTGGACGCGATTGAAGGTGGCGGCCGGAACGCCCGAGTCTTCGGCCGCTTCCCGAACTGACATTCCGAGCGCAGCGGAGCAATCCTTCACTGACTGGCCGAAAGCCACGGGATCGAATATCCGATCACCCATGGGTGTCTTCCTCCTTCGGCATGGCGGGGCGGGAGGGGGATTTTGAGTGCGCATCCGCGAGACCTGCGGGGCTGTTCTCCAGAACCGAGAGGGCCGCGCGCCCGGCCTCACTGAGAACGTAGATCTTGTCCTTCGACCCGAAGGGTGCTGGATCAAGCAAGCCATTCAGCGCGCGCCAGTCGTCAAGCATGACGACAATGGAGCCGTCAGGCCCTAAAAGGCGCATACGATCCCAGTTTTCCGGGGCGCCCTTCGCTGGCTTATCGCCGGTTCGCCATTCAGCCTGATGGCAAGGGAACGTGTCGATCCACGAAAGCGCGCGTCTCTGCGTCTTCGTCAGTTCAACCTTTGAAGGTTCTGGCCGGACACTAGCGGATGCCACATCAAATCCCCTCATCCCTACCTCCCCTCGGTCGCGGGCGCTAGGGCGGCTTCCTGCTCGGCACGATACATCCAGCCCGAAACGAAGGCTGTGTGCAGATCCTGTACGCATGGTCCGGCCCTGAACGCATGGAAGCCGTCGTGCCAGTCCAAAGCCTCCCGCATCTCCACCGTGGCGGGCGCGGGATGCGCGTAGAGAGGGCGTTCTTCGGCCCCGAAACGTTCAGCTACAGCAGCGGAGAACCCATGCTTCCCGTCGCGCCACTCACTCATGGAGCCGTCGACCGGGTTCTTCATGCGCCATTGCCAAACCACCGCCTCACCCCTCGGGCTGGCGTCGTTGGCGAGGGCGCTCCGGATGCGGGCTTCGTAATCGGCCTGCGCGGCGGCTTTAGCTTCGTCGAGCGTGTTTACTGCCCACTCTCCCGGCCAGCCTTCCACGTTCCATCGGAAATCGCTGTGGCGTTCTTCGATGAAATACCGGCCAACAGCCGAAGCTGCGTGCCAGCAAAAACCGCTGCTCGTGGGCTGCCACTCAAGCGGCTTCACCCGACCCCCGCTCCCGCTCGGAGCCGGCGCTGGGGCGTCGTAACCGCATTCGGGGCAGGTGATTTCGCCGTCCACGCGATCTGTGATCGTGCGCGTGTCGCCGCAATAGGTGCAGCGGATTGCCGGCGCTGGGGCGTCGTTGGTCGTGGTCATGGGCGGGGCTCCTGCTCGTCTGTTGAAAATGACCACCGCGCGGTTGAGGTGACGCTGAAATCCTGTTCGCAGCTCGGACAGGTGACTTCGTGGGTGTCGTTCTCGTCGTAGAGACGCCAAGCCTCGTTTTCAGCGATGTCAAAGTCCTCGCCGCAATGAGGGCACTTCGGCTTATCGTTGACGGCAAAGCGGTAGCTCGGGCCTGCATTCAATGCGGCTAGCTTCTCAGCCATCACCGATCCTCCGGCGCTGGGGCAAAGGTGAGGGCGGCTTCGGCAAACTGGTCGCGAACATATTGGAGCGCTGCGTTCCACCCCATGCGTGCAGCATCCGTCTTCGGGTCCATAAAGATGTAGTGCAGCGGATGCTCGCTCATATCGTAGCTCCGGCTACGCGCCCATGCCTCGAAAGCAGGCTGCTCTCTCCCATCGCAAGCTTGCGGCGGCTTCCACGCCTCCACCCCGCTCGCCGGCAAGGCTTCAGGGGATGGGGAGGCGGGGGCTCGCACATACTCGACCCCGGAGCCTGCGATGGAGAACCACCGCTTCTCGTTGGTGTCTTCGTCTCTCTCGACCCAGATCCGATCAGGGTAAGTCATGCTGCCTCCATCTCGCGCGAAACGCGCGGCAGGCTGGGAATGTCAAAGCCGTCTCGCGGGAATCCGATCGCGTCGCCATGTTTCGGCGCCGGCCAGCCTTTCGGGTGGCTGATCTCTTCCAGTAGAACGTGCGGGTCCGGCTCGCGCGTGCGCCAATGCCGGTTGATGACGAAGCCGCGCACCGTGTAGAGCGCGCCCTTTTCGATGCCGAACCCGCTTCGCAGCGCGACGACTTTGATGCCAGGCGGAGTGAATTCGGAGATCATGCCACCGTCCCCTGCGCGGCGGGGGTTGAGAGAGGGGTCATGCTGCCTCCTTCGCCGAAAGCGATTTCAGGATCGCACGGCCGATGACTTCAGGTATGATTGGCTTGACGGTGTTTCCGAGCGCCTTCAGGCGGTCCACGACGACGGGAGACCGTTCAACCACTCGACGTATTCTGGGTTCGGGACGCCACTGTCCGTAGGTTCCTGATCCCAGCCTTTCGCCGCGTCGGGGAAGCGACGACAGAACCGGTCCAGGGATACGGTCTTGTTGGTCGCGAAGTTCAGGGTTTCCCGCGAGGTCGACCGCCGCTGAATATGATCCGAAGCTGTTGGGGTAGGAATGCTGTGGGTAGGCGATGACCCATAGCCGGTCCCGTATGTCAGGGGCGCCAGCGTGGGCAGCGGGTACACAATGCCATTCCGCATCATACCCGATCTCAGCGAGGCCCCGGAGCACCGTTTCCAGTCCGTGAGCGCGAAGGCGCGTGACGTTCTCGATGAGGACGCAGACGGGACGCAGTTCGTCGATGAGGCGGGCGAACTCAAACCAGAGGCCTGACCGCTTGCCGGCAAGCCCGGCTCGTCCTCCTGCCTTTGACAGGTCCTGGCAGGGGAAGCCCCCGCAGATGGCGTCAACGGCAATTCCATCTGCCGCGAGTCGCGTCGCATTGAGCTTTCGCACGTCATCGTATTGAGGCACTCCTGGCCAGTGCTTCGCCAGTTTCTCTCGGCAGAATGGGTCGATTTCGCAAAAGGCGACTGTGTTGAAGCCGGATGTCTGCTCCAACCCCGCATCAATCCCTCCGATACCCGCGAAAAGGGAAAGGACACGGAGGCTCATCGTCCCGCCTCCCTCTGTTCCGTCCCTGGATCTTTTTTTGTGGCATCCGCGCGATCGGCAGGGCCGTTCTCCAGAGCCGAGCGGGCGCGGCGGAAGTCGCCTACAAAAATCCCCCTGCCATCGCCGCCAAACCACAAGGTTTCGTCAGAGTGGTCCATATTGGGGCCGATCAAGTGGTTCTCTTCCACGAACCGGACGAACGGCTCCAACGCCTCCCGCGCTGCTTTGAGGGCGGCTAGGGCTTCGTGGAGCCGGGCTTCAGCGACATTGAGCCCGACTTCCATTCTGTCGGATTCGACCGCGAGCCTGCTGTTCTCCCAACGCAGGCGCTCGCATTCCCCCTCCTTCTCGCTCAGGGCGCGGGAGGTCGACTCTAGGGCGGAGGCTGTGCGGCGGAGTTCATCCGCAAGAGGAATCGATGATCCGTTGTCCGGCTTGAGACGGCCCATCGCGATCTCGCGAAGCCGCGACACCAGCGATGCTGTGTTGAGGGGGGCTGTCATGCGGCGCTCCTCTCGACATCGAGGAACGCACCGATCACTTCCGCCGCGACTTGCGGGACGATGGCATTGCCGTAGGCGCGCAGCTTTCCCACTCGGGCGGGAACCCCATGAGCCAGCAGACGAATGCCGGGTTCAACGCGCCGGGCTTTTCCGTCAGCTCCTGAGAGCCATGAGCCTTCGCCTGGTGGCAGAGCTGGACCTGCCCCTCGCCAGAACGAGTGCCGCCCTTCGCGTCGACCGTGTTCGGGCTGCGCCAAAGAGCACGACTCATCACGACTTCCAGATTCGGGTTCGCATCCAGAGAGCGCTCCGGTGAAGCAAACCCCGTCATTGCTCGCCGCGGGGTCGGCCACATGGATTTCGCGATCGTGGCGATCGACCCTCTGACCGGTCCAACCCTTCCAGCCGATCCCCCCTGGTTCGTCCCGTACTGCTGTGCTGTCGCGGTCGGCCACAAACCATAGTCGGTCGCGCCGATGGGGCGCATTGACGGCACAAGCCGGGACAACGGACGCCCCGCAGGCGTAGCCGATACCTTCCAGGTCAGAATGCACTCCGTCGAGCCAATCCTTGCCAACCGCTGCCGCAACCTGCTCTCCCATGACGACAGGAGGCTTGCAGGCTCGGATGAGGTCGAAGAGGACGGGCCAGAGATGGCGCTCGTCAGCTTGGCCTTCCTGCTTGCCGGAGACACTGAAGGGCTGGCAGGGGCAGCTTCCGGTCCAGAGCGGCTTGTCGTCAGGCCACCCGGCAAGACGCGCAGCATAGCTCCATCCGCCGATGCCGGCGAAGAAGTGGCACTGTGCGTATCCTTCCAGGTCGGAAGGTCGAACATCGACAATTGAGCGCTCGTCAACGTCGCCTGGCGCAATGTGGCCTCCTGCGATGAGGTTGCGGAGCCACTGCGCCGCATAGGGATCGATCTCGTTGTAGTAAGCCCGCCCCTCAGACATCGGAGGCCTCCCCGGTGGGGGTGGGAGCGTCGATGTTCCGGCGCTCGACGGCGAAGGTGTAGGCCGCCACCCAGGGGTTGGCTCGCCAGCTCTCAGTGCCGTTGATGCTTTCCCAAAGGGCGCGGAACGCGATTTGCGGGTAGTTCTGCCAGAAGGTCAGATCGTCCCACCACTTATCCTCGAAGGGCTTCCCCTCGACGTCTTTCGGGCGCCAGAACTCGGTGGTGGTGACACCCTCCGCGACCGCATCATCAGCGCTGATTTCCTGCAGGCGCTGCACGCGGACATTCGTGACGGTCAGCGTCAGGCGGCTATAGGCTCGGGGCATATGGATCGACGGCAGGGACTTGCGAGCCCATCGCCAACAATCGTTCGGGAACCATGTGCCATCTGCCGGATACCCGATGGCCTCGCCATTGGCGCATTCCAACGCTTCTCTCACCCAGAGGCGGTCGCCTGTCCAAAACGGGATTCGGCGCGACTCGAAATTCTGGTCCGTCCAGAATGCCCCGCCCTCAGCCTGCCACCCGTAATGGATCACATGGCCAAGAGGCTGCGGCTTCAATATCCGCCGCGTCTGCGTCTTCCGCCCGTCGAGCAGAGCCCGCACCATCGGCGCGCTGAAGAGAATCGGGCGATCCTGCCCCGCGTGTCCCCGCTCACCCATGGCGCGCGCTCCTCGGGGAGAGGGGCGAAATAGGTGAGGGCGCCTCGCGAAATTGACCTTTCAGATCAAAGGCGGCAAAAACGCCCGCACCTTGATCCAAGCTGTTGAAATCGCCCAACTGTGGGAAAACTGCTTCCCCCACCACTTTCGATCGATATCGCGAATATCGCCGCGCCGGATGGCGTGGCTTCGCAAGCTGTCCCACCTTTAGCCTGCGATGTCATGCTGTCGCTGCGCTGCTAGCGCTCGCAGTCGGTCTGCTCGAATTGCCATGGCTTGACCTTCATTCAAGCTCCGTTCAGCCTGAGAGGGCGAGCCTGCGCCGAGGCGATCCTTTGCGGGAGTGTTCCATGTCGCTCTGGCGTATCATCTGCGGTGTCCTTGCCGCGCTCGCTCTGCTGAATGGCCCTCCCGCCCAGGCGCAATCCTCGGAAAAGCGGATCGCGCTCGTCATCGGCAACGGCGCCTATGCCGACGGCGCCCTCGCGACACCGGCGAATGACGCCGGCCTGATTGCGCAGACCCTGCAGGCCGCCGGCTTCGACGTCGTCGGTGCGCGCGACCTCGACACCGGGACGCTGCGCTCCACCTTTCGCGAATTCCTCGACAAGGCGTCCGCTTCCGGCCCCGAGACGGTCGCCTTCGTCTATTATGCCGGGCAGGGGCTGCAATTCGAGGGCGAGAACTATCTCGTCCCGGTCGATGCCCGCATTGCGCGCGACGCCGACGTGCCGCTCGCCGCCATCCGCCTGAGCGATCTCGTCAAGCCGCTGGCGACCCTGCCGCTGAAGGCGCGGATCGTCGTGCTCGACGCCGCGCGCGCCAACGCCTTCGCCCGCGCCGGCCAGCCGCTCGCCGGGGGTCTCGCCCTGATGCAGCCCGATCCGGGTTCGCTGATCGCCTTCAATAGCGCGCCCGGCACCATCGCACCCGAGGGCAAGGACTACAGCGCCTATGCCACGGCGCTGTCGGAGATGATCAAGGAAGGCGGCCTGCCGCTCGAGGATCTGTTCGAACGCGTGCGCCTGCGCACCAGCGAACTGACCGGCGGCGCGGAGATTCCCTGGCATGTCTCGAAGGTTCAGGCTCCCTTCCTGTTCTTCGAACGGACCAGCGCCGCGCCGGCGGCGCAGAGCCGCTTCCTCGACCTGCGCGACAAGCCGATCCGCGATTTCGACGCGCGCGACGCCTATCTCGCCGCGCTCGCCCGCGACAGCATGCGCGGCTACGAGGACTTCCTCGCGGCCTATCCGGGCGATCCACTGGCCAAGCGCGTCCGTGCGATTGTGGCTGCGCGGCGCGAGGCGATCGTCTGGCGCGAAAGCGCCATCGCCGATACGCCGGACGCCTACTGGTCCTATCTGCGGCGCTATCCGCGCGGGCCCCATGCCGGCGATGCGCATCGCCGGCTGACGCATTTCGCCGTCGCTTTCGAGCCGCCGGCCGCCTTCACCGCGCTCTCCTACGACGTGCCGCCGCCGCCGCCCGACGAGATCGTCTATGTCGAGCGGCCCGTCGTCTATTTCGCCGACCCGGTCTATGAGCTGCCGCCACCGCCGCCGGTGCCGGTCATCTTCCTGCCGCCGCGGCCGGTCTATTATGTCGACCTGCCGCCGCCGCCTCCGCCGATCGCCGCCTTCGTGCTGCCGATCCCGATCTATCACCCGGTTCCGGTCTGGGTGGAGCGGCCCGCCTATGTCGTCCCGCCGCCGGTCAACATCATCAACGTCAACATCCACAATACCGTGGTGGTGAACCCAGCCACGCAGTCCGTGGTGGTGACCAACCCGCAGGGCCGGCCGGAGCCGCCTTTGCCGCCGGCGCTGATGGGAAATCCGCAGGCTCCGGCCATCCCGGTTCCGCAGCCGGGACAGCCGGGCATCGTCGCGGGAGCACAACAGCTGATCCAGCAGCATCCGGCCGCTGCCGCGGCGATCGCGGCCACCGCGGCGGCATTGCCTGCGGCCGCCATGTTGCGGGCCCGGCAGCAGCAGACGCGGCCGCAGCAAGGGGCGGCCCCGTCCGCGCCGATGGTCCAGCCCGGCATGCCGGCCGGTTCCGGTCAAATCCGCCCCGGCCAGCCTCCCCAGGCGAGGCAGCCTACGACCGCTGCCCCCGCGATCGGAGCCCCGGCCGGCGCCAGGCCCTTGCCCGTGCCGGGTACCCTGCCTGCCGTCCCTGGCAACGCGGCTCCGGCGCAACGTCTGGCCACTCCGCCCAATGCGCTTCAGCCGAACCGCCCGGTTCCGCCGCCGGTCGCGAACGCTCCGCGCGGGGCGCCCCAGGGTCCGGCCGCAGCCGGGCCGGCACCGGGCTCCCGTGCGCCGGCGGCCGCTCCGCGCATGGCGACACCCCAACCCGCTCAGGCTCCGCAGCGTGCTGCAGCAGAGGCGGCGCGACAGGCGGCGGCGCAGCGGGCTGCCCAGCAGCGTGCGCAGCAGACCGGCGCGCTTCAGGTCCAGCAGCAACGCGCAGCCCAGCAACGGGCGATGCAGGCGCAGCAGCAGGCCCAGCAACGTGCGGCCATGCAGGCGCAAGCCGCGCAACAACGGCAGGCCCAGCAGCGTGCGATGCAAGCCCAGCAACAGGCCGGGCAACGCGCCGCCATGCAGGCACAGGCAGCGCAGCAGCGGCAAGCCCAGCAGCGCAGCCAGATGATGGCACGCCCCCATGCGCCGCAGCCGGCACGCGGCCCGCAGCCGCAGCATCAGCGTTGCCAGCCCAACCAGCCGTTCTGCCGTTAGGCGAGTGCCTGGATGCCGATGAAGATATCCCGGCGGCACAACCATGCGCC
>NZ_JAELTI010000091.1 GCF_016428755.1 Allobosea sp. ASV33
GAGATCGAGCGGAACGAGTGTCGCAGTGCCGCCGATCGCGACGATCTCGTCGTCGAGTTCCTCGAGTGCGCCAGCGGTGCGAGCGAGCGCAATGACATGCGCGCCGGCTGCGGCGAAGGCCAGCGCCGCGGCACGGCCGATGCCGCGCGAGGCGCCGGTGACGAGCGCGACGCGATCCTGGAGGGGCTTGGTCATGGCGGATTCCGTCTGCACTCTTCTTTGGCTGGTTCCGCAGCCCTCATCCTGAGGAGCTGCGAAGCAGCGTCTCGAAGGATGATCCAGGAGGCTCCCGCGCAGGCTGGATCATCCTTCGAGACGCGGCTCAAGAGCCGCTCCTCAGGATGAGGGCTGCGGAATTGAGAATCAGCCGGCTTCGGCCAGCAGCGAGATTTGCTGCTTGGCGCTCTCGCCGACCATGTCAGTCAGCGAGGTCGGGTAGTCGCCGGTGAAGCAATGGTCGGTGAATTGCGGCCGGGCCGGGTCACGGCGCTCGTGGCCCATGGCGCGGTAGAGCCCGTCCACCGAGATGAAGGCCAGCGAATCCGCGCCGACGAACTGGCGCATCTCCTCCAGCGAATGGGTCGCGGCGAGCAGCTTCTCCCGGTCGGGCGTGTCGATGCCGTAATAGTCGGGATGGGTGATCGGCGGGGAGGAGATGCGGAAATGCACCTCCTTGGCGCCGGCCTCGCGCATCATCTTCACGATCTTGAACGAGGTCGTGCCGCGCACGATCGAATCGTCGACCAGGATGATGCGCTTGCCCTCGACCACCGAACGGTTGGCCGAATGCTTCAGCTTGACGCCGAGCTCCCGGACCTTCTGCGTCGGCTCGATGAAGGTGCGGCCGACATAGTGGTTGCGGATGATGCCGAGCTCGAAGGGGATGCCGCTGGCCTGGGCATAGCCCAACGCCGCCGGCACGCCGGAATCCGGCACGGGGACGACGACATCGGCCTCCGTCGGCGCTTCCTGCGCCAGCACGGCGCCCATCGCCTTGCGGCGCTCATAGATGCTGCGGCCCTTCACGATCGAATCGGGGCGGGCGAAATAGATGTATTCGAAGATGCAGGGCCGCTCGGCCACGGGCGGGAAGGGCTTGTGGCTCTCGATCCCGTTCTCGGAGATGATCACGACTTCGCCGTTCTCGATCTCGCGGACGAACTTGGCGCCGATGATGTCGAGCGCGCAGGTTTCCGAGGTCAGGATGGGCGCACCATCGAGCTCGCCGAGCACGAGCGGGCGGATGCCGAGAGGGTCGCGGGCGCCGATCAGCTTCTTGTTGGTGATGCCGACGAAGGCATAGGCGCCCTCGATCTGGCGGATCGCCTCGATGAAGCGGTCGACGAATTGCTGCTTGCGGCTGCGGGCGACGAGATGCAGCAGCACCTCGGTATCGGAGGTCGACTGGTAGATCGCGCCGTCGCGGACGAGGTTGCGGCGCAGCGTAAGCCCATTGGTCAGGTTGCCGTTATGCGCCACCGCGAAGCCGCCGCCATGCAGTTCGGCGAAGAGCGGCTGGACGTTGCGCAGGATAGTCTCGCCCGTCGTCGAGTAGCGGACATGGCCGATCGACTGCTTGCCCTTGAGCTTGTCGATGACGCTCGCTTCCGAGAAGGCGTCGCCAACGAGGCCGAGGCGACGCTCCGAATGGAAGCGCTTGCCGTCGAAGGAGACGATACCCGCCGCCTCCTGGCCGCGATGCTGCAGCGCATGCAGGCCGAGCGCGGTCAGCGCCGCGGCGTCGGCATGGCCATAGATGCCGAAGACGCCGCATTCTTCCCGGAGCCGGTCGGCATTTGGGTCGAAGGCGGCATCACGCTCGGTTTGCGAGATCATGTCTGGCTCCAGGCGACGGGGCTTGAGCTAACGTTCTACGCGCTAATTAGGGACGAGCTGGGGCAGGTGCAACCGGTGCAGGCGTCGCGGGGCTGCGCGGCTCCTCGGCCGGAGCCTCGGTGCCGTCCTCCGGCTTCTGCTTCTTCAGCAGGTTCTTGATGAAATCGGCGTTCACGTCCTGAGGCAGCATGGAGATCAGCGAGCGGCCGGTTTCCTCCAGCATCGGCTTGGCCTTGGCGTCCTTGGCCCAGACCGGCATCTTCTCGCTGCCGACGAGCGCAGCGAAGAACAGGTAGCCGATCACCGCCAGCAGCAGGCCGCGCGCGGCGCCGAAGACGAAGCCGAGCGTGCGGTCGAGCGCACCGATGCGCGAGTCCAGCACGAAATCGGAAATGCGGGCCGTGATCAGCGAAACGACGATCAGCGTGCCCAGGAACAGGGCCGCGATCGAAGCGACCAGCGCGATCGTGCCCTGCGCCGAGCTTGCCGGAATGTATTGCTGGATGAAGGGCACGAGCTGCGGATGGAAAAGCCAGGCGACGGCGGCCGCCGCGATCCAGGAGGCAATCGCCAGCACTTCGCGCGTGAAGCCGCGCACGGCCGCGAGCAAAGCCGAGATCAGAACCACGCCGATGACGACGAGATCGAGAATGGTGACAGGCATTGGGAGGGCCGCTTTGCTGTGGTCAGGTGCCGACCGGCCGGATGCAGGGCGGCCGTTTCGGCTTTGCTATACGCGCTCCCGGGCTTTCCGTCACCCTTTCGGCGAAGTCATTTCACATCTCTGCGAGGTGCCCGCGCGGCGATATCGGCAACGAGTTCCGTGACATGGCCGAAACGCCGCAGGGTGAGCCCGTTGCCGTCGCCGTGATCGGCCCCGCCGCTCGGCATCAGCGCGGCTTCGAAGCCGAGCTTGGCCGCTTCCCTGAGGCGCGCAGCAGCGACCGCAACCGGTCGAATCGCGCCGGACAGGGCGATTTCGCCGAAATAGACCGCTTCCTGCGGCAAGGTCGCCCCGCTCAGCGAGGAGACCAGCGCGGCGGCGACCGCGACATCGGCCGCCGGCTCGTTGACGCGCAGGCCCCCGGCGACGTTGAGATAGACGTCATGCTGGCCGAGCCTGAGGCCCCCATGCGTTTCGAGCACGGCCAGCACCATCGCGAGCCGGCTGTTCTCCCAGCCGACGACAGCGCGCCGCGGCGTGCCGAGCGCGGTCGGAGCGACCAGCGCCTGGATCTCGACGAGGACCGGCCGCGTGCCCTCCATGCCGGCGAAGACGGCTGCGCCCGGCGCCGGCTGGTCGCGGCCCGCCAGGAAGAGCGCGGAGGGATTGGTGACCTCCGACAGGCCCTTGCCGGTCATCTCGAAGACGCCGATCTCGTCGGTCGCGCCGAAGCGGTTCTTCTGGCCGCGCAGGATGCGGAAGGAATGCGCGCCTTCGCCCTCGAAGGACAGCACGGCATCGACCATGTGCTCGACCACGCGCGGGCCGGCGATCTGCCCGTCCTTGGTGACATGGCCGACGAGGATCATGCAGGCGCCTGATGTCTTGGCGTAGCGGATCAGCGCCTGGGCCGAGCCGCGCACCTGCGTGACCGTGCCCGGCGCGCTCTCGACCTCGCCTGACCACATCGTCTGGATCGAATCGATCACGACGAGGGCAGGGCGCTCGCCCTGGCCCAGCGTCGCGACGATATCCTCGACATTGGTCTCGGCTGCGAGATCGACCGGCGCCTCGGCCAGCCCCATGCGCTCGGCCCGGAGCCGGACCTGCCCAGTCGATTCCTCGCCCGAGACATAGACGACGCGCCGTCCGGCCATGGCCAGCGCGGCGCAAGCCTGCATCAGCAAGGTCGACTTGCCGATGCCGGGATCGCCGCCGATCAGCAGGACCGAGCCCGGCACGAAGCCGCCGCCGGTGACGCGATCGAGTTCGCCGATGCCGGACGCGATCCGCGGCGCATCCTGCGTCTCGCCCTTCAGCGTCTCCAGCGCGAAGACGCGTCCGCGCGCCCGTCCGCCGGAAGAGGGCCGGCCGCCGCCGGGAACGGGCGCGGCCTGCGCCTCCTCGACCAGCGAGGACCATGTCCCGCAGGCGTCGCACTTGCCCTGCCAGCGGTGATAGACCGCGCCGCAGGCTTGGCAATGATAGGTCGGCCCGCGCTTGGCCATCAGTGCAGCTCCGCCGTCATTCCGGGGCGCGCCGCAGGCGCGAGCCCGGGACCCAGAACCGATGCGGCTTCAGAACGGGCAGCAGTGGCGGCGCCGGGACGAGTTCCCGCGTCGGTTCTGGGTTCCGGGCTCATCGCTCCGCGATGCCCCGGAAGGACGGAGGCGGCTGTCACGCGCTCACAGCCCCACATACCGCCGGTGATAGCGACGTCCGAGGCTGGTCAGGATCTCGTAGCCGATCGTCTTGGCGCCGCCGCCGACGGTCTCCAGGTCGAGCGGCCCGCCGATCAGGGTCACGCTCGCCCCGCGCTTGGCGGCGTCGGCGGGAGCATCGGTCACGTCGATGATGATCAGGTCCATCGAGACCGAGCCGACGAAGGGACATGAGATGCCGTCGACGAGCGCCGAGCCACCGGTGACCGTATCCGTCCAACTGCCGTTGCGCGGGTAGCCGTCGGCATAGCCGAGGCAGATCGTGGCGAGCCTGCGCTTGCCCTTGGCGGTCCAGCGCCCGTTATAGCCGACCTGCGTGCCGTCCTCGACCTCGCGGGTCTGGATGATCGTCGCTTCGAGCCCGACGACCGGCTTCATCGGATTCGGCTGTCCGGGCGTCGGGTTGCCGCCATAGAGCGCATAGCCCGGCCGGGTGAGCTGGTAGGACGGGCAGTCCTTGAGGAAATGGCCCGACGAATTCTTCAGCGAGGCCGGCAGTTCCGGCAGGGCGGCCGAGATCTCGGCGAAGGCGGCGATCTGGCGGGCATTGGCCGGATCGGTCTCGACTTCGGAGGAGGCGAAATGGCTCATCAACAGCCCGATCCCCGCCGCCGCAATCACGCCGGAGCGCTCGCGGGCGAGGTTGAGACCCTCGCCCTGCCAGAGGCCGAGCCGGTTCATCGCCGTGTCGACATGCAAAGCCGCCGGCCGGACCTGCGCGCCTGTCTGCCGGAACGAGGCCCATTCCAGCAATTCCTCATGCGAGCCCAGCACGGGCGACAGGCCATGCGCCGCAAAAGTCTCGGCGGCGCCGGGCAGCAAGCCGTTCAGCACATAGACCGTGGCATCCGGCGCGACCTTGCGGGCGCGGATGGCCTCGGAGACATGCGCCACGAAGAAGCTCTTGCAGCCGGCCTTGGCCAGTGCCGTCACGGCTGGCTCGATGCCGATGCCGTAGGCGTCGGCCTTGACCACCGCGCCGGCCTCGGTCCCGGCGCGCTTGCCGAGCAGGCGCCAGTTCGAGACCAGCGCGTCGAGATCGATGGTGAGCGTCGCGCCGAAGGCGGCGGAATCAGGCAGGTCGGCAGGCATCATTCACGGTCCGGCAGGCGCATCTCATCGGCGCGGTCGGAGAAGCGTGTCACATCCGCGTCGAACTGCAAGGCCACCGCGCCGGTCGGGCCGTGGCGCTGCTTGCCGATGATCAATTCGGCGACGCCGTGCATGGCCTCCATCTCGATCTGCCACTTGTTGTGCTCTTCGGTGCCCGGCCGGGGCTCCTTGCCCTTGAGGTAATACTCCTCGCGATAGACGAACATCACCACGTCGGCGTCCTGCTCGATCGAGCCGGATTCGCGCAGGTCCGAGAGCTGCGGGCGCTTGTCGTCGCGATTCTCGACCTGACGCGAGAGCTGCGAGAGCGCGATGATCGGGACGTTGAGCTCCTTGGCCAGCGCCTTCAGGCTGGTCGTGATCTCGGTCAATTCCTGCACGCGGTTCTGGCTGTTCTTGGACGAGCCGGAGAGCAGCTGCAGGTAGTCGATGAACAGAACGTCGAGTCCCTTCTGGCGCTTCAGGCGGCGGGCGCGCGCCATCAACTGCGCGATCGAGATGCCGCCGGTCTGGTCGATATAGAGCGGCAGCTTCTCGATCTGGGCGGCGACATCGGTCAGCCGGGCGAAATCGGCCTCGGTGATGCGGCCCTGCCTGATCTTGTAGGAGGAGATGCTGGACTGCTCGGCGACGATACGGGTCGCGAGCTGGTCGGCCGACATTTCGAGCGAGAAGAAGCCGACGATGCCGCCGTCGACCGACTTGATTGAGCCGTCCTCCTGCCGCTCGCCGCGCCAGGCCTTGGCGATGTTGAAGGCGATGTTGGTGGCGAGCGAAGTCTTGCCCATGGCGGGGCGCCCAGCGAGCACGAGCAGGTCGGAGCGCTGCAGGCCGCCCATGCGCTGGTCGACGTCGCGCAGGCCGGTCGAGATGCCGGAGAGGCCACCGGCGCGCTGATAGGCGCTGGCCGCCATGTCGATGGCGAGGCGCAGCGCCCCGTCGAATTTCTGGAAGCCGCCCTCGTAGCGGCCCTTTTCGGCAAGCTCGTAGAGCTTGCGCTCGGCATCCTCGATCTGCTCGCGCGGCGCCATCTCGACCGGTGCGTCATAGGCGACGTTGACCAGGTCCTCGCCGACGCCGATGAGCTGCCGGCGCACCGCGAGGTCGTAGATCGTGCGGCCGTAATCGGCGGCGTTGATGACGGTCGTCGCCTCCGCCGCGAGGCGGGCGAGATATTGGCTCGGCGTGATGTCGCCGAGGTCGAGATCGTTGACGAAGGTCTTGAGCGTGATCGGCGTCGCGATCTTGCCGGCCCGGATCATGCTCGAGACGAGTTCGTAGACGCGCTGGTGGATCGGCTCGAAGAAATGGTCCGGCAGCAGGAAGTCGGAGACGCGGTAGAACGCGTCGTTATTGACCAGGATCGCGCCCAGCAATGCCTGCTCCGCCTCGATATTGTGAGGCTGGACGCGGAATTCGGCCTCGCGGTTGTCGAGGCGGGCGACGAGGGCGGTGACGGGGGCCATGGCTGCCTTGGTAAGTAAGCTCTTACTTACATGTTCAAGCCGGCATTCGGACCGCGCGGGAAGCGGAACGCATGGCGGCAACTGAGTCGGGATGAAGCTAGTTTAGCACTCCGACAGCTTCCGCCAGCATGTTGATCGTCAATTCACGCAGTTCACAGGCGCAGACGAAAAGGGCGCCGTGTTGCCACGGCGCCCTTGACTCGGATCGGGAGCGATAAGGCTCAGCGGTCGTCGTTGTCGCCGGCCTCGGCCAGCGCCGCGCCGACCTCGAGGCCGAGATCGTCGAGATCGAACTTCTCCTGGGCCGTGACGTTCTCGCCGGCGGCCTGGCGATGGGCCTCTTCAGCCGAGCGGGCGACGTTGACGGTGATCGTGACCGCGACTTCCGGATGCAGCACGACCGGGACGGTGTGCAGGCCGAGCGTCTTGATCGGGGTGTTCAGCGTCACCTGGCCGCGCGAGACGTTGAAGCCGTCCTTGGTCAGGGCCTCGGCGATGTCGCGGGTCGAGACCGAGCCGTAGAGCACGCCGGACTCGCCCGACTGGCGCAGGATGGTGACGCTCTGGCCGTTCAGGCGCTCGGCGACGGCATCGGCCTCGGACTTCAGCTCGAGGTTGCGGGTCTCGAGCTCGAGCTTCTGGCTCTCGAAGCGCTTCTTGTTGTCCTCGGTGGCGCGCAGCGCCTTGCCGCGGGCGAGCAGGTAGTTGCGGCCGAAGCCGTCGCGCACCTTCACGATGTCGCCCATCTGGCCGAGCTTGGCGACGCGTTCGAGCAGGATCACTTCCATGGGTCTTCTCCTTGTTCTGTCTTTGAGACGAGGTTGTCAGGAACGGTTAGGCGGAGGCGGCAGCGCGGCGTGCTTGCGCAGGCCGAGAAGCGTGTCGATGACGCCCGCGATCGCCAGCAGCGGCGTCAGCACCGCCTGCATCACGATGAGGGCGACATAGATCGAGATCAGCATCGGCAGCCGCCAGGCGCGGCCGCGCGAGATGTCGTGCAGCGTGGCGAGCCCGCTGAACATGAAGGCGGCGAGCAGCGCGCCGGCGAAGGCCATGGCGGCGACGCCGATGAAGCCGCCCATCGTCGCGACGAAACCGGCCACGACCAGCAGCAGCAGCGCCTGCCGGGGCAGCGTCGTCGACGGAATGAAGGGCCAGGGCCGCGGCAGGCGGCTCGACATCTTCACGGTGCGGGCCGCGAGCCAGAGATTGGCGGTGATGGTGGTGACGAAGGAGGCACCGATGCCGAGCGGCACGGCAGGCGCCAGGCTCTGGGCGAGATCCTTGACCTGGACGTCGGCGGGCAGGGCGATCAGCTTGCCGCGCACCATCTCGCTCAGCAGGTTCTCGATCATGCGCGCGATCACCGAGCGGTAGGTCTCGTAATCGGTGGTCATCACCAGTGCGCTGCCGACGGTGGCGAGGGCGGCGGTGGCGGCGATCCAGAGCAGCAGGTTGCCGAGCGGGTACCACTCGACCGGGCCCTGGGCGTCGGCGCGGGCCAGCAGGGCGAGATAGGCGATCCACCAGGCCGGCAGGCCGATGATCAGGGCGAAGGCGATGCCGCCGGTCGGGGCGAGCGCAACCGCGACGGCGAGCGCACCGGCTGCCGTGGCGAACAGCCCGGAGCGGTGGTTCCAGCCCAGCGATGCGATGAAGATCGGGAGAGGAGCGGCCGAATACAGCAGGGCAGCCAGCGGCGATCCGGTGATCACCACTGAGAAGAGCAGGGCCGAAACGAGGCCCGCGCCGATGCCGACAATCGGAATCATGAATCCGTCCTGCTGTCCCGCTGCTCACAAGCCTTTTTGGGCTCGGCAGGGTGAGAGGCCCTTGGCCTCAACGAACCCGATGGAGTTTCACCGCCGGGCGACTGGTTGATCTTGAAAGCGAGAACCGGAGGCGCGTGAAGCGCCTCCGGAATTTAATGTCTGCCGGATCCGAAGGAACGGATCAGCGGATGACGTAGGGCAGCAGGCCGAGGAAGCGTGCGCGCTTGATCGCCTGGGCGAGCTCGCGCTGCTTCTTGGCGGAGACCGCCGTGATGCGGGACGGAACGATCTTGCCGCGCTCGGAGATGTAGCGCGAGAGCAGACGCACGTCCTTGTAGTCGATCTTCGGGGCGCCTTCGCCCGAGAACGGGCAGGACTTGCGGCGGCGGAAGAAGGGGCGACGGGCGCCAGCGGATGCAGTCGACATTCTCAGGCCTCCGCTTCGACGGTTTCGGTCGCTTCGTCGTCACGACGCGGGCGGTCACGGCGCGGGCCGCGCTCGAAACGGTCGCCGCCACGCTCAGGACGATCTTCGCGGTCACGCTTCTGCAGCATGGCCGACGGACCTTCCTCGAGCTCCTCGACCTTGACGGTCATGAAGCGCAGGATGTCCTCGTTGATGCGCATCTGGCGCTCCATCTCCAGCACGGCGGCGGAGGGAGCCTCGATGTTCAGCAGCGTGTAGTGAGCCTTGCGGTTCTTCTTGATGCGGTAGCCCAGGGACTTGACGCCCCAGTACTCGACTTTGCGGATGGCGCCGCCATTCGCTTCGATCACGCCCTTGAACTGCTCGACGAGGGTTTCGACCTGCTGCGCGCTGACATCCTGCCGCGCGAGCAGCACATGCTCGTACAATGCCATATTTGGCCTTCCTTGTTTCACCCTGCTTCGCCCGGCGCGGAGCCCTCCGAGCCCTGGATAAGGCCCGACAGGATTTCATCGAAGGCGGAGACACGGGATGACGGTTCGGGAAACGAGCCTGCGCCGATCCTTGCAGATATGCGCCATCCGTTCAGCCTCCGGCCGAACAAGCAGGAGGCGGTCGTTACAGTGTCCGGCACGCCATGGCAACCGGAATCTGCCGGAAAACACCGCGCCGGGAGCGGAAAATTCGAGCGCCGCGCTTGACTTGGCGGCGCAAGCGATGTGACAGCCGCGTCATATAAGACGAATGACTGATAATGAAGACCGGGACGTTCACAGCATGACCACAGCGTTCATCTTTCCGGGGCAGGGCTCTCAGGCGGTCGGCATGGGCAAGAGTCTGGCCGACAACTTCCCTGTCGCGAAGGCGGTCTTCGACGAGGTCGACGCGGCCCTGTCGCAGAAGCTCTCCGCCGTGATGTGGGAAGGCCCTTCCGAGGAACTGACCCTGACGGCCAATGCCCAGCCGGCCCTGATGGCGGTCAGCCTCGCGGTCGTGCGCGTGCTTGAGAGCGAAGCCGGGCTCGACCTGAAACGCGACGCCGCTTTCGTCGCCGGCCATTCGCTCGGCGAATATTCGGCGCTGGCCGCGGCCGGGACCTTCTCGATCGGCGACGCCGCCCGCCTGCTGCGCATCCGCGGCGACGCCATGCAGAAGGCCGTGCCGGCGGGGCAGGGCGCGATGGCGGCGCTTCTGGGTGCCGAGCTCGATCTCGCTCGTGAGATCGCCGCGGCTGCGGCCCAAGGCGAAGTCTGCGAAGCCGCCAACGACAATGGCGGCGGTCAGGTCGTGCTCTCCGGCGCCAAGGCCGCGATCGAGCGCGCCATCGCGCTGGCTGGCGAGCGCGGCGTGAAGCGCGCCATGCTGCTGCCGGTCTCCGCGCCCTTCCATTGCGCTCTGATGCAGCCGGCCGCCGATGCGATGCGCGAGGCTCTGGCAAAGGTTGCGATGCAGGCCCCGGTCGTGCCGGTCGTCGCCAATGTCGGCGCCGCGCCGCTGAGCGATCCGGACGCGATCCGGGCCTCGCTCGTCGCCCAGGTCACCGGCACCGTGCGCTGGCGCGAATGCGTGCAGGCGATGGCGGCCGCCGGTGTCACCGATTTCGTCGAGGCGGGCAGCGGCAAGGTGCTGGCCGGTCTCGTCAAGCGTATCGTCGCAGGCGCGGCGCCGGTCTCGATCGGCACGGCCGAGGATATCGCGGCCTGGAAAGCCCGTAACGCATAATAAGGCAGAACCCAGGATGGGCTGCAGCGGCAGGATGCCGAACAAGGGGAGCGAACATGTTTGATCTGACCGGCCGCAAGGCCCTGGTCACCGGCGCGACCGGCGGCCTCGGCGGGGCCATCGCCCGGACGCTTCATGCGCAGGGCGCCAGCGTCGCGATTTCTGGCACGCGCGCCGAAGCGCTGGAGGCCCTGGCGGCCGAACTCGGCGAGCGTGTCGTGATCGCGCCCTGCAATCTTTCCGACAAGGATTCGGTCGAGGCGCTGGTTCCGACCGCCGAGGAGAAGCTCGGCGGGCTCGACATCCTCGTCAACAATGCCGGCATCACCCGCGACAACCTGTTCATGCGCCTCAAGGACGAGGACTGGGACAGCGTGCTCGCGGTCAACCTGACGGCCGCCTTCCGCCTGTCGCGGGCGGCGGTGAAGTCGATGATGCGCCGCCGCTACGGTCGAATCGTCGCGATCGGCTCTGTCGTCGGCACGATGGGCAATCCCGGCCAGGGCAATTATGCCGCCGCGAAGGCCGGCTTGATCGGCATGTCGAAGGCCCTCGCCGCCGAGGTCGCGAGCCGCAACATCACCGTCAACGTGGTCGCGCCCGGCTTCATCGAGTCGCCGATGACGCAGGCCCTCAACGACAAGCAGCGCGAGGGCATCCTCTCCGACGTGCCGATGGGCCGGCTGGGCGAGGGCAAGGATGTGGCGGCGGCCGTCGCCTTTCTCGCCAGCGCGGAAGCCGGCTACGTGACCGGGCAGACCCTGCACGTCAACGGCGGAATGGCAATGATCTAGGTGGGTTAGCGCCTATTCTAGATCGGTTTTGATAAGGTTGCGGTGCACTCGCCAGCTCGTAAAGGGTGTGTTAACTAGCCCCGTCGCGCTGCCGCTGGGCGATCCGAGGGGACTTGACGAAACCTCGGTTGTTGCGTTTGTGCAGGCTTCGAGCTTTCCGGATCGCGGACATCGTCAGGTGGCGCGGCGGCTCGGAATGAGATCCCCCACCGCGTCGCACCCTGCGATGCGTTTTCAGTTTCTAAGTCTAAGGAAGAGACCCATGAGCGATGTTGCCGAGCGCGTGAAGAAGATCGTGGTCGAGCACCTCGGCGTCGAGGCCGACAAGGTCGTCGACGGCGCCAACTTCATCGAGGACCTGGGCGCGGACAGCCTCGACACCGTCGAGCTCGTGATGGCCTTCGAGGAAGAGTTCGGCGTCGAGATCCCGGACGATGCGGCCGAGACGATCGTGACGGTCGGCGATGCCGTCAAGTTCCTCTCCGCGAAGAGCGCCTGATCAGCCAGCAGGCTGATCGACGCAGAAAGAGCCATGGCTTCTCGCAGTTATCCGATGCGGCGTGTCGTCGTGACCGGTCTCGGCATGGTGACGCCGCTTGCATGCGGCGTCGAGCCGACCTGGTCGCGACTCCTGGCCGGTGCCAGCGGCGCCGGCCCCATCACCAGTTTCGACGCCAGCGACCTGCCGGCGCGGATCGCCTGCAACATCCCGCGGGGTGACGGCAGCGACGGGACCTTCAATCCCGACGACTGGATGGAGCCGAAGGAGCAGCGCAAGGTCGATGACTTCATCGTCTTTGCCATGGCTGCGGCCACGCAGGCGTTGCAGGACGCCGGCTGGAAGCCGGAGTCCTACGAGGACCAGACCCGCACCGGCGTCGCCATCGGCTCCGGCATCGGTGGTTTGGGTGGCATCTACGAGGCCTCGCTCCTGCTCAAGGAGCGCGGCCCGCGCCGCCTCTCGCCCTTCTTCATTCCCGGCCGCCTGAGCAATCTGGCGGCGGGCTACGTCTCGATCGAGCACGGGCTGAAAGGCCCGAACCATGCCGTCGTGACCGCTTGTTCGACCGGCGCGCATGCCGTCGGCGACGCTGCCCGCATGATCGCGCTCGGTGATGCCGAGGTCATGGTTGCGGGCGGAGCCGAATCGGCGATCAACCGCATCGGCATCGCCGGCTTCTGTGCCTGCCGCGCGCTTTCGACCGGTTTCAACGATACGCCCGAGAAGGCTTCGCGCCCCTATGACAAGGACCGCGACGGCTTCGTGATGGGCGAGGGCGCCGGCGTCGTCGTGCTCGAGGAGCTCGATCACGCGCTGGCCCGCGGCGCGAAGATCTATGCCGAGGTCGTCGGCTACGGCATGTCGGGCGACGCCTATCACATCACCTCGCCTTCCGAGGATGGCGACGGCGCCTATCGCTGCATGCAGGCCGCGCTGGACCGCGCCGGCATCACCGCGGCCGACCTCGATTACATCAACGCCCACGGCACCTCGACGCCGCTCGGCGACGAGATCGAATTGCGCGCCGTCGAGCGTCTGCTGGCCAATGCGCCCAAGCGCCCGTCCATGTCCTCGACCAAATCGGCGACGGGCCATCTTCTCGGCGCTGCCGGTGCGATCGAGGCGATCTTCACCGTGCTAGCGATCCGCGACCAGGTCGCACCGCCGACGATCAATCTCGACAATCCTTCGGTCGAGACCGATATCGACCTGGTGCCGCATGTCGCCCGCAAGCGCGAGATCGACTATGCCCTGTCGAATTCCTTCGGCTTCGGTGGCACCAACGCCTCGTTGGTGATGCGGCGCTATCGGCCGGATCAGTGAGCGGCTGGGAATAGCGCCGTTTCGCCATAATCTTGGGTAGAGTTTGGGCCGGTTGCGGCAGAATGCGTGATTCCGCGTTCACAGTCGCACGGAAACCGGCTCTAATGCGGCTGCCCCGGTTGGGTGCGGCCGATTGCCCACTCCGGCAGGCACGGTCCAGTTTGCACCGTGCCGAAATCATCTACCCCGTGCTGCGAGCGTCTTGATCGTGAATGATACGCCCCGCGTCGCCCCGAAGAGTCCGAGCGAGGCCCTCAAGCCCGTAGCGCCCCCGGCGCCGCCGCCCAAGGTCCGCCGCCGCCGGCGCAGCCCCTTCCTGTCGATGCTGAGCGGGTTGTTCACCATCGCGCTCGTCGGCGCCGGCGTGGTCGGCGCGGGCATCGCGGTCGTTTCGAACCAAAGCAAGGCGCCGGGGCCGCTGGCCAGCGATCGCGTCCTGATCATCCCGAAGGAGAGCGGGCTCACCGAGATCGCCGAGCTGCTGCAGCGCGAGGGTCTGATCGAGCATCCGCTGAGCTTCCGCGTCGCGGCGATCATGGGCGGCGACTGGCACAAGCTCCAGGCCGGCGAGTACCTGTTCAAGGCCCGCGTCAGCCCGCAGGAAATCCTCGGCATCATCTCCAGCGGCAAGGTGGTCGAGCATTCGATCACCATTCCCGAGGGCCTGACCAGCGAGCAGATCGTCGAGCGCCTGCGCAACAACGATCTCCTGACCGGTGAGATCGCGCAGGTGCCGAAGGAAGGCTCGATCCTGCCGGACACCTATCGTTTCCCGCGCGGCTTCTCGCGCAAGGCGATCATCGACCGCATGGCGCGCGATCAGGCCGTGATCCTCGAGCGGATCTGGGCGCGCAAGCCGGCCGACCTGCCGATCAAGACGCCGCAGGAACTCGTTATCCTCGCCTCGATCGTCGAGAAGGAGACCGGCCGGGCCGACGAGCGCCCCCGCGTCGCCGGCGTCTTCATCAACCGGTTGAACCAGAAGATGAAGCTGCAATCCGACCCGACGATCGTCTATGGCATCGCCGGCGGAAAGGGCACGCTCGGCCGGCCGATCCAACGCGACGAGATCACGCGGGCAACGCCCTACAACACCTATGTGATCACCGGCCTGCCGCCGGGGCCGATCGCCAATCCCGGCCGCGCCGCCATGGAAGCGGTGGTCAACCACTCGCGGACCAAGGACCTCTATTTCGTCGCCGACGGCAGCGGCGGCCATGCCTTCGCCGAGACGCTGGACCAGCACAACCGCAATGTCGGGCGCTGGCGCCAGATCGAGACGACCCGCAGCCAGCAGCAGGGCGGCAAGCCGCCGGCGGATTCCGTCGACAAGGTCGAGCCCCCGGCCGGCCCCGACAACCGCACCGAGGCCCCGACAACGACCCAGCCCGCTGCCGACAATGCCGGCACCGGGGGCATGCCCGTCGCTCAGCCGACCGGCATCGTGCCCGGTACCCGGGCTCGCGCGTTCGACGCGTCCGAAGGCACGCCGCGGGACCCGCTGCTCAACAAGAGCTTCGACCTGAACTCGCCGAAGCAGGTGCCGCAGCTCAAGCCCTGAGCTGCAGGCACGGGGCCTGCTGGTTTCTCTCCTGAACCGCGTCGTTATCCCGGCCTGATCCGGGATCCATCGTAAGGCTCGCCGCTCTACGATGGATCCCGGATCTGCGCTTCGCTGCGTTCGGGACGACGGTCCTGGTCGGAAATCGGCGGTCCCGAAGGCTCGCAATCCCCATTTTCCCGTGGTGGGCCGCTTGCTGTCGCGGATGCGCGCCACTACGGTCCCGCCCAATCCGAAACGAAGGCGCAGGGGCGATGGCCATCGAAAGCATGACGGGCTTTGCCCGTGCGGCCGGGACGGCCGGGGTCCATGGCTGGGCCTGGGAAATCCGCAGCGTCAACGGGCGCGGGCTCGATCTGCGGGTGCGTGTCCCGCCCGGTTTCGAGGTTCTCGCCGAGGCCGCCCGCAAGAAGCTGGGCGCCGCTTTCTCGCGCGGGACGCTCCACGTCAATCTCGCCGTCACCAGCGATGCCGGCCCGCCGCGCCCGCGCGTCAACGAGGCGGTCCTGGCTGCGCTGCTCGAGGCCGTCGAGAGGCTGCCGCCGGCTGCCGGCATCAACCCGCCATCCTATGACGGCCTGCTCGGCATCCGCGGTGTGGTGGAGTATGCCGACGAGGCACAGGACGTGCTCGGCGCGGTCGAGGCGCCGGCTCTTGCGGGTCTCGACGCCGTCACCGATGCCTTGAAGGAAGCGCGCGCCGCCGAAGGCCGCGCGCTCGAAACCATCGTTCTCGGTCATCTCGAAACCATCGCCCGGCTCGCCGGCGAGGCGGAGCATCATCCCGCCCGCAGCAGCGAGGCGATCCGCGCCCGGATCGCGGCGCAGGTCGAGGCGCTTCTGGGGGCCAATAACGGCTTCGATCCGCAGCGCCTTCACCAGGAGGCGGCGCTGATCGCCGTCCGCGCCGATATCCGCGAGGAGATCGACCGCCTGCAGGCCCATGTCGCGGCCTTGCGCGAGCTTCTCGCGAAGGGCGGGCCGATCGGCCGCAAACTCGACTTCCTCTCGCAGGAATTCGGCCGCGAGGCTTCGACGCTCTGCGCCAAGGCCAATGATCCCGGCCTGTCCCGCATCGGGCTGGAGCTGCGCACGGTCGTCGACCAGATGCGCGAGCAGGTCCAGAACGTGGAGTGAGCCGGATGGCTGCCGAGACCCTTCACCCGGCCCGCCGGGGCCTCATGCTGATCCTGTCCTCGCCCTCCGGCGCGGGCAAGACGACGCTGACGCGCAACCTCAAGAGCGAGAACAATCTCGACCTCTCGATCTCGGTGACGACCCGCGCAAAGCGCCCCTCCGAGATCGAGGGCGTGCATTACCGCTTCATCGACCGGACGACCTTCGACACCATGCGCCAGCATAATGACCTGCTGGAATGGGCCGAAGTTCACGGCAACGGCTATGGCACGCCGCGCAAGGAGGTCGAGGCTTCGCTTGCGGCCGGGCGCGACGTGCTCTTCGATATCGACTGGCAGGGCACCCAGCAGATCGTCAAGAAGGCGCGCGCCGACGTCGTCACCATCTTCATCCTGCCGCCCTCGATGGCGGAGCTGCGCTCGCGCCTGATCCGCCGCGCCGAGGATGCGGAGGATGTCATCGTCAAGCGCCTCGCCAATGCCCGCGACGAGATCGCGCGCTGGAGTCAGTACGACTACGTCATCGTCAACCACGATCTGCAAACGGCCTACGAGCAGATCAAGGCGATCCTGACGGCCGAGCGCCTGAAGCGCAGCCGTGCCGTGGGCCTCAACGATTTCGTCGACCAGCTCCTGGCCGAACAGCTGCCCTGATCAGCGCTGCCCGGCCAGCGCGTTCGCCAGCCCGACGAAACCGGAGACCGGGATCTCCTCGGCGCGCGCGGTCTCGGCCAGGCCCGCCGCCGCGATGAGCGGGGCCGGGTCCGGCAGAACGGCCTTCAGGCTCTGCCGCAACATCTTGCGGCGCTGGCCGAAGGCGGCGAGCGTCACCCGCTCCAGCAGGCGCCGGTCGCAGGGCTGCGGCTCTGCGCGCGGGATCAGTTGGACGATCGACGAGGTGATCTTCGGCGGCGGCACGAAGGCGCTGCGCGGCACGTCGAACAGGATCTTCGTTTCGCAGCGCCAGTTCGAGAGCACGGCGAGGCGGCCGTAATCGGCCCGCTCATCCGGCGTCGCGACGATGCGCTCGGCTACCTCGCGCTGAAACATCAAGGTCAGCGAATCCCACCATGACGGCCAGGGTTCGAGACTGAGCCAGCCGACCAGCAGCGGCGTCCCGATATTATAGGGCAGGTTGGCGACGATCCGCGCCCGGCTGCCGCCAAGATGGGGCGTCAGGTCGACCGCGAGCGCATCGCCGTCGATGACCTCCAGCCGGCCTGGATAATGCGCCGCAATCTCGGCCAGTGCCGGCAGGCAGCGCCGGTCTCGCTCGATCGCGATGACGCGCCCGGCGCCGTTGGCCAGCAGCGCCCGCGTCAACCCGCCGGGGCCGGGGCCGATCTCGACCACCGTCTGGCCTTCGAGAGGCCCGGCCGAGCGCGCGATCCGGCTGGTCAGGTTGAGGTCGAACAGGAAGTTCTGCCCGAGCGCCTTCTGCGCCATCAGCCCATGGCGTTCCACCACGTCGCGCAGCGGTGGCAGGTCGTCGATCTGGCTCATGCCGCAGCATCCGCAGGCGCGTGTTGGGCCATCCGGGCGGCGAGCTTCAGGGCAGCGCACAGGCTGTCCGGCCGCGCGATGCCTTTCCCGGCAATGTCGAAGGCCGTGCCATGGTCCGGCGAGGTGCGGATGAAAGGCAGGCCGAGCGTGACGTTGACGCCCTCATCGAAGGCGATCGTCTTGATCGGGATCAGGGCCTGGTCGTGATACATCGCCAGCGCGGCATCATAGCCGGCGCGCGCCCGGGCATGGAACATCGTGTCGGCGGGATAGGGGCCGCGCGCGTCGATGCCCGCGGCCTGCAATTGGGCGACGGCCGGCGCGACGACGGTGGCATCTTCCTGGCCCATCGTGCCGTTCTCCCCGGCATGCGGGTTGAGCCCGCTGATCGCCAGCCGAGGCTGGGCGATGCCGAAGCAGCTGCGCAGCCCGGCCGCGACGATGCGGCCCGTCTCGACGATCAACTCCGTGGTCAGCAGGTCCGGCACGCGCCGCAGCGGTTCGTGGATCGTGACGGGGACCACGGCGAGCTCGTCGCTCCAGATCATCATGACCGGCCGGGGCTCGACGCCGCCTTGGGCGGCCAGATGAGCGAGATATTCGGTATGGCCGGGATGCTTGAAGCCGGCGCCGTAAAGCACGGATTTCGCGATCGGATTGGTGACGACGACCGCAGCCATGCCGCTGCGGACGGCTTCGACCGCGCGGTCGATGGACTTGATCGTGCCCGCCGCCGTCGCAGGATCGGGCTTGCCCGGAATGGCGGCGCCGGATCCGGCTTCGAGCGGAATGACAGGCAGCGCATCGGCGAAGACGGCGCAGGCTGCGTTCCAGCCGCAGGTGCGCAGGGGCACCGTCCAGCCAAGGCGGCCGGCAATGGCGGAAAGGTGATCGGGATCGCCGATCCAGGCGAAGGCGGGAAGAGCGCGCTCGCGGCGTTCCAGCCAGGCGCGCAGCGTCAATTCCGGCCCGATTCCGGCCGGATCGCCCTGTGTCAATGCGAGCGGCTTGGCCGGCAAGACAAACTCCGCGCTCCGAAGGAGGAAGCAACCCGCCGCGGCGGGCTGCGTTGGCGGCTAGTTGGAGCTGACGCCGTCGCTCGAGCCCGAGCTGATATTCTGCGAGTAGCTGATCTCGCCCAGCGTGCGCAGCTCGAGCCGGAACATGACCGTGCGCGTATCCTTCGTCGATCCGGCCTGGCGGTCCGCATAGCTCTGCGAATAGCTGACGTCGAAGACCGTGCATTCGTCGGTGTAGTTGATTCCGAACGAGGTCGAAGCGGACTGGAACGGCCCGGTATTCGGATAGACCGGCATCGCGGACACCGCAGGCGCCGCAAGATAGGCTGCGTACGCGGTCCGATAGAGCTCGCGATCGTATTTGTACTTGTCGAGATCGAACAGCACGCCGGCGCGCAGGCGCCAGTTCTCGGCGACCTTGAGCGATCCGTTGAGCGAAAGACCCTCGCGCCGGCGGGAGAGCCCGAGATCGGGTTGCGGCTCGTAGCGGCCATAGCCGACCGAAGCCGAGATGATGCTGTTGGAATAGGTTGCGGCGGCGTCGATCCGCTGGGCCTCGAAGGTCGTCGCATTGAGGCGCGTCGCGCCGGTCAGGAAGAAGCCCTTGAAGGGCGAGATCTGGGCGCGGGCGACATAGTCGGAGTTGCGGGTTTCGAGGCCGGAATTCAGGCCCGTATTGAGCAGGTCTCCGCTGGCGTAGGAATTGCGCCCGGCGAGCTGGTAGGATTGACCAAGCAACAGGTTGGCGAATGCTTCCTGGCCGAAGCGCCCGGTATAGAGCGCGCCGACATTGGCGCGGACACCGCCTTCGACGCGATCGAAGCCGGAGAACTTGCTGCTCCACTCGAACAGGTTGTTGGCGTCGAAGACGAGGCTCTGCGCGTCCTCGTTGGCCACGCGCAGGCTGTTCGTCTCGTTCGGGCGCGCGACGATCTGCGCCACCGGCTCGATGATATGGGTGCCCCAGCCGGTCTTGGCGACGAACGGGTAGCGATACATCAGCCCGATCGCCGGCATCACCCGGCCGAACACCTCGTCCGACGTGTCGGCGATGGTCGCGACCCGCGAGTT
Organism: Allobosea sp. ASV33; assembly: GCF_016428755.1. Taxonomy (GTDB): domain Bacteria; phylum Pseudomonadota; class Alphaproteobacteria; order Rhizobiales; family Beijerinckiaceae; genus Allobosea. The sequence continues at coordinate 19,630 of NZ_JAELTI010000091.1, forward strand.
GATCACGCCGCTGGTATTCGGGTTGACCGAGAAGACATCGGCGCGCACCGAGGCATAGGGAGTCCACATCTGCCCGAGCGGGTCGATGAAGTTGCGCCGCCACGAGACCTGGGCCGTGGCGCGCGAGACATTGCCGGCAAGCCCGCGAACCAAGCAGTGGTTCTTGTCGTAGATGGCGCAGCCATCATAGAGCGAATAGCTCGGCGTCGTGATCAGGTAGCTCTTCTGCTGCGGCAGCTCGCTAAAGGCGGCGGTGTCGCGCGTCAGGCTCGTGACGTTGGCGGTGAAGGAGAGTTCGCCGCCGAGGAAGGACGGCTTATGGACGCGCTTGTCGTAGTCGAGCACCGGCAGGACGACGGGCTGCTGCTTCTGCCAGTCCTGATAGTTCAGGGGCTGGAAATAATAGCCGCGCAGGTCGAACCAGGCGCTCTCGCTCTGGCCGTTCAGATAGGCCGTCGAGATCGATTCCTGCAGATAAGTGGTCGAGCTGAGGCTCTCGTTGCGGATGCGGTAGTTCTTGTAGAACCAGCGATCCGTCGACATCGCTGCGTTCCAGCCGACCGACCAGCGCGGGTTGATGAAGAACTTGCCGTTGGTTTCGACGGAGCCGCGGAACTCGTTGTCGCGCGGACCGAGCGGGCTCGGCAGATAGGCGTTCTTGTCCTGCTGGAAGATGCCGGAGGCCCGGATCGCATAGGATCCGGTCATCAGGCGATGGCGCCATTCCACTTGCCCCAGGAAACCCTGGCGGCTGAAATAGGTCGGCGTCAGCGTCAGGTCGTAATTCGGCGCCAGGTTGAGGAAATAGGGCAGGCCGACGCCGTAGCCGAGCGCCGAAGTGTTGATGAAGCGCGGCGACAGGAAGCCGGACTTGCGCTTCACCGTCGAATCCGGGCCCGACATATACGGGATATAAGCCATCGGGATGCCGGCGAACTCGACGCGCGCATCCTCGTAATAGATCGTCTGCTCGGACTTCTTGTGGATGATCCGCGCGGAGCGGACCTGCCAGAGCGGCGGTCGCTCGGGATTGTCCTTGCAGGGTTCGCAGGCGGTGTAGATGCCCTTTTCGAAGACGAAGGTCTCGCCATCCGTCCGCTCGGCGCGGGGCGCCGAGAAGCGGGTCTTGTCCGGGTTCACGACGCGCAGCGAGTCCATGAAGCCGTCGCGGAAATCATCGGTCAGGTTGAACTTGTCGCCGGTGATAACCGTGCCGTTGGATTCGATGATCCGGGCGTTGCCGATGGCGGTGACGCGCTTGTTGGCCTGATCGTAAATGACGCGATCGGCCTCGATCGTGCGGCCCTGATACAGAATCTGGACGTCGCCGACGGCCGCGACCGTCTTCTTGTCGTTATCGTAGACGAGTTCGCGCGCGTCGACGACCATGCGGTCCTGCGGTTTCGCAGGCGCCGCAGCCGCGGGCTTGGCAGGTGTGCCGGCCGCCCGATTCTGGGCATAGGCCGGCCCGGCCAACAGATAAGCCAGGCTGGAGGCGAGAGCCGTCGCCGCAGCAAAGCGCGCTAACCGGTTCACTCCTGGACCCATCTCGTAAACTCGAAATTAACCATAGGCACAGTACGTTTCACCCATCTTCCTGATGGAGGAGGGCGAGTGCTCCCAGCATTGCCCCCAATGCTGCAGGCAACCACGCCGCGACGACCGGATTGACGATTCCCGACGATCCGAGTTCCTCCGACAGTTGTGTCGCCACATAGAGCACGAAGCCGGCCGCGACGCCACCCACCACCAGTTTGGTCACGCCACCAAACCTGAAAAATCTTAAGGAAACGGATGCTGCCACCAGCACCATCGCGATGAGCAGCAGCGGGCGTGCCATAAGCGATTGATAACGCAGCTTATAAGGCGTCGTGTCGAGCCCGGCGCGCTCCGTCCGGTCGATGACCGTGGGCATGGACCAGAAGCCCACCGCATCGGGTGGGGTGAAGCTCTGGCGCATCTGTTCGGGCTCCAGCGTCGTTGCGAGCACGTAGCTCTTATAGCTCTGTGGCTCTTCCGTGGCGGAGGTGGTGCGCGCGTCGCTGAGTTCCCAATGCCCGGGGCGCAGCAGGGCCTGCCTGGCGTCGATTCGTTCCTTGAAGCTGCCGTTCGGATTGAAGATGAAGAAGGCGACCTGGGACAGGCCGTCCTCGTCGGGCAGGGCGCCGGCGGCGCGGATGATCGCCTGTCCGTCGACGCTGCGCTGTCTCAGCCAGATTTCCTGGGACAGGCCGGATTTGCCGCCGGAGCGCACGAACAGGCGTGTCTCCAGCGCCGTGGCCTTGCGCTTCAGCTCCGCCGCCACGGGATTGTAGATCATGATCGAGACCAGCCCGAGGATGCCTGCCACGGCCGCGGCCGGCTGCAGGAACTGCCAGGCGGAGACGCCGACGGAACGGGCGACGACGAGCTCCAGCTTCCGGCTCAGCGTGAGAAGCGCGAACATGCCGCCGAACAGGGCGGCGAAGGGAAAGATCTGCTCGGCCACGGCCGGCGCCCGGAACAGCGCGAGCTGCACGATGCGCGGCGTCGTCGCGATCGGGGAATCGCCGGCGCGGCGCATCAGCTCGACGAAATCGAGCGTGCCGATCAGGAAGAAGAAGGTGCTGAACACCCCGACGATGGCGCGGGCGAAGCGCTTCGTCAGATAGCGCCCGAAGGTCGAGAACAGCAGCATCAGGCGCGCCGGAAACGGGCCGCCAGGTTGACCAGCGGTATGATGAGGGGGCCGGTGATGCGGGCCAGGACAGGCTGGATTCGCGCACCGTAGAAGATGAGGCTCGTGGCCAGGATGATGGCCGCGATCGGCAGGATATAGAGCAGGGCGGCAGCGAAGGGCGAACGCACGCTCGCCGTCCAGGCCGCATAGGCCGCGATGCGCGTCGCGCCCACGATCATGATCGCCGACTGGATCGCCAGGGCCCGTCCCTGGCGGGTCGTGCGGGCTTCGCCGATGGCGGCGAAGGCGATCAGCATGAAGGCGAAGGGATAGAGCGGGGAGGAGAGCCGGTTGTGCAGCTCCGCCCGGAAGCGGCCTTCCTGGATCTTGTAATATGCCTCGTTCGGATCCTGCCGGAGGAGCTCCCAGGTCGAGCGCTCGCGCGGCTTGTAGATCACCTTGTCGCCGTCGCCCTCGCCGGGGCCGCCGCTGGAATCGCCGGTCAGCGCCGAGAGGTTCAGCGCATAGCGCTCGAAGGAGATGATCGAGGTCGTATTTGTGTTCTTCGTCTCGCGCTGGATCGTGCCCTTTTCCAGCATGAGGAAGCTCTGGCCCTCGGCCTCGACCGTCCGGCCGCGCTCGGCGAGATAGATCGAGGGCTGCGCCGGGTCACGGCGATCCTGCATGAAGATGCCGACCAGCGAGTCGCCCGCCTTCTCGCGATAGTGGAAGGTCACGCCGGAATCGAGCGAGACGAACTGGCCTTCCTTGACGACGTTGGCGACGAAATCGGCGCGGATCAGCGTGATCAGGTCGCGCAGCATGCGGAAGCTCGCCGGCATCACCGAGATCGTCATCCAGGCGACGACCAGCGAGGCCGCGACCGTCAGCACGATGAAGGGCCGCGTGATGCGCTGCGGCGCGACGCCGGCGGCGTTCATCACGATCAGCTCGGAATCGCCGTTGAGCTTGTTCAGCGTGTAGAGTGTCGACATGAACAGCGCGACCGGCGCGATGCCGGCGATCAGGGCCGGCAGCGAGAGCAGCGTCACGGTCAGGAAGATCAGGACCGTCTGGCCCTTGCCGGTGATGAGATCGACCTCGCGCAGCGCCTGCGTGACCCAGATCACGCCGGTCAGGCCGAGCAGCAGCACGATCGCCGCCACCGCCGCGATCTTCAGGATGTAGCGATCGAGGCGGTTGAGAAGCACGCGTCGGTTCCGGAGCTGGAGAGCGGGTGCCCTCCGAGGTGGTTCGTCGGACACACCCTATGGTATAGGCGCGGCGAGGGCGCAAACGGGAATCGTTTGCCGTCTGCCGTGAATTGTCCTTCCCCTGTCATTTTCGCAAGATTGTGAGCGGATCATGTCGCAGCGCCTGAAGCTCGAGATCAAAGCCCTGGATGCCGTCGAGGGGCAGGACCTCGTGATCCTTGTTTCGGACAAGCTTGCCCTGCCCGAAGCCGTCAGGGAGTGGGCGGGCGAGGGCGCGCAGTCGCTCCTGACCCGTGCCGCCGCCGCCGAGCGCTTCAAGGGCAAGGCGCTGGTCGGGCTGACGCTGCCGTCGCCGGAAGGCACGTCCTACGAGCGCCTGATCGTCGTCGGCGTCGGGCCCGAGGACGAGCGCGCCAAGCTCGATTTCGTCAAGCTGGGCGGGGCCATCGCCGGTCGGCTCGGCACCGGCCGCAGCGCCGAGCTCATTCTC
>NZ_JAELTI010000092.1 GCF_016428755.1 Allobosea sp. ASV33
CGCGGAGACGGCGCGACGCCAACGGAACGCGCTCAGGCCCTGCCCTTCCGGACCACGACATAGGCGTAGGTCGTGACGAAGTTCCAGCCGACTCGCGCCGCCAGCGCGTTGAAGGTGTGGTCGACCTGTTTCATCCCCGGCATCCGGTCGAAATAGCCATGTCCCCAGAAGCGCTGGACATGGGTTTCGGCGAAGCCGGCGCGCTTCAGCATCGGCTCGAGCATGGCCGGATTGCCGCGGCACCAATCGTAGAGCGCCGGGAATTTCGGGTCGCCGCCGCCATCGCGGCGGGCCGGGAACAGGGCGTGGACGATGGCGTGCGAGACCTTTTCCGGCAGGACATGGTTCAGCGCGAAGACGGGCGCCCATAACGTCGGGAAGAAGGCCAGCGCCACGCCGCCGGGCGCCAGCAATTCATGGATGTTGCGCCAGGCCTGCTCGACGCCGTCGACATGCTCGAAGACCATGCGCGAGACCATCATGTCGTAACCGCCGCGCCGGACATCCGGCTCGCTCAGGTCGCCGGCGATGTCGAAACGCGCGGTCTCAAGCCCTCGTCCGGTCAGGGCGAGCTCGCCGGCATCGATGTCATTGACGATCAGTTCGATACCGTTGCGGCTGGCCTCATCCTGCGTGAACAGCGGATCGCGGCCACCGCCGATCTCGCAGACGCGGCGCAAGCCGAATTGATGCGCCAGCCCGAGGATGGTCGCCTCGTAGTGATCCCAGGCCCATTGCGAATGCCAGTCGGGCCTGACCTCATCGAAGAAGCTCGCGAGCGAACCGGCCGGCTGCGCCGTCGCGCGACGGTTCGTCTCGGCACCCGTGATCGCAAGGCTGGCCATGGACATGATCGCTTCCGCCTTCGGTTCCTCCCACCCGTCACGAGATTGGCCGCTCGGCGGCGCGATCGCAACGACAAGCCTAAGCAAAGGTTAACGGATATCGCCCTCGAAGCGCGCGGGAACGGCACTGGATCTTATCGCCGTCTGCGCAAGAACCATCTGCGCGACGCGAGAGACCCGCCGAATAGCGCGGTCACCGGCGGGTCAACAGAAATCCGTCATCCGCCCTCGCGGGCAGATCAAGACGTCTCAACGATGTCCGGCAGTGAAATGGTCGGAGCGAGAGGATTCGAACCTCCGACCCCTTGTCCCCCAGACAAGTGCGCTAACCGGGCTGCGCTACGCTCCGACGGCTCGGCTTATAGTGGCGGGACGGCGCAGATGCAATGCGCTTCGACAGGATCTTGCACAATCCGTCCCGAGGACCCGGATACCCCGATCGGCAGGCGGCATTTGCCCCCGCGCGGTGGCGAGACGGCTCCCGCTCCCGCCCGCCCCGTGCAGCCGAAACGGACCATTTCCCCCAAAATGGGGGGTGCGCCGATACTGCGGCTGCGGTTTCGTCCTTGTCGTCGCGTGAGGATTTCATGTTCGATCTGGCTGAAGACACCGCAAGGGCGATCGGCATCGCCGTGCCGCACTGGCTGCTGTCGGCGATCAACGGCGCGGCGGCGCTGGTCCTGCTGCTCGTGATCTAACCCCGACGCGAATCGTCCGGATTGTCAGGCACCTCCCCCAAATGGAGGGTGTGCGCTTGTCCCATCGGGCGCGATGATGGGGATGCGGCGTTAGGTAGTTCGATCATGAAACACAAGCGGCAGATGTCTCTCATCGCGCGGCGTGCCCAGATCCGGCGCGCAGCCGCCATCCGCAAGAACGATCTTTCGGCGCAACCGGCCGGACGACCGGCCCTGCGCCTGGTGACCTCCGGCGGCTACGAGACCGATCGGGCCCCGCAAGCCGATCATCGCGGACGGGCTTCCACCGCCGAATAACCGCGTCCGATCCTGAACCCCGCGTTCAGCCGACAGTCATATGGAATGGCTCTTGATGCCGCCACGGCACGCAAATTGCCGTAGCGTCAACGATGAGCATGGACGGTATCGCGTTGAGACAAGACGGGTTCCATTGCGGGGATTGCGGCTCGCCGGGCGTTTCGATTCCGCACACGCTCAGCGACGCCAGCGTCGTCTCCTGCGCCAATTGCGGCCTGAGCCTCGGCTCCTGGGCCGAGTATCGCCGCCGGGTCGACCAGGTCCTGATGGCGGAGCAGGCCAGGAAGGCGCGCCGCGTCATCGTCGCCGACCCGGTCTGCACCGCATTGCTCTAGGATTTTTTCGCATTTCCTTCACGCGAACCGGCGGCCGCTTCGCTTGGAAATGCTTTAGGACCGATGTCCCGCGGCCACTGCCCTGCCGCTCGATCTCGTTTGCGGATCGCGGCCGGCGCAGTTGTCCACTCCCTAGAATCTTCAGCCGGCTTGCCAGACGTTACGTCAGGCCTCACGATCCCCTGACGTAGCGTCGATTGGGAGGTCGAGGATGCGTGCCGTGTCGCGTTCGGTGGATATGCCGGTTTCGAGCCAGCGGGCCGTCCTGCTGCGCGTGCTCGTGCTTCTGGCCATCACGATGGCCGTCCTGATGCCCCTGATCGACTAGGGATTCGGGCATATCCCGGCTTGTGAGCCGGATGCGGCACCGCGGAGCCTTCTCCGCGATGCCGCCATCCATTCAGCGGCGCGCCAGCCAATCCTTGAGCAGGCCGATATCGGCCTGGCCGAGGCCGTGCCCTGCCGGCAGCACCCGATGTTCGACGGCAGCGCCGCTTTCGCCGAGCTGCCGCGCCAGTGCCTCGGCATTGGCTTTCGGCACGATCGGATCGAGCGCGCCCGACAGGATCAGCACCGGCTTGACCGCGAGATCGGCACGCGGCGGCTCTGCGAAGGGCACCATCGCGCGCAGGAGGGCCGCGCCGGCGAGGATCTCGGGCCGCTGCAGCAGGAGCGCCGCCGCGATATTGGCGCCGTTCGAGAAGCCGAGCGCGATCGGCGCCGCCAGGCCGTAGCGCTCCCGCGCCGCGAGCACGAACTCCGCCAGCTCATCGGTGCGGCGCCTCAGGTCGGCCTCGTCGAAGACGCCTTCGGCCAGGCGGCGGAAGAAGCGCGGCGCCGCCCCCTCAAGCACCTTGCCGCGCGGCGAGAGCAGGCTCACGCCGGGCGCGACGGTGCGGCCGAGCGAGAGAAGGTCGCGCTCGTCGCCTCCGGTGCCGTGCAGGAGTAGCAGCGGCCGGCGGGCGGGATCGCTGCCCGGCTCGAAGACATGGATGAAATCGGCATCGACGGTCGTGGCGGTCATGGTCATCTCCCTTGATCAAGCGGAAGCGTCCTGCCCCTTCAGACAAGCAGGCAGGGCGCCGTGGTCTCGCTCCGCCGCCCGCCTGTCCGGGCGAGCGGCGGGTCTCTTCAGCCGAGATCGGGCAGGACGGCCTCGATCTCCTTGCGCTGCGCCTCGTATTGCGGCGGCAGCTTCAGCGAACGGCCAAGCTCGGCCGCAGGCTCGTCGACCGCGAAGCCGGGGATATCCGTCGCGATCTCGAACAGGACGTGGCCAGGCTCGCGGAAATAGACCGAGCGGAAATAGTTCCGGTCGCGCTGTTCCGTCGGGCTGATGCCATGGTTCTGAACAAGACGGCGCACCATCTCCTGCTGCGCGGCGTCGTCCGCCGCCCGGAAGGCGATGTGGTGGACCGAGCCCGCGCCTTGCCGGGCCGGCAGGAAGCCGCCGGCGACGCGCAGGTCGATCACCCCGCCGACCCCCGTGCCCTTTGCGGCGTAGCGTATCAGCGTGTCCTCGCGGCCGATCTCGGCGAAGCCGAAGACGTCGCTGAGGATCGCGCCGGTCGGCGCGGCATCGGCCAGCAGCAGGCTGACGCTGTGGAAACCGCGCAACGCATGCTCGGCGGGAATGCCGCCTCCTGCCCAAGCCGGCTCCTTCTCGACGCCCGGCAGGCCGACGAGGGCGAGCCGCATGCCGTCGGGATCCCGGAAGCTGAGCACGGTCTCGCCGAAGCGCTTGTTGGGCACCTCATGCGGCACGCCCTGCTCGACGAAGCGGTGGGCCCAGAAGCCGATCGAGCCCGCCGGAACCCGGAAGACCGTCTCCTGCGTCTCGCCGACGCCGAGGCGGCCGGGAGCGGCATGCTCCCACGGGAAGAAGGTCAGGATCGAGCCGGGTGCGGCATCCGCATCACCGAAATAGAGGTGATAAGTGCCGGGGTCGTCGAAATTGACGGTCTTCTTGACGAGGCGCAGGCCGAGAACGCGGCTGTAGAAGTCGAGATTGCGACGCGCCGGGCCGGAAATGGCAGTGACGTGGTGAAGGCCGTTGATCTGCATGACAAGCTCCTCCGTGTTCCGATCTCATGGGCGGACATCCGCTCCGTTGACTGGAAGATCGGCATGGAAGCGGCCGAGCGCCAGAGCGATTTCATTGCATTGATGCAATGCATACAACGCCAAACGACAATTTGATTTGCGGAACAGGCCGACCGATCTTCTGCCCCGAGACCAACCGGTCCCGTTTCAGGAGACTTCCCATGATCGACAATCGCCTCGCCCCTTACGGCGCTCTCGGCCTTCGCGTCGCGCTCGGCGTGATGTTCATCGCCCACGCCTATCTCAAGCTCGTCATCTTCACGCCGGCCGGCTTTACCGGCTTCCTCGGGCAGGTCGGCCTGCCCGGTTTCCTCGCCTGGCCGATCATGCTGGCCGAGCTTCTCGGCGGCCTCGCCATCCTCGTCGGCTTCTACGGCCGGTATGTCTCGCTGGCGCTGATTCCGATCCTGCTCGGCGCGCTCTCGGTCCATGCCGGCAACGGCTGGGTCTTCAATGCGCCGAACGGCGGCTGGGAATATCCGGCCTTCCTCGCGCTGACCGCCTTCGCGCATGTCCTGATCGGCGACGGCGCGCTTTCCGTCACCGGCTCGCGCTCCACGGCTGCCGCCAAGCCGGCCCTGGCGTGACGCGAGCCTGCCTTGAAGGAGAGCGTCCCTTGGCCGAGAGTGAGCGGATGAATCAAGCCGCGAAGCCCCTGGCCTGGGACGATTTCCGCCTGATCAAGGCGATCGCCGACAAACGGGCGCTGCCGGCCGCCGCGGCAGCGCTCGGCGTCAATCACTCGACGGTGTTCCGCCGTCTCGGCCAGATCGAGGAGGCGCTCGGCACCCGCCTGTTCGAGCGCCATCGCAGCGGCTATGTCGCGACGCCGGCCGGCGAGGAGATGATCCAGCTCGCCGCCCGCGTCGACGACGACATCACCGCCTTCGCCCGCAAGCTCGCCGGGCAGGAGATCAAGCCCGCCGGCGAATTGCGCGTCGCCACCAACGATTCCCTGCTGGTCGACCTGTTGACGCCGCTCTTCGCCCGCTTTCTCGGGCAGTGCCCAGATATCCGGCTCGATATCCTGATCGGCAACCAGGCGGCCAATCTCTCCAAGCGCGATGCCGATGTCGCGATCCGCGCCACGGATACTCCGCCGGAGACGCTGGTCGGCCGCAAGCCGGCCCGGATCGCCTGGGCGCTCTATGGCCGCGCCGCCGACTTCCCCGAGGCCGAACCTCCCTCTCGCGAAAGCCTGTGGGAGCGCAGCTGGGTCTCGCTCGGCGACCAGTTCACCATGCTGAGCGCGGTGCGCTATCTCGCCCGCCATGTCGCGCCGGAGCGCGTCGTCTACCGGCTGAATACGGTGCTCGGCCTTGCCGAAGCGGTCGAGGCCGGCATCGGTGTCGGCTTCCTGCCCTGCTTCATCGGCGACACGCGTCCTGCCCTCCGACGCTTTGGCGACCCCGATCCCGATCTCGCTGCCGATCTCTGGCTGCTGACCCATCCGGACATGCGGCATACGCCCCGGGTCAGGCTGTTCCTCGACTTCCTGGCCGTCGAACTCGGGCGGCTGAGGCCGCTGGTCGAGGGCGATCGCCCGATCGGCAGGGCAGCGGGGCCGGAGATGTCTTCGACGGACTCCGCGGTCGTCTAGATCGCCGAGCGTTACTTCAGTTCATGCCGTCGTCCCAGGCTTGCCCCCGGATCCATGGCAGTGCTTCGGCGCTCTACGATGGATCCCGGATCGGCGCTGCGGAGCAGCTTGTCCGGGATGACGGTGAGCTTTTCTCAGAGAAGGACGAGCCCACAGGCGGTTGCAGCCTTCAGGTTGCGCAGGCTAGGCTCCCGCCATGGAGATCGTCATCCCCCTCATTATCGGGCTCAGCCTGATCTGGCTTGTCGGCCGCGGCGTGCCCTGGAATGCGAAGCTGATGACCATCGTGGTCACGCTCGCGATCATCGTCCTGATCGTGCTCCTGGAGCGCGGCGGCTACTGGCCCGCCTCGTGGCGCCGCAGCTAACCTTCCCGTTCACGCCGAAACCAGCTTGAGCCCGACGATGCCGGCGACGATCAGGCCGATGCAGGCCAGTCGCAGGGCTCCAGCAGGCTCGCCCAGCAAGGCGATGCCGAGGATCGCCGTGCCGATCGTGCCGATGCCGGTCCAGACCGCATAGGCCGTGCCGACCGGCAGCGATTTCAGGGCAAGGCCGAGCAGGCTCAGGCTCACGACCATGCTGATACCGGTGAACAGCGTCGGAACGAGCCGGGTGAAGCCCTGCGTGTACTTCAGGCCGATGGCCCAGCCGACCTCGAACAGGCCCGCGACGAACAGATAAAGCCAAGCCATGCCGGCGCTCCTTGAGAGAGGGGCGCGGCAATCCGCGCCGGAAACGGGATATGTCGTCCCCGGCTTTCAAACTATGGTCGCGGTTGGAACGATCAACCAACGTCGTGCCTGCACCGGCGCAAACGCCGCAGGCGCGACCGCAAGGCCGGAATCAGACCGCGTCAGTCGCCGGCTGCAGGGCCTGTTCGAGGATGCGCCGGCACTCGCCGAGCTCCTTCATCACCGCCGTCAGGATGGAGACGTCGTCGAGCCCTTCGGGAACGGCCTGCCGGTAAGGCTGCTGCCGCTCGGCCGCGCCGTCGGAAAGATCGCTGGGCATAGCTGCCGGGCCACCGGGCGCGGGCGCCGTCGCACCGCCCCCCATGGAGCCGATCGGTGCACCGCGCCCGATCGCCTGGACATGGCGCGGCCCCTGTTCCTTCAGGATGCGCTGGAGGCCCTTGATCGTGTAGCCTTCGCCATAGAGCAGGCGCCGGATGCCCTTGAGCAGGGCGACGTCGTCAGGGCGATAGTAGCGGCGCCCGCCGCCACGCTTCAGTGGCTTGATCTGGTTGAAACGGGTCTCCCAGAACCGCAGCACATGCTGGGGTATGTCGAGGTCTTCGGCGACCTCGCTGATAGTCCGGAAGGCATCTGGGCTCTTGGTGTCCAATTCGGCCTCGGTGTCGCCGGCGTGGAACTCCAGGCTCACTCAGTCTCACCCTCAACCGTCTGCCCGTTGATGCGGGCCTTCATCACGTTCGAGGGTTTGAACACCATCACGCGACGCGGCTCGATGGGCACCTCAACGCCAGTTTTGGGATTACGCCCGATTCGCTCGCCTTTGTCTCGTACGACGAAAGAACCGAACGAAGAGAGTTTCACATTCTCGCCGCGCGCGACCGCATCGCAGATCTCGTCGAGCACCGCTTCGACGAGCTTCGACGACTCCGTCCGCGACAAGCCGATCTTCTGGTAGACAGCCTCGCACAGGTCCGCGCGAGTGACCGTTTGCCCCGCCATTCATATCCTCCAAGGCGTATTGCGGGCGAAGCGGAAAACCGCCGGCCCTTCGCCATTACGGACGGCGGACGCTAGGCGCCCCCGTCGCCCGGGTCAATCCTCAAGCGGGGCCAATATGCCCGCTCAGGCCGGATTCGACCCGAAATAGCGATGTTTCATGACAATTTTCGCGAATTAGTCCCGCAACGTCACCAGCGGATCAGAGCCGAGCCCCAGGTGAAGCCGCCGCCCATCGCCTCGATCAGGACGAGCTGTCCGCGCTTGATGCGGCCATCGGCATGGGCCTCGGCCAAAGCGAGCGGAATCGAGGCCGCCGAGGTGTTGCCATGGCGGTCCACCGTGATGACGACATGGTCGTGGCTGATGCCGAGTTTGTCTGCGGTCGCGTCGATGATGCGGCGGTTGGCCTGGTGCGGCACGAACCAGTCGATATCGGCGCCGGTGAGCCCCGTCTGCGCGAAGGTGTGGCGCACCGTCTCGGCGAGATTGGTGACGGCGTGGCGGAAGACCTCCTTGCCTTCCATGCGCAGGAAGCCGACCGTCTTGGTCGATCCGGCACCGCCGTCGACATAGAGCTTGTCCTTGTAGCGGCCATCCGAGCGGATATGGGTGGTGAGGATGCCGCGATCGGCCAGCGTGCCCTCGCCCGGCACGGCCTTCAGCACCACGGCGCCGGCGCCGTCGCCGAACAGCACGCAGGTGGCGCGATCCTCCCAGTCGAGGATGCGCGAGAAGGTCTCGGCGCCGATCACGAGCGCGGCGCGGGCGCCGCCCGTGGTCAGGAACTTGTCGGCGGTGGCCAGTGCGAAGACGAAGCCCGAGCAGACCGCCTGCACGTCGAAGGCCGCGCCGCCATTGATGCCGAGCGCCGCCTGGATCTGGGTCGCGGTCGCGGGAAAGGTGTGGTCCGGGGTCGCGGTCGCTACGATGATCAGGTCGATCTCGTCGGAGTCGATGCCGGCATCGGCGATCGCCGCCTGGGCCGCTTTGAGGCCGATGATGGATGTCGGTTCGTCATCGGCCGCGACATGGCGCTGGCGGATGCCGGTGCGCTGGACGATCCACTCGTCGCTGGTGTCGACACGGGCGGCCAGCTCCGCATTGGTGACGATGCGCGCGGGCAGATAGGAGCCGCAGCCGACGACTTGAGAGCGCAGGATGGACAAAGGCGGTTGTTCCTTACTCGGTCTCGGCGGGCTGCGCGGCCGTCAACTCCGGACGCGTGCTCGCGGCGACCATTTCGCGGACCTTCGCCATCAGGTCCTCGCGTGCCATTTCATAACCCAGTTCGGCGGCGCTGGCGAAGCCGATCGCGTCCGTGCCACCGTGACTCTTGACGACAATGCCCTCCAGACCGAGGAAGACGCCGCCGTTGGACTTGCGTGGATCGAGCTTGTCCTTCAGCGCCGCGAAGGCGCCGCGGGCGAAAACATAGCCGATTTTCGACATCAACGAACGGCCCATCGCCGCGCGCAGATATTCAGCGATCTGCTTGGCGGTGCCTTCGGCGGTCTTGAGCGCGATATTGCCGGTGAAGCCCTCGGTGACGACGACGTCGACCGTGCCCTTGCCGAGATCGTCGCCTTCGACGAAGCCGTGATAGGCCAGATGCGGCAGGTTGCTCTCGCGCAGGATGCGCCCGGCTTCCTTGACCGCCTCGACGCCTTTGATCTCCTCGACGCCGACATTGAGCAGGCCGACGGTCGGCCGGTCGAGATCCAGCACGACGCGGGCCATGGCCGCACCCATCACCGCGAGATCGACGAGATGGCGCGCGTCGGCGCCGATGGTGGCGCCGAGATCGAGCACGATGCTTTCGCCGCGCGCCGTCGGCCACAGGCCGGCAAGCGCCGGCCGGTCGACCTGCGGCATCGACTTCAGGCAGAATTTCGACATCGCCATCAGCGCGCCGGTGTTGCCGGCAGAGACGGTGACGTCCGCCTCCCCGGTCTTGGTTGCATCGATCGCGCGCCACATCGACGACTTGTAGCGGCCATAGCGCAAGGCCTGGCTCGGCTTGTCGTCCATCTTCACCGAGACCTCGGTGTGGTGGAAGGTCGTAACCGCCTTGAGCTTGGGATGCTGGTCGATCAGCGGCAGCACCTGCTTCTCGTCGCCGAAGATGACGAAGCGGCAATCCGGGCGGCGCTCCAGCATCATGGCGGCGCCTGGAATGACGACGGAAGGGCCGTGATCCCCGCCCATCGCATCGAGCGCGATTGTAACCGGTCTTGTCATGGAATTCTGGCGTGTCCCGGGAATGGCCGACCTTCGATCCGGGACGGCGCAGTGCCGGCCGGACAATAGCGACTTGGACCGTAGCCGCAAGCAGCGCAAGAGCCGGAGGGCGCTTCAGTCACCGCGTTTCAACTTTGCCAGCGCCGCGAAAGGCGATTCCGTACCGGTGTCGCCCGCCGACGACTCGAAGCTGACACCGGGCTTGCGCGGATAAGGGTCGAGCGCCAGCGCCAGGAACTCCAGCGTGACGGAGCCCAGATCGATGACGCCCTCGACGATCGGCTCCGGCGGATCCTCCTCGTTCAGCAGGACCTCGATATCGATCTCGGCATCGTCCCTGTCATTGCGCCGGGCGAAGGCCGCGATGTCCTCCTCCGGGGCGAAATCGAGCTGCACGGGCACGTCGAGCTGGACCGGGAACGGCTCCAGCGTCACGACACAAGCCTGATGCAGGCGGGCCGCGATGCGGCCGTCGAGCTTCACGCGCTCGCCATTGCGCGTGAGCGTGTAGCGCCCTTCCAGCGCCTCGACGGAGACGAGGCCGAGCTGCACCGCGATGGCGGGCAATTGCTCGGCTTCCGCCCGGACCACGACTTCACTGCCGCGCGGGCGGATTGCCTCGACCCGGATCGGATGCTTGAGCGGCGAAGCCGGCAGATGATCATGCGCCATGGACGGCCTCCTGGATGGAGAAGGCGGGAAAGAGCTGCTCCCGGTTCATGATGCCGTCGAGATCGGCCGTGGCGAGCCCTTCCTGGGCGGACCGCATATAGGTCGCGAGCACGGCCGCCGCTTCGGGCGCGCAGGCATTGCGCCCCAGCGCCTCGGTGAGCGCCTCCGGGCCGGGCGCCGTCAGCGCGGCCTCATAGGCCTGCACCCGGCCATAGAACATCTGGCCGATCTTCTTCATCTTCTTGGGCACGGCAATATCGCTGATGCCGCCATTGCGGAAGCCGAGCTCGAGATAGGCGAAGCAGGCATCGATGAATTCCTGGGCCAGCTCAGCAGCTGGGGGCGGCAACTCGCGCAGGCGGCGCAGCACCAGGAAAACATGCAAGGTCAGCGATTCGAAGCGCCCCTCGAAACTGTCGGGAATACCGCCTTCGATATAGAGAGCCGGCAGGCGCGAGGCCTCGGCAACCCGCCCGAACAGCGTGTCCACAGGAGAGCGCCGACTGGCGCGCTTGCCGAACAACCCGAAAATCACCTGTTTGCTCCTGCCCGCTCCTGCACGGGGCGCCCTCGCCTTGCCAAAGCCATCCTCGGGCGTTACGCCAACCCTTACCCTTTTGACAAGCGGCTTGGGATCGTCCCGAGCCGTGCTCGCCTTTCGGATCGTGCCCGCATGACCCAGATCACCCGCCGCACGGCTCTGCTTGGAGCCCTCGCGACTACTTCCCTTGTGCTGGCCGGCTGCGGCCCCGATGTCGGCGGCTTCGTGCTGCCAACCTCCGCCGGTATCAACGAGGAATTCAAGCGTGGCTTCGTGATGGACGAAGCGCTGATCGCGCAGGTCAAGGTCGGGATGGACGTGCAGGCGGTGCTGACCACGCTCGGCACCCCTTCGACCACCTCGACGGTCGGCAACCGCACCTTCTACTATATCAGCCAGACGATGCGCCGCCGGTTCCAGTTCCAGGATCCGCAGACCATCGACCAGCAGGTGCTGGTGGTCTATTTCAACAAGAGCTTCAAGGTCGAGCGTATCGCCCATTACGGGCTGCAGGATGGCGTGATCTTCGACTTCATCAGCCGCACGACCGCGACCGGCGGCGAGGAACAGAGCTTCCTGCGCAACCTGTTCCGCGGCGTCACCAAGTTCAATCCGCTCGGCTCGTAGGCGGGCACCCCCTTTCGGAATGCGACAAACCCCGCGGCCCTCGCCGCGGGGTTTGTTTTTGCCCACCGATCAGGCTTCAGCCCGCTGCGTTCTTTCGCTCCGGGAGCGTCATCGACAGGACGCCCAGGACGACCAGCGCAAGCCCGATCCAAGCCGTCGGCTGCAGGCGCTCGCCCAGGAAGACGAAGCCGATCGCGACGCCGACCGGCACGCGCAGATAGGATACCGCCGTCGTCCCCACCGAACCCAGCGTGCGGATGAGCCGGAAATAGATGGCGAAGGCGAGCGCCGTCGAGACGACCGCAAGCGCGAGCAGCGCCAGCACGGATTCCTGCGAGGGCGCCAGCGTCCAGGGCCTGTCGACGATGAGGGCGGCCGGGATCAGCAGGGCCGCACCGGTCAGCATCGAGCCTGCGGCCGGCAGCAACGGATCCATCCCGGTGAAATGCCGGCCGAACAGCGCCGCGAAGGCATAGGCGATGGTCGCGGCGACGATGGCCAGTTGTGGCACCGCCTGCGAGCCCAGCCCCGAAAAGGCATCGACGCCGACGATCAGGCTGATGCCGGCGACGCCGGCCGCGACGCCGAGGGCCTTGCGCCAGTCGGGCCGGCGCTTGGGCATCAGTGCCAGCGAGATCAGGAAGACGAAGACTGGCGTGGTGCCGTTGAGGATCGAGGCGAGGCCGGCATCGACGCTGCGCTCGGCCCAGGCGATCAGCGTGAACGGCACGACGCTGTTCAGCAGGGCCTGCGTGAGGAAGCGCCTCCAGGCCACGAGGTCGCGCGGCAGGCGCAAGCCGCGCCAGCGAATAACCGCGAGCAGGATCAGCCCGGCGATGAGGGTGCGTGCCGCGATCAGGGTCAAGGGCGGGATCGTCTCCACGCCAATCTTGATGAAGCTGTAGGAGCCGCCCCAGAGCGTTGCCAGCACCAGCAGCAGGGCGATTTCAGTGGCGCGGTTCGGGGCAGCCGATCCGGTGTCGAGCGTTTGCGTGGACATGGTCCCTCCTTGGTCGGCGGGACCATGCCAGCACTTTCGGCTGACGGCATGCGGCAACACTACGGTCATGGCCGTAGCTTGCGAGCTTGATTCAAGGGGTTGCGAAAATGATTCAAGCGGGAGCCGCAAGCTGTTCGTTGCAAAGGTTTTCTGACAGCCGACGGGAATGTTTCTGATTTCTGACGAAACCGCGGCGCCATCCCGGACGAGCTGCGTAGCAGCGCCGATCCGGGATCCATCGTAGAGCCCCGGAGCCCTTCGATGGATCCCGGGGCAAGCCCGACGGTACGTTTCCGAGAAAAATCATTTGGCGCCGTCAAACGAAAACCCGCGGCTTTCGCCGCGGGTCCGTGATGGCCTCGATCCCGCTTGCGATCAGGAATGCGCCAGGATCGCCAGGAGCAGCAGGGCGATGATGTTGGTGATCTTGATCGCCGGGTTCACGGCGGGGCCCGCCGTGTCCTTGTAGGGGTCGCCGACGGTATCGCCGGTCACCGAGGCCTTGTGGGCGTCGGAGCCCTTGAGATGGCGCACCCCATCCTTGTCGACGAAGCCGTCCTCGAAGCTCTTCTTGGCGTTGTCCCAGGCGCCGCCGCCCGAGGTCATCGAGATCGCGACGAAGATGCCGGTGACGATCACGCCCATCAGCATGGCGCCGACGGCCGCGAAGGCGTTGTTCTTGCCGGCGATCCAGTAGATCACGAAATAGGTCACGATCGGCGCCAGCACCGGCAGGAGCGAGGGCACCACCATTTCCTTGATCGCGGCCTTCGTCAGCAGGTCGACGGCGCGGGCGTAGTCAGGCCGCTCCGTGCCTTGCATGATGCCGGGCTTCTCCTTGAACTGCCGGCGCACTTCCTCGACGACGGAGCCCGCCGCGCGGCCCACCGCCGTCATGGCCATGCCGCCGAAGAGGAAGGGGATCAGGCCGCCGAGCAGCAGGCCGACGACGACGTAAGGGTTGGACAGCGTGAAATCGACCGTGACGCCCTTAAAGTACTGGAAGGTGGTCGACCCCGCCTTGTTGGCTTCCCCGATGAAGAAGTTCAGGTCCGAGGTATAGGCCGCGAACAGCACCAGCGCGCCGAGGCCGGCCGAGCCGATGGCATAGCCCTTGGTGATCGCCTTGGTGGTGTTGCCGACCGCGTCGAGCGCGTCGGTGGAGTGGCGGACCTCCTTGGGCAGGCCCGCCATCTCGGCGATGCCGCCGGCATTGTCGGTGACCGGGCCGAAGGCATCGAGCGCCACGACCACGCCGGCCAGGGCCAGCATGGCCGTGGTGGCGATGGCGATGCCGAAAAGGCCGGCGAAGGTGTAGGACACGATGATGCCGGCGATGATGACGATCGTCGGCAACGCGGTCGATTCCAGGGAGACTGCGAGGCCTTGAATGACGTTGGTGCCGTGGCCGGTGACCGAGGCCTGGGCGATCGACACGACCGGGCGCTTGCCGGTGCCGGTGTAGTACTCGGTGATGACGACGATAAGCAGCGTCACCGCGAGACCGACCAGCGCGCAGGCGAAGAGGCTGCCCGAGGTGAAGGTGACGTTCTGGGCCGTGGTGAAGGAGGCCGAGAACCCGCCGAACATGGCGTAGTTCACCGCCGCGATCGCGCCGATGGAGAGCACGCCGGCGGCAATGAAGCCCTTGTAGAGCGCGCCCATGATCGACTGGTTGGCACCGAGCTTCACGAAGAAGGTGCCGATGATCGAAGTGACGATGCAGGCCGCGCCGATCGCCATCGGATAGAGCATCATCGTGCCGAGGACCGGCTGGCCGGCGAAGAAGATCGCCGCGAGCACCATGGTCGCGACCAGCGTCACCGCATAGGTCTCGAACAGGTCGGCGGCCATGCCGGCGCAGTCGCCGACATTGTCGCCCACGTTGTCGGCAATGGTCGCGGGGTTGCGCGGATCATCCTCGGGGATACCGGCCTCGACCTTGCCGACGAGGTCGGCGCCAACATCCGCGCCCTTGGTGAAGATGCCGCCGCCGAGACGGGCGAAGATCGAGATCAACGAAGCGCCGAAGCCCAGCGCCACCAGCGAATCGATCACCGTGCGACTGGAGGGCTCAAAGCCGAGATAGGAGGTCAGGACGCCGTAATAGACGGCGACGCCGAGCAGCGCGAGGCCGGCGACGAGCATGCCGGTGACGGCGCCAGCCTTGAAGGCGACATCGAGGCCCTCGCCCAAAGACTGCATCGCAGCCTGGGCCGTGCGGACGTTGGCGCGCACCGAGACGTTCATGCCGATGAAGCCGGCGACGCCCGAGAGCACCGCGCCGATCAGGAAGCCGATCGCCACCCATTTGCCGAGCAGCCAGGCGAGCGCGACGAAGAGCACGACGCCGACCATCGAAATGGTCAAGTACTGGCGCTTGAGATAGGCCTGCGCGCCTTCGGCGACCGCGCCGGAAATCTCCTGCATGCGCTGGTTGCCGGCATCGCGCTTCATCACATCGCCATAGGCCCAGACGCCGTAGGCTATGGAAAGCGCACTCAATACGATGATGATAAGCAGAGCTGACATTCGTTTTCCTGACCTTGAGCTTCCGAGCCGTCGGGAGCGCTGTCGCTCCTCTTTGCAGCGTTGGACGTCAGGCAGCGAAAAAACGGGCCCTAAAGACTCAAGGCCCGCTCCGCGTCGCCAGTGTCAGGCGAATTTGTGGCAAGTTTCGGCGAGGAGCGCAAACGGCCCGGCTTACAAATTTGGTCGAATGTCAGCCAGATTCGCGAAAGCTCAGAGGGCGAGGTCTCGATTGACGTTCTTGTAGAGCAGGTAGCAGGCGTCGCCATAACCTGTCGGGTAGAACTGCTGCGGGCAAAAACCACCCATCCAGATGAAATCCCGCTCCCAGATCTCGTGCCAGTCGGCGCCAAGCAAGTAGAGCCCCTGCCCTTCCAGCATGTAGAGGCCGTGCTCCATCACATGGGTCTCGACCGCCGGAAAACAGACGCCCGGCTTGAACCACATCAGGTTCATCTCGAAATCGAAGCGCATGTCGCCATAGGGGAGCAGGAACTGGAAGCCGCGTCCCTCCATGCCCGTGTGATTCGTGATCGGGACCGCATCCTGATGCGAGACGATCGGCTCCGGCATGGCGAGCCCCGGAGCCGCCTCGTAGCGCTTGCGCAAGGCGAGCACGCGGGTGGTCTCCGCCGATTCGTTGCGCAGCGTGAAAGCAGTCGCCGGTGGCAGATAGGCGAAGCCGCCAGCGGTGAGCGCCCGTGCCGCACCGCTATCGATCGCGATCCGCGCCTCGCCCGTGAGCACGTAGAAGAAAGTCTGGATACCCTCCTCGCTGAAGGCAGCCGGCGTGCCACCGCCGGGCGCGATCTCCAGCACGTATTGAGCGAAGGCCGCGCCCATGACCGGCCCGGTGAGAACGCGGACGACCGTGTCCTTGTATTGCGGCAGGCGGCTGACCAGCACGCCCTCCGGCGGCATGAAGGCGTAGTTGGATTTGATCACACCGCGATTATGCCCGATGGCGCCGGGCGGGACCTGGCCGGTCGCAGGCGGAAAGGCGCGGTTGTTCATGCATCTGCTCCGGGCATGTATCTATCGGCGGCCAGGCTCAGGCCGCAACCGGCCGCTGGAAGCGCTGCCAGGCGACCAGCATGAGGGCAATCGCGACCGGCGGGAAGACCAGCCAGTTTACCGCGTTCCAGCCGCCATGGCTGAGCAGGCCGCCCGACGAGAAGGAGGCGATGGCGACCGAACCGAAGACGAGGAAGTCATTCGCGGCCTGAACCTTCACGCGCTCCTCCGGCCGGTAGCAATCGGTCACGAGCGCGGTCGCGCCGATGAAGCCGAAATTCCAGCCGACGCCGAGCAGGATCAGAGCCAGCCAGAAATGACCCACGCTGAGACCGGTTAGGCCGACGATCGCGGCCAGCGCCGTCAGGCCGAGCCCGACTGCGGTCACAGTGCCCTTGCCGAAGCGGGCGATCAGGCGGCCGGTGAAGAAGCTCGGCCCGAACATCGAGAGCACGTGCCACTGGATGCCCAGCGTCGCGTCGCCGACCGAATGGCCGCAAGCGACCATCGCCATTGGTGCTGCGGTCATGACGAAGCTCATCAGGCCATAGGCGACGAGCGAGGCCGTGACCGAGGCGATGAACTTGGGCTGGCGCATAATTTCGCCGAGCGGGCGCCCGCCGCCCGAGCGGACGGCTGCGACGGGCGGCGCACGCAGGCGCGACACGATCAGGATCGCGATCAGCGCCAGCATGCCTTGCGCGACGAAGCTGGCGGCGAAAGGCGAGGCCGGAGTCAGGTCGCGGGTCCAGTAGACCGATTGCGGGCCGATCACGCCGGCGGCGAGGCCGCCGATCATCACCCAGGAAATCGCACGGGGCCTGAAATCGTTGGTCGCGGTATCGGCCGCGGCGAAGCGATAGCTCTGCACGAAGGCGCCGTAGAGCCCGCAGACGAAGGTGCCGAGGCAGAACAGCCAGAACAGGCGCAACGAAACGCCGCCGGCCGCGATGCTCGCCCCCGTCGCGCCGACAAGCGCCCCGATCAGGTAGCCGTTCCGTCGGCCCAAACGGCGCATGATCATCGCGGCTGGAATGACGCCGGAGGCGATGCCGAGCTGGAGCAGGCTGACCGGCACGGTCGCGAAGGCCTGGTCGGCGACGAGCTGGGCGCCGACGATGCCGCCGAGCGAGACGATGATGGCCGGATTGGCGCCGCCAAGCGCCTGGGCGCCGGCAAGGACCAGCGCATTGCGCTTCGCGAGCCTGTCGCCGTCGAGAGCCGAGAAATGCTGATTCATCACAACGCGCCTCGCGGCCGCCATGATGCGCCGCCCTCAGAAATGAGAGAAGGAGCCTTGCGCGAAGCTCTGCGCCCCACCCTTCCCGCGATAAGTCACCACCCCGGCCTCGTCCGAGATCCGCCCGATCGGCGTCAGCAGAAGCATTGCTCCCTCCGCCGCCGCAACCAGAGCAGGATATTCCCTTTCTGAGGCCGTACAGAGAATTTCGTAGTCGTCTCCGCCGGTCCAGGCCAGTTCCGCCAGTGCGGGAGCGGCCATGAGCGCCGCGCGGGCCGCGCCGGAGAGCGGGATCGCATCGAGATCGATTTCGGCACCCACGCCGGAGGCTTTCAGAAGCTTGGCGAGATCGCCGACAAGCCCGTCGGATATGTCCATTGCCGCCGAGGCGTGGCGCTGCAACGCATCGGCCAGCGCATGGCGCGGCTGCGGATGCAGGTAGCGATCGGCGAGGAAGGCGCGATCTTCTCCATTCAGCGCGGCGACCCAATCTGGCTTGTCGGGGCCATGGGCCTTGAGGCCGAGCGCGCCGTCGCCGATGCTGCCCGAGACGAGGACGACATCGCCGGGCTTCGCGCCGGAGCGCCGGACCATCCGCCCGGCCGGAACCGTACCGAAGGCCGTGATCGAGAGCGTGAGCGGCCCCGCGGTCGAGACGGTGTCGCCGCCGATCAGCGGACAGCCTGCCATCTCGGCCATGCGGGCGAGACCGGCGGCGAAATCGGCGAGCCAGCCCTCGGTCCAGCCGCGCGGCAGGGCGAGCGTCAGGACGAAGCCCTCGGGCTTGGCGCCCTTGGCGGCGAGATCGGAGAGATTGACGGCGAGCGCTTTCCAGCCGATCGCGTCGGGCGGATCGTCGGGGAAGAAATGGACGCCGGCGACGAGCGCGTCGGCCGTGACCACGACCTCGTAGCCGCGGCCGGGCCGCAGCAGGCCGGCATCGTCGAGAAGGCCAAGTCCACCCGGCCCGGCGATCGGCGCGAAATAGCGGGCGATCAGCTCGAATTCGCCGGGGCGCTGGTTATCGGCCATGGGTCAGCGTGGCTCCGCAACTATTCCAGGTCATCCCGGACAAGCCGCGGCAGCGGCGCCGATCCGGGATCCATGCCTGAACCTTTATCGGACATGCTCCGGCATGAATCCCGGGTCTCCCTTAGGTCACCCGGGATGGCGGCTGAGGAAAACCTAAGCCGCCGGATCGAACTCGTCGGCGCGGAAGTCGCGGGCCATGCGATCGAGCACGGCGTTGACCATGCCGATCTCATCGCCCTCGTAGAAGGCGCGCGCGACCGCGACATATTCGGAGATGACGGCGCGGGCCGGCACGTCCTTCCGGAAGGCGAGCTCATAGGCGCCGGCACGCAGGATCGCGCGCACGACGGCCTCTACGCGCTTCAGCGGCCAGTCCTTGGCCAGCAATTCGTCGACGGTGCGGTCGACCAGACGCTGCTCGCGCACGACGCCGCCGAGGATATCCCGGAAGAAGGCGATCTCGGCCTCCGGCAGTTCGATCTCCTCGACCTCCTTGCCGATCCAGAAATGCTCGAACTCGGCCATCGCCTCGACGACGCCACGGCCGCCGATTTCCATCTCGTAGAGCGCCTGCACGACCGAGAGCCGCGCCCCGCGCCGCTTCTCGGCGCGGCTCACTTGGATTGCTCCGCCAGGGAGCGCTTGTAGCGCAGCACGGCGAGCGCGGCTTCGGCAGCGCCGCCGCCCTTGTTCATGTCCTCACGGTTGGCACGAGCCCAGGCCTGCGCCTCGTTCTCGACGGTCAGGATGCCGTTGCCGAGCGGCAGGGCGAAAGCGACCGAAAGGTCCATCAGCGCGCGCGAGCTTTCGCCGGCGACGATGTCGTAATGGCCGGTCTCGCCGCGGATCACGGTACCGAGCGCGACGACCGCCTCATAGGGATCGACGGCTTCGTCGGCGGCGCGCAGGCCGATGACGATCGCCGAGGGGATTTCGAGCGCACCGGGAACGGTGACGACGTCGACGCGGCAGCCGGCTTCTTCCAGCACTGCGACAGCGCCAGCCAGCAATTCGTCGGCATACTTGTCGTAGAAGCGTGCCTCGACGACGAGGACGCGGGCGCCGTCGATCTCGACGGCAGGAGTTGCGGCCTTGTCGGCCGAGGTCTGCCGGGGTCCGGCCATTTCTTCTGTCCTTCTTGGAATGTGATCGGGCTGGTTACCCTTGCGGGCGCGCCTCCGCAAGCCGCGCGGCATACCGTGCCATCAGATCGACCTCGACATGAACGGGGTCGCCCTCTTTTCGCTGACCCCAGGTGGTGACCGCGAAGGAGTGCGGAATCAGCAGGACGGTGAAGACATCGTCCTCCACCGAGTTGACGGTGAGCGAGGTGCCGTCGAGGCAGATCGAGCCCTTGGTTGCGATGAAACGGGGCAGGCCCTGCGGCGCGCGAATATGGAATCGCGCCGTCGCGCCCCAGGGCTCATCCGGATCGGGCTCGATCGCCTCGATCTTGAGGATGCGCCCGACGCCGTCGACATGGCCAGTGACGAGATGGCCGCCGAGCTCCTCGCCGACCTTGAGCGAGCGCTCCAGATTGATCCGCGTGCCCGGCTCCCACGAGCCGACGATCGTCTTCGCCAGCGTCTCGGCCGCGGCTTCGACCTGGAAGATGCAGCCGGGCTCGCCATCCGTACGCGGACGCAGGGCGGTCACGGTCAGGCAGACGCCGGCGCAGGCGATCGAGGCGCCGATCGCGATACCTTCCGCCTCATAGGGGCAGGCGATGGCGAGGCGCTTTAGGCTCGGCCCCTTGCGCTCGGCCTCCACGACCTCGCCGATGGCGGTGACGATGCCGGTGAACATCAGCCTCTCCTCGTGAAATGCTCGAAACGGTCCTGACCGATCAGGCCGGTCTCGACAAGGGCGTATAGATCGGGGTCGGCGAGCAAGCCGGCAAGCCCCGGACGCACGGCAACGATGCCGGGCTGCCCCAGCGTTTTCGGCGAGGTCGAGACGATGACCTCGTCGGCCAACCCGGCAAGCGCCAGCTTCTCGCCGATGCGCGGGCCGCCTTCCGAGAAGACGCGGTTGATGCCGCGCGTGCCGAGCAGGGTCAGTGCCTCGCGGAGATCGAGATGGCCGTCCGCTTCCAGCGAGACCCGCATGACCTCGACGCCGGCCGCGACCAGCGCCTGCTCCGGCTCGATCGGCGCCGTCTCGGCGGCGATCACCCAGACGGGGACCTCACGGGCCGTGCGGACGAGCTTCGATGTCAGGGGAAGGCGCAGATGCGTGTCGAGGATGACGCGGATCGGCGAGCGTTCCGCCAGGCCGGGCAAGCGCACCGTGAGCTGCGGGTCGTCTGCCAGCACCGAGCCGATACCGAGCATGATAACGTCGTGATGTGCGCGCTGGAGATGGACCCAGCCACCTGCGACCGCGCTCGACACCGCGAGCGGCACGCCCCCTGCCCCGCCGGCATAGCCATCGGCCGTGCGGGCGATCTTGAAGGTCACCATCGGGCGGCCCTGCGTGATGCGCGTGAGATAGCCGCGATGCGCCTGCCGCGCCTCCTCCTCCAAGACGCCGACCGTGACCTCGATACCGGCTGTCCGCAGCAAGGCATGGCCGAGACCAGCGATGAAGGGGTTCGGGTCGGACATCGCCGAGACGACGCGCTTCACGCCCGAGAGGATGGTGTACTCGACGCAGGGAATGCCGCCGCGCACCGAGCGATGCGAGCAGGGTTCGAGCGTGACATAGAGCGTGCCGCCCATCGAGGCCGCGCCTGCCCGCGAGAAGGCATGCGCCTCGCCGTGCGGCCGACCGCCGGGCTGGGTGTGGCCGCGCGCGACGACCACGGGGCCGTCCGGCGTGTCGCGGGTGACGATGGCGCCAACGGAGGGGTTCGTCCCCGTCGTGCCGAGGCCGCGCGCGCCATAGGCCAACGCCTGGCTCATGAAGGCGCGATCGGTCGCCTGCTGTCGTTCCGATGCGTGTCCCTCGCGCGACGCCATGGCCGCTTCGCGCGAAGAAGCCCTGGGATCAGTCATCGGCGCGGCGCGGCGGGGCGGAGACGCCCTCCTCCTCGATCGTGCCGAGCTGGCCGAGCAGTTCCTCGAAATCCTTGGCCTCGCGGAAATTCTTGTAGACCGAGGCGAAGCGGACATAGGCGACGTCGTCGAGACCTTTCAGCCCCTCCATCACCAGTTCGCCGATGGCCGAGCTCTGGATCTCCGCCTCGCCGGAGCTTTCGAGCTGGCGCACGATGCCGTTGACCATGCGCTCGATCCGCTCCGGCGCGACCGGGCGCTTGCGTAGCGCATGGGCGATCGACGTCTCCAGCTTGTCGCGGTCGAAGGGCGCGCGACGGCCCGAGCGCTTCACGACGGTCAGTTCGCGCAACTGCACACGCTCGAAGGTGGTGAAGCGGCCGCCGCAATCCGGGCAGACCCGCCGGCGGCGGATCGAGGCATGATCGTCGGTGGGACGGGAATCCTTCACCTGCGTATCGAGGGAGCTGCAATAGGGGCAGCGCATGCGCTTATCCTTCGGCCTGACGGGCGAAACGCCCGACGCTTCTTTGCCCCAGCGCCGGTTGTCGCGCCAGACGTCATGGCGCCGCTGCTGCTATGCTGCGCGCGGCGGTGAACCTCGAAGCGCAACACGACGACGAAGACTCGACCTTCACAGCGCGCGCGGCGGAGCTTCTATCATGGCAGATAACGAGGGCAACATGGGCGAAGCGTTCGGCGGCCTGGTGCTGCTGGCCTTCGACCTCCTGGATTCCGAGATCGCCCGGTCTCCGGAACGCCTCATCTCGACCTTCAAGAATCCGATACTGCTCAAGGCGGCCGAGAATGCGGTCCTGAACTTCGCGAAATCCCGCAGCCCGACCGCCAGCTCCCAGTTGACGCCCGAGGAGATCGGCAAGCTGCAATCCTCGGTGATCGACGGCGTGAAAACGGCCGCGACTGACGCCTATCTCAAGCAGATCAAGGACTCGTCGAAGTTCAAGGCGCTGGAGAAGCAGCTCAAGAATTTCGAGGACGCGGCGAAATCATCGGCGATCGGCGTCTGGGTCGATCACAACAAGGGTATTCTCTATGTGGTCGGCGCCGTGCTCGCGGTCGGTGCCGGCGTCGCGCTCTACATCACCAAACCCTCCGGCACGCTCTACGGCATGGGCATCCGGGAGCTGGAGAAGCTGAAATTCGAAGTGCTCAAGGTCGGCGCCCTGAAACTCGGCGTCGGCAACATCATCTTCGACCCTACCGCCGAGCGCTACGGCGGGAAGGTGACGGGCAAGCTGGAATGGGAGCAGCTCAAGATCGACCTGTCGCTGCAGATCGTCACGGCCAATCTGAAGGCACCCGAGATCACCAGCGAGGTCGGGGTGAAGTACGGCGTGATCAACCTGACCGCGACCAACAAGCTGGACCTGACGAAGCCGAAGGTCGACCTGACGCTGAAGCTCAGCGCCACCAAGGATCGCTTCGGCCTGTCCGTTGCCGCCAATATCAAGGACGACAACGTGACCGGCAGCGCCTCGGCCTCCTACCAGATCGCGGAGAGCCTTAAGCTGGGCGTGGATCTCAGCCGCAAGAACCGTCCCGATAGGGGAAACCAGAGCGAAAACATGATCATGTTCGAGCTCAAGGGCACGTTCCCCTGAGCCCGGATCGCGGCGACGCCCTCTTGCGAACTTGGACTTGACTTGGCTTTCGCGGAAACACGCCGTCATTCCGGGCTTGACCCGGAATCCATCGTAGCGCGCAACGCTTTATGATGGGTTCCGGATCTGTCTCTTATACACATCTGACGCTGCCGACGATTAACCTTCGGTGTAGATCTCGGTGGTCGCCGGGGCGTGAGGAGGGGGGGGGGGGGGGGGGGGGGGGGGGGGGGGGGGGGGGGGGGGGGGGG
>NZ_JAELTI010000093.1 GCF_016428755.1 Allobosea sp. ASV33
CCGCGACCATGGCCGGCCAGATCGTGATGGAAGGCTTCCTGCGCATCCGCCTTCCCGCCTGGATGCGGCGGCTGGTGACACGCCTCGTCGCGATCGTGCCGGCGATCGCGGTCACGCTGATCTATGGGGAGAGCCAGACGGCGAAGCTGCTCATCCTGAGCCAGGTCGTGCTCAGCCTGCAATTGCCCTTCGCGGTCGTGCCGCTGGTGATATTCACGGCCTCGAAGCAGAAGATGGGCGCGCTCGTCGCTCCGCGCTGGCTCAGCCTGACCGCAGGCATCATCGCTGCGATCATCATCGTGCTGAACCTCAAGCTGATCCACGATTTCGCGACGGGGGCTTGAACGACCGCCGTCATGCTCGGGCTTGACCCGAGCATCTCAGGACCAGCGCCCTCTCGTCATGAGATTCTCGGGTCGAAGCTTCGCTTCGCCCGAGAATGATGCGCTTTAACAGTCCTCAGCGCTTACCCGACATCGATCCCAGAATGCCCCGCAGGATCGCGGTGCCGACCTGCCGGCCGATCGAGGTCGCGGCCGAGCGGGCCGCCGAGGTGATGATCTTCTCGGTCATGCTCTGCGGCAGCGGGCCGCCGCGCGAGCCCGGCCCGGTCTTCGGGCGCTGCTGCTGGGCGCCGCCGCCGAGCCAGCCGCCGATCGTATCGAGGATGCCGCCGCCCGTGCCGCCGGTGGAAGCCTCGACCGGCGAGCCGTCCGGGTTGAGGTTCTTGCGCGCCATCAGGATCTCATAGGCCGACTCGCGATCGACCATGGTGTCGTACTTGCCCTTCTCGGGCGACGTGTTGATCGCCTGCTGGCGCTGCTGCGCGGTGCAGGGGCCGACCTGCGCCATCGGCGGCGCGATCAAGGCGCGCTCGACCATCTCGGGCGAGCCCTTGCCTTCGAGCATCGAGATCAGCGCCTCGCCGACCGCGAGCTGGCTGATCGCCTCCTCGGTGTTGATCTTCGGGTTCTGGCGGAAGGTCTCGGCGGCGGCGCGCACCGCCTTCTGGTCGCGCGGGGTGAAGGCGCGCAAAGCGTGCTGGACGCGATTGCCGAGCTGGGCCAGCACCGTATCGGGGATATCGAGCGGGTTCTGCGTGACGAAATAGACGCCCACGCCCTTGGAGCGGATCAGGCGCACGACCTGCTCGACCGCGGTCAGCAGCGCCTTGGGGGCGCCGTTGAAGAGCAGATGCGCCTCGTCGAAGAAGAACACGAGCTTCGGCTTGTCGAGATCGCCAACCTCCGGAAGCTGCTCGAACAGCTCCGAGAGCAGCCAGAGCAGGAAGGTCGCGTAGAGCCGCGGATTGTTCATCAGCTTGTCGGCGGCGAGAATGTTGACGATGCCGCGGCCATCGCGATCCGTCTTCATCAGGTCGTTGATGTCGAGCGCCGGCTCGCCGAAGAAGAGATCGCCCTTCTGGTTCTCCAGCACGAGCAAGGAGCGCTGGATCGTACCCACCGTCGCCGAGGTGACGTTGCCGTATTTGGTGGTCAGATCCTGCGCGTTCTCGGCGATGAAGGTCAGGATCGCGCGCAGGTCCTTGAGGTCGAGCAGCAGCAGTTTCTGCTCGTCCGCGATGCGGAAGGCGATGTTGAGCACACCCTCCTGCGTATCGTTGAGGTCGAGCAGGCGCGCCAGCAGCAGCGGGCCCATCTCGGAAATGGTGGCGCGGACGGGGTGCCCCTGCTCGCCGAACACATCCCAGAAGACGGTGGTGAACTGGTCCGGCTCGTAGGTCAGGCCGAGCTCCTTGGCCCGGTTGACGAAGGCAGGCTTCGAATCGCCGGGTGCGACGATGCCGGACAGGTCGCCCTTGATGTCGGCCGCGAAGACCGGGACGCCGTTGCGGGCGAAGCCCTCGGCCATCACCTGCAGCGTCACGGTCTTGCCTGTGCCGGTCGCGCCGGTCACCAATCCATGGCGATTGGCTAGCTTGAGCAGCAGATTTTCAGGCTTGCCGCTCTTGCCGATCAGAATCGCGCCATCATCCGCCATTGAATTCGCCTGTTCGTTCCCGAAGCTCTGAAATTGGGTGTAACCAAAGGACGCAGAAGGCGGAAGCCCGGCACCGTTGGAAATCAGATCGTAAACATGTAAACTATTTTTCTGAGGACTTCGTGGCGAAGTCGTTTGGCGAGGGGTTTGGGTTCATGGAAGAATTGCTCACGCGCGTGGCGGCTGCCGCCGGCATCAACGAGGAGCTCGCCCGCAAGGGTGTCGGCATCATCCTCGCCTTCCTGCAGAAGGAAGGGCCGGCTGCCGAGATCGGCCAGCTGATGGCGGCACTGCCGGGCGCGCAGGAACTGGCCGATGCCGAGGGCGGCGCGAAGGGCGGCATGCTCGGCGCGATCGGTGGCCTGATGGGCGGCGGTGGCGGCGTGATGGCGCTCGGCGGCCAGCTCATGAGCGCCGGCCTTTCGATGGGCCAGATCCAGAGCGTTTCCAAAGAAATGTTCGCCGTCGGCCGCGAGAAGGCCGGTGAGGACGCGATGGGCGCCATCGTGGGCGCGATCCCGGGCCTCGGCCAGTTCGTCTGATCTCAGCCGAATTCCAGAACGCCGCGGTGCCATCTCAGGATAGCGCCGCGGCGTTTTTGTATTCTCGCACCTGCCTTGCGACGAAGTAGGGATGGCGGTGCGTGCGCGCCCATGGCAATCAGCGCTCCACGGCTGCACATTGTCCGGAAGAGGAGCATCGGCGCGCATGAACTCGGCTGCCCCATCCGACCTTCCCTATCTCGACGCTTTCGCGGCGCCGTCGCATGACGCGTGGCGCGCGGCGGTCGACAAGGTCCTGAAGGGCGCCGATTTCGAGAAGAAGCTCGTCGGCCGCACCGCAGACGGCATCTGCATCGAGCCGCTCTATCCGGCGTCGACATCATCCGCCCGGGCTTTGCGCGCCGAAACCGGGCGCTGGCAGGTAGCGGCCCGTCTCGACCATCCGCAGCCAAGCGAGGCGCGGACGCTGGCTCTCGCCGATCTCGAGGGGGGCGCCGACACGCTGACGATCAGCTTCGCGGGCGCGCAGGCGGCCCGGGGCTACGGCCTCGTCGCCGACGACGTCGCGACGCTGGATGCCGCACTCCAAAGCGTGATGCTGGACCTGGTCCACCTGCGGCTCGACCCGGCCCCGCAAGCCCGCATCAATGCCCTGCTGCTCGCTGCGCTGATCCAGAAGCGCGGTCACGCACCGAGCGAGATCTCGGTCTCCTTCGGCCTCGACCCGATCGGCGTCTTCGCCGGCCGCGGCACGCTGGCAGCGTCCTGGCCAGAGCTTGGCCGCAGGCTCGCGGCGACGATCCGTACGCTCAAGGAGCGCGGCTTCGCCGGCCCGGTCATCGAGGTCGACAGCCGCCCCTATCACGAGGCCGGCGCCAGCGAGGCGCAGGAGCTCGGCGCGGTCCTCGCCACGGCGGTCGCCTATCTGCGCACGCTTGAAGCGCAGGGGATGGGCCTGTCGGAGGCTCGCGATGCGCTGGCCTTCACGCTGGTCGCCGATACCGATGAATTCCTGACGGTGGCGAAGTTCCGGGCCGCTCGGCTGCTCTGGAGCCGCATCCAGCAAGCCTGCGGCCTGACGCCGAAGCCGGCGCGTATCCATGCCGAAACGGCCTGGCGCTCGCTGACCAAGCGAGATCCGAACGTCAACCTGCTGCGCGGCACCATTGCCGCCTTCGCGGCAGGCATCGGCGGCGCCGATTCGATCGCCGTCCAGCCCTTCACCGCTGCGCTCGGCCTGCCCGACGTCTTCGCGCGCCGTGTCGCCCGCAACACCCAGCTCATCCTGCTGGAGGAGAGCAATCTCTGGCGCGTCGCCGATCCGGCCGCCGGTGCCGGCGGCTTCGAGACGCTGACGCAGGCGCTCTGCGAACAGGGGTGGCAGGCATTCCAGGAGACCGAGCGGCAGCGCAGCGGCGATCTCGGCGGCATCGTCGCGTCCCTGGTCGAGGGCCATCTCCAGAAGACGCTCGCCGAACAGCGCGCCGCCCGCGCCAAGGCCGTGGCGACGCGCCGCGAGCCGATCACCGGCACCAGCGAATTCCCGAATATCCGCGAGGAGACGGCGACGGTGCTCGCCATCGCGCCGGTCAAGCTCGACGGCAAGCGCGTGCAAGGCAGCCTCGCCGAGCGCAATCAGGGCGAGATCATCCGCTCCTTCGTCGACGGCGCCGGACGGGCCGATGCGCTGGCAGCGCCCGCCGCGGGCCTGCGCGCGGAGCCCCTGCCCTCGCTCCGGCTGGCGGAGCCGTTCGAGGCTTTGCGCGACAAGGCCGATGCCCAGCCGAAGCGCCCGGTCGTCTTCCTGGCGACGCTCGGGCCGATCGCCGATTTCACGGCGCGGGCCGGGTTCGCCCGCAATCTGTTCGAGGCCGGTGGTTTGGCGGCGCCCAGCGGCGACGGCTTCGCCAAGGAGGGCGCGACCGATCTCGACGCTCTGGTCGGCGCATTCCGTGCCTCGGGCGCGAAGCTCGCCTGCCTGTGCGGCTCGGATGCGGCCTATGCCGCAGAAGGCGCGGCAGCGACCGAGGCGCTCGCCAAGGCCGGAGCGACGGTCTGGCTCGCCGGGCGCCCGGCCGAAGCCGAAGCCTTGAACAAGGCCGGCGTCACCACGTTCATCCATATGGGCTGCGACGTGGTCGAGACGCTCGCGCAAGCGCAGGCCATCGCAGGCGCCTGACTGGAGACAAGAGTTTGACTGCCATCGCCCTCACCATCGCCGGTTCGGATTCGAGCGGCGGCGCCGGCATCCAGGCCGATCTCAAGACCTTCGCGGCGCATCAGGTCTACGGCGCCAGCGTCATCGTCGCGCTGACCGCGCAGAACACGAAAGGCGTCAGCGGCATCCATGCCGTCCCGCGCGATTTCGTGGCCCAGCAGATGGACGCCGTGTTCGAGGACCTCGACGTCAATGCCGTCAAGATCGGCATGCTGGCGACGGCCGAGCTGATCGAGACCGTCGCGGCCGGTTTGAAGCGCCACGGGGCGAAGAACGTCGTGCTCGATCCCGTCATGATCGCGGCATCTGGCGCGCGGCTGCTCGAAAGCGCGGCAGTCGAGGCGATCCGCACGCATCTCTTCCCGCTCGCTACGCTGATCACGCCGAACCTGCCGGAAGCCGCCGCCCTGCTCGGCACGAGCATGGCCGAAACCGAGCAGGCGATGGACGATCAAGCCGAGAAGCTCGCGGCGCTGGGCGCGGCGAACGTCCTGGTCAAGGGCGGGCACGGCACCGGCGAGGTCAGCAGCGACCTCTTGCTGCTCGCGGGCGGCACGCGCCAGCGCTTCAACGCGCCGCGCCTCGCGACGCGCAACACGCATGGCACCGGCTGCACGCTCTCCTCCGCCATCGCCGCCAATCTCGCCAAGGGGCTGGCGTTGCCGGAGGCGGTCGGCCACGCCAAGACCTATATCTCGGCCGCCATCGCCGCGGCCGATCAGGTTGCGGTTGGCCACGGCCACGGACCGGTGCATCATTTCCATCACTGGTGGGACAGGACCGACGGGAGCACCTCATGACCGCGATCCCGGATTTCACGAAGCTCGCCTTTGCCGGAGGCGTACGCCCCGCCGCCAGCGCGTTGCCCACGGGCGAAGTCTGGCTGACGCCCGAGGATATCCCGGTCAAGCCTATCTACACGGCGGCGGACCGTGACGGCTTGCCCTTCGTCGAGACCCTGCCGGGCATCGCGCCCTATCTGCGTGGCCCTTACCCGACGATGTATGTCAACCAGCCCTGGACGATCCGGCAATATGCCGGTTTCTCCACGGCCGAGGATTCGAACGCCTTCTACCGGCGCAACCTCGCGGCCGGGCAGAAGGGCCTCTCGGTCGCCTTCGATCTCGCGACCCATCGCGGCTATGATTCCGACCATCCACGCGTCGGCGGCGATGTCGGCATGGCCGGCGTCGCGATCGACTCGATCTACGACATGCGGACGCTGTTCTCCGGCATCCCGCTCGACCAGATGAGCGTGTCGATGACGATGAACGGTGCCGTGCTGCCGGTATTGGCGCTCTACATCGTCGCGGCGGAAGAACAGGGCGTGCCGCAGGCCAAGCTCTCGGGGACCATCCAGAACGACATCCTCAAGGAGTTCATGGTCCGCAACACCTATATCTACCCGCCCTCGCCCTCGATGCGGATCATCGGCGACATCTTCGCCTTCACCTCGGCCAATATGCCGAAGTTCAACTCGATCTCGATCTCCGGCTACCACATGCAGGAGGCCGGAGCGACGCAGGACCTTGAACTCGGCTATACGCTCGCCGACGGCGTCGAGTATATCCGCGCCGGCCAGCGCGCTGGCCTCGGCGTGGACGTCTTCGCGCCGCGCCTGTCCTTCTTCTGGGCGATCGGCATGAACTTCTTCATGGAAGTCGCCAAGATGCGCGCCGCTCGGCTGATCTGGGCGAAGCTGGTCAAGGATTTCGGGGCGCAGAACGAGAAGTCCCTGCCGTTGCGCACGCATTGCCAGACCTCGGGCTGGTCGCTGACGGCGCAGGACGTGTTCAACAACGTGCCGCGCACGATGATCGAGGCGATGGCGGCAACGCAGGGCCATACCCAATCGCTGCATACCAACGCGCTGGACGAGGCGCTGGCGCTGCCGACCGATTTCTCGGCCCGCATCGCCCGCAACACTCAGATCCTGCTGCAGCAGGAGAGCGGCACGACCCGGATCATCGATCCCTGGGGCGGCTCCTATTATGTCGAGCGGCTAACCGCGGAGCTCGCCGAGAAGGCCTGGGGCCATATCCAGGAGGTCGAGAAGCTCGGTGGCATGGCCAAGGCGATCGAGGCCGGCATCCCGAAGCTGCGCATCGAGGAAGCCGCGGCCAAGACACAGGCTCGCATCGATGGCGGGCTGCAGAAGATCATCGGCGTCAACTGTTTCAAGCCCGAGAACGAGGCTTCGATCGACGTGCTGAAGGTCGACAACGCTTCCGTGCGCGCCCAGCAGCTCGACAAGCTCAGGCGCCTCAAGGCCGAGCGCAACGAGACCGACGTTCAGGCTGCACTGACCGCGCTGACCAATGGCGCGGCCGGCAACGGCAACCTGCTCGACCTCGCGGTCAAGGCCGCCCGCGCCAAGGCGACGGTCGGCGAGATCTCGCTGGCAATGGAGCAGGTCTTCGGGCGCCACCGGGCCGAGATCAAGGCGATCTCCGGCGTCTACAAGCGGGAGGTCGGCGAGATGAACCCAGCCGTGACGCGCGTCCAGATGATGTGCGAGGCCTTCGAAGAGGCGGACGGGCGCCGCCCGCGCATCCTCGTCGCCAAGATGGGTCAGGACGGGCACGATCGCGGCCAGAAGGTCATCGCCTCGGCCTTCGCCGATCTCGGCTTCGACGTCGATATCGGCCCGCTCTTCGCGACGCCGGATGAAGCAGCGCGGCAAGCGGTCGAGAACGACGTCCATATCGTCGGCGTCTCGTCGCTGGCGGCCGGGCATCTGACGCTGGTGCCGGAGCTGAAGGCAGCGCTCGCGCATGCGGGCCGGCCGGACATCATGATCGTCGTCGGCGGCGTCATCCCGCCGCAGGATTTCGACGCGCTGATCGAGGCCGGAGCCTCCGCCATCTTCCCGCCGGGCACCGTCATCGCGGACGCCGCCGAGAAGCTGCTGCAAGAACTCAACCAGCGCCTCGGCTACGCCCAGCGGACGGCTGCCGAGTGATGTGATAAGATTGAGCTTCCGGCCTCGAACTGACAGCTCCGCCATGATGAGCCAGGACGAACTGAAGCAGCGCATTCTGGCCAAGCGTCCGGATTTGCGGGCGCGCGGCGTCAGTCATATGGCGCTGTTCGGCTCGCGGGCGCGCGGCGATGCGCGTCAGGACAGCGATATCGACCTGATGATCGAAGTCGACGATCCCGGCTTCTCCCTTATCGATCTGGTCGGCATCCAGCAGGACCTGTCGGAAGAGATCGGCTTGCCGGTCCAAATCACCATGCGCCGCAGCCTGCCCGAACGCCTCGCGAAGACCATCCGAAACGAGACCGTCGAGCTGTTCTGATGGCGGCCACCTTTCGCGACCGCATCGCACATATGAAGGATGCGATCGCGCATATCCGCACCCTTCGCGCCGAAGTCTCCGAAAGCCGGATCAGGCACGATCCGGTCTTGCGCGCGGCTCTGGAACGCTTCTTCGAGATCATCAGCGAAGCAAGCCGGCATATCCCCGAAGAACGGCGCGCCGCCTATCCACACATTCCCTGGAAACGCATCGCGGGTATCGGCAATGTTCTGCGCCATGCCTATGACGGCGTCGACATCGACCTGCTTCTCAACACGGCAGGGCCAGAACTCGATGCGCTGGAGCAGGCGGTCACGCAATTGCTCGACAATACCCCGGAATAAAAGAAGGCCGGCGCTGCCAGCCGGCAGCGCCCGCCCCATGATCACGACCGACGTGGCGACACTTACCGCCAGCCGTAACCATAGCCGTAGCGCGGCGGGGGCGGCCGCGAGCCGTAACCGTCATAATAGCGATGCCAGCGGCGCTGGCCCCAGAAGCCGTGGACGGCCGGCGGCGCCGGACGCCAGCCATAGCCGTAGGCCCGGCCGTCATAGGAGCGCTCATAGCCGCCGAAGGCCTGGGCTTCGCCTGTTCCCGCGAATGTCGCCCCTGCGAGAACGACGCCGCTGAGCGCGAGAGCCGCCAAACCGATCCGGGCGCGATTGCCAAACATGGTCTCATGTCCTGTTCCGGCAGGGGTCGCCCTGCCACGGATCGGACATTCGCAGGTTCTGGCTGAACGGGCTTTGAGGGCGCCGTTCAGCCGCCGTTTAGCTGCCGGCCAGTTGCTCGCGCTTCAAAAGCAGCGAGGCCGCGATCACGACGACGGCGACAGCCCCGATCATGATCGTGCAGGCGGCGTTGATCTCGGGCGAGACGCCGAGCTTGACCGCCGAATAGAGCCGCATCGGCAGTGTCGTCGCACCCGGCCCCGTGGTGAAGCTCGCGATGACGAGATCGTCGAGCGAGAGCGTGAAGGCGAGCATCCAGGCCGCCGCCACGGCCGGCCAGATCAAGGGCAGGGTCACGGTCCAAAAGGTGACGAAGGGCGTGGCGCCCAAATCCTGCGCCGCCTCCTCCAGCGAGCGGTCGAAGCCCGCCAGACGCGACTGCACGACGATGCAGGCGAAGCCGAGGCTGAAGGTCGCGTGCGCGATCGTGACCGTCCAGAAGCCGCGCTCGACATCGGCGGCGACGAAGAGCAGCAGTAGCGACAGGCCGGTCACCACCTCGGGCATGACCAGCGGCGCCAACACCATGCCAGAGAATAGGGTGCGCCCCACGAAACGGCCGTGCCGCGCCAAAGCGAGCGCCGCCAGCGTGCCGAGGATCGTCGCCAGCGTCGCGGAGACGAAGCCGAGGCGGATCGAGAGCCATGCGGCGTCGAGCAGCGGCTGGTTCTGCATCAGCGCTCCGTACCAATGCGTCGAGAACCCGCCCCAGACCGTCACCAGCCGCGAGGCGTTGAAGGAATAGGCGATGAGCGTCAGGATCGGCAGATAAAGGAAGGCGAAGCCGACGATCAGCGCCAGGATCAATCCGGGACCGAGCCGGCTCATGCCGCCATCTCCCGCTGCAACCTTGCGCGCTGCAAGAGGACCAGCGGCAGCACCAGCACGACGAGCAGCACCACCGCCACGGCCGAGGCCAGCGGCCAGTCGCGGTTGGAGAAGAACTCGCTCCAGAGCACCTTGCCGATCATCACGGTATCGGGGCCGCCGAGCAGGTCCGGGATGACGAACTCGCCGACCGCCGGGATGAAGACCAGGGCGGAGCCGGCGAGAATGCCGGGCAGCGAGAGCGGCAACGTCACCGTCAGGAAGGCCGTGACCGGCGTGGCGCCGAGATCGGCGGCCGCCTCCAGCAGGCCGCGATCGAGCTTCTCCAGCGTGGCGAAAAGCGGGAGCACCATGAAGGGCAGATAGGAATAGACCATGCCGAGAAGCACCGCCGTCTCAGTGTTGAGGAGACGAAGCGGTTCACCCTCGAAACCGAGGAAGGAGAGTGTCGCATCGAGCAACCCTTCCGGCCTGAGGATGCCGATCCAGGCGTAGACGCGGATCAGGAAGGAGGTCCAGAATGGCAGGATGACGAAGACGAGCAAAGTGCCACGCCAGCGTGGTGGCGCGGAGGCCATGGCGTAGGCAAGCGGATAGCCGATCGCGAGCGCGAAGATTGTCGTCAGCGCCGCGATGCGCAGCGAATAGAGATAGCTCTGCCAGTAAAGCGGATCGTCGCCGAGCAGGCTGAAATTCGCGATATCAAGCTGCGAGAGGAAGTCGCCAAGCTGGGCGAGCCCTTCCCAATGCGGAGCATAGGGCGGGAGCGCCGTCGCGGCCTGCGAGAACGCCATGCGCAAGACGATGACGAAGGGCGCGAGGAAGAACAGCGCGAGCCAGAGATAAGGGACGGCGATGACGAGGCGGCGGAGGCGCTGAAGCGAAGCGACCGCGCTCATGGCATAGCCCCGCCGTCATTCCGGGTCAGGCCGAAGGCCTGAGCCCGGAACTCAGAACCGACGCCCTTTCCATGAACGGGAGTCCGCGTCGCCGAGCCCATCCTCGAAACGGCATCGGTTCTGGGTTCCGGGCTCTTCGCTTCGCGAAGCCCCGGAATGACGGCGAGTTTCCCAGCCTTCCTCATGGCGGCAGCACCACGCCAGCCTCGACATCCCAGGAGAGCCAGACCTTGTCATCCCAGGCGAAGGGCCGAGCCAACCGGCGCGTGCGGTTAGCGAGCGCGACCTTGACGAGCTGGCCGCCCTCGCCGCCCAGCATCACCTGGATCATGGTGAAATCGCCGAGGTAGCCGATATCCCAGATCTCGCCCGCGACCTTGTTGACGGGCTGCCCCGGCTCGTCATGGCCGATCTCGATCTTCTCCGGCCGGATGCCGAGGACGAGCGGCTCGCCCGGCTTCAGGGCCGGAGCTTCCTCGTCGAGCTCGACGGTGCCGACATGCGGCACCTCAGCCCGGACCAACTCGCCTGCGACGGCCGCGACCCTGCCCTCGAAGATATTGATGTCGCCGACGAACTCCGCGACGTGGCGATTGGCCGGGGCCTCGTAGATCACGTCGGGCGGACCGATCTGGACGAGCTTGCCGTGGTCCATCACCGCCATGCGGTCGGCCATGGTCATCGCCTCGTCCTGGTCGTGGGTGACGACCATGAAGGTGAGGCCGAGCTCGCTCTGCAGGTCCATCAGTTCGAACTGGGTCTGCTCGCGCAGTTTCTTGTCGAGCGCCGCCATCGGCTCGTCGAGCAGCAGCAGTTTCGGCCGCTTCGCCAAAGAACGGGCGAGCGCGACGCGCTGGCGCTGGCCGCCGGAGAGCTGGTGCGGCTTGCGACCACCGAAACCGGAGAGCTTGACCAGCGCCAGCATCTCCTCGACGCGCCGGTCGATCTCGGCGCGCGGCAGCCCCTCGCGCTTCAGCCCATAGGCGATGTTGCCGGCCACGCTGAGATGCGGGAACAGCGCATAGGACTGGAACATCATGTTGATCGGCCGCAGATGCGGCGGGATGCCGGTGATGTCCTGCCCGTCGAGCAGGATCGTGCCGGCATCGGGCGTCTCGAAGCCGGCGAGCATACGCATCAGCGTAGTCTTGCCGCAGCCGGACGGGCCGAGCAGCGCGAAGAACTCGCGCGGGTAGAGCGAAAGCGAGAGATCGCCCACCGCGGTGACGTCGCCAAAGCGCTTGGTCACGCCCCGGAACTGCACGAGCGGCTTCGCCGCCGGGTCGTTCCAGGGCTGGAAGGCCCGGCGCACGCTGCCGGGCGAGGTCTTCTTCATGGCGCCAGCGATCCGTCCGGTGCCGGTCACTTGCCGGTCTTCACGCGGGTCCAGAGCCGGTTCACCAGCCGCTGCGCCTTCTGGTCATAGGGCGTGATCGTGTAGAGCCGCGCCATCACCGCGTCCGACGGATAGATGCCGGGATTGTCGCGCACCGCCGCCGAGAGGAACGGCTTCGAGGCGATGTTGCCGTTGGCATACTGGATGAAGTCCGAGTTCTTCGCCGCCATCTCCGGCTTGTTGACGAAGTCAATGAACTTGAGGGCGGCCTCGACATTGCCCGCATCCTTCGGGATCACCAGCGAGTCGAACCACATCAACGCGCCTTCCTTCGGGATGGAATAGGCAATCTGGACGCCGTTTTTGGCTTCCTCGGCGCGCTTCTTGGCCTGCAGGATGTCGCCGGAATAGCCGACGGCGAGGCAGATATCGCCGTTCGCCAAAGCGTTGATGTATTCCGAGGAGTGGAATTTCTGGATATGCGGGCGGATCTTGCGCAGGAGCTCGCCGGCCTTGTTGAGATCGGCCTCGTTCTTGGAGTCGGGATCGAGCCCGAGATAGCGCAGCGCCGCTGGGAACATCTCCTCGACCGCGTCGAGGACATGCACGCCGCAATTCGAGAGCTTCTTCAGCGTCTCCGGCTCGAAGACGATCTTCCAGCTATCGATCACCGCGTCGGGGCCGAGGCGCTCCTTGATCTTGGCGGTGTTGTAGCCGATCCCCGTGGTGCCCCACATGTAGTTCACGGCGTATTTGTTGCCGGGATCGTATTTCGAGAGCCGGGTTTGGATTTCCGGCCAAAGGTTCTTGAGATTGGGCGCCTTGTCCTTGTCGATCGGCTGGTAGATGCCGAGCGGAATGTGGCGCGGCAGGAAGGAGGCGGTGACGACGATCAGGTCGTAGCCGGTCTTGCCGGCGAGAAGCTTGGTCTCGACCGTCTCCATCTGGTCGAAGGTGTCGTAGACGACGGTGATGCCGGTTTCCTTGTTGAAGGCGTCGAGCACCTCCGGATCGACATAATCGGACCAGTTGAAGATGCGCAGTTGCTTGTCCTGCGCGGCCGCCGGCGTTGCCAGCAGTCCCAATCCGATAGCGCAGGCAGCCAGAGCCCCGGCCAGTCGCGTCGTCTTACCCAATCTGCCCCTCCATCAAGCTCAGACGCCGCGCACGCTACCAGCTTTCCCCCCGGCTTCAACCGCCAACGGCGCAGCGCGAGGCCAACGCACAGGCAAGCGTTGCCCAAACTCCGACCAGCCCGTTCGAACCCGCTGACGCAAGCGTGATCGGCGCCATTCTTGCCGGCGGGCGGCGCCCTGCACATACCCTCCCTATGCGCCTCTTCCGCCGCTTCCTGCTGTTCTTCGCCCTCGTTTTCCTGCTGCCGCTTGCTACTCATGCAGGCTGGTGGGTCTGGCAGACGCATGCGCCGGATTGGCAGCGCGCGGACTGGACGAGCGCCAAACTGCTGCCGGCGGCTTCCGCCGAGCCGGAAGCGACGGTGCATGTCTTCGCCGCGCGCGTCGGGCGCTGGCGCGGCATCTTCGCCCATCATTCCTGGGTCGTGGTGAAGGAACGCGGCGGCAGCGCCTATACCCGCTTCGACGTCGTCGGCTGGGGTGCGCCGGTCCGGGTCAACCATCGCGAGGCCGATGGCCGCTGGTTCGGCAACATGCCGGAGCCTGTCATCGAAATCCGCGGCGAGGCTGCGGAGCGTCTGATCCCGCGCATCCGGGCGGCCGTGGCTGACTACGCCTATTCCAGCCCCGGCAGCTATCTCGC
The DNA here is from genome assembly GCF_016428755.1 of Allobosea sp. ASV33. Lineage (GTDB taxonomy): Bacteria > Pseudomonadota > Alphaproteobacteria > Rhizobiales > Beijerinckiaceae > Allobosea. The sequence goes on from NZ_JAELTI010000093.1 coordinate 13,601, forward strand.
TTGGCCGGGGCCGAACTCGAACAGCTTCGTCCAGCATGTCCTGGCCGAGGTGCCGGAGCTCCGGCAGGCGTTGCCGCCGACCGCGCTCGGCAAGGACTGGCGCGCCGATGGCCTTTTCGCCGGGCTGACCGCCAGCCGCACCGGCATCCAGGCCTCGCTCTATGGGCTCGCCGGCGTCACCGTCGGCTGGGTCGAGGGCATCGAGATCAACCTGCTCGGGCTCGTCGCCGGGCTCGACTCGCGCAGCCCGGCGCTGAAGCTGCCGGGCTGGGGACGGATCGGGCTTTAGAACGTCGAAGCGGTCAAACCGCCTCGAAGGCCTGCGCCAGATCCGAGATCAGGTCCTCGATATTCTCGATGCCGACCGAGATCCGGATCAGAGCGTCGGTCAGGCCGATCTCCTCGCGCAATTCGCGGGCGACGCCGGAATGGGTCATCGCTGCGGGATGCGAGACCAGCGTCTCGGTGCCGCCGAGGCTGACCGCGAGCTTCATGATCTGGAGGTTGTCGAGCACCGCGAAAGCCTCCTTCTCGCCGCCCTTGACGTCGAAGGCGAAGGTCGAGCCCGCCGCCGTGCACTGGCGGTCGAAGACGGCCTTGCGCGGATCGCCGTCCTTGAGATTGCCGAGATAATGAACCTTGGCGACTTTGGGGTGGCTCGCGAGATACTCCGCCACGAGCTTGGCGTTCTCATTGGCGCGGCTCATGCGGATGTCGAGCGTCTCCAGGGAGCGCATCAGCATCCAGCAGGAATTCGGGTCGGCTTGCGTGCCGAGCGAGCCGCGCCAGGCCTTGACCTGCCGCACCAGCGCCTCGGAGCCGCTGATCGAGCCGCCGACGAGGTCGGAATGGCCGCCGACATATTTGGTCAGCGAGAGCAGCGAGAGATCGGCGCCCTGCTTCAGCGGCTTCTGGTATTTCGGGCCGAGCATGGTGTTGTCGACGACGACGGGCGGGCGATGACCCTGCGACTTCTCAAGCTCGTCGGCGATCGCCTTGCAGGCGGCGAGGTCGACGAGACCGTTGGTCGGGTTGGCTGGGGTCTCCACGAGGATCATCGCGACGCGGCCCTTGGCCGCCGCTTCCTTCGCGACCTGGCGCATCTGGGCGATGTCGAGCCCGTCGGTGAAGCCGAAGGGCGTGACGCCGAAGGCGCCCATCTGGTTCTTCAGCAGGGTCTCGGTGCCGCCGTAGAGCGGGCGCGAATGCAGGATCGTGTCGCCCGGCCGCAGGAAGGCGAAGCAGGTCGTCGCGATCGCGGCCATGCCCGAGGCGAAGACCGCGCATTTCTCGGCCTCGTCCCAGATCGCCAGGCGATCCTCGAGGATCTCCATATTGGGATGGTTGAAGCGCGAATAGACCAGGCCGGGCTTCTCGCCGGGCTTGGGCTGGCGCCGGCCCGAGGTGAAGTCGAAGAAGTCCTTGCCCTGCTGGGCGTTCTGGAAAACGAAGGTCGAGGTCAGGAAGACCGGCGGCTTGAGCGAGCCTTCCGACATGGCCGGCGAATAGCCGAAGCCCATCATCAGCGTCTCGGGATGGAGCTTGCGGTTGGCGATCCGGTCCTTGTGGTAGTTGTCTTCGCTCATGACCATCTCCCTTGCGATCCTGCGACGCAGGCCGGTTTCTCGCATCAGATTATTCCCATCAGCGCGCCATTGCTTGGCCGATCAGCATCATCCTAATGTGCGCTGAGCAGCTTTCTGCTCAATTTTGACAGGGATGGAGCATATCGTGCTCGACAGCATCGACCGCCGGATTCTCGCCGTTCTGCGCGAGGACGGGCGCATCACCAACCAGGACCTGTCGCAGCGCGTCGGGCTGTCGCCAACGCCATGCCTGCGGCGCCTGAAGCGGCTGGAGGAGACCGGCGTCATCCAGGGCTATACGGCGGTCGTCGACCCCAAGGCCTATGGCCTGCCCTTCAGCGTCTTCGTCTCGGTGCGGCTCACTCAACAGAACCATGAGCAGATCGCCGAATTCGAGAAAGCCGTCGAAAGCTGGAGCGAAGTCGCCGAGTGCTATCTGATGACCGGCTCGCAGGACTACCTGCTGCGCGTCGTCACCGACGGTATCGAGGGCTATGAGCGCTTCCTGAAGCAGAAGGCGACGCGGCTGAAATGCATCCAGTCGGTCGAATCCAATTTCGCGTTGGCGACGATCAAGAAGCGCTCTGGCCTGCCTCCGGTCTAGCGGTCCGCCTGAAGAGGCTCTCAGCCCTCGTCCTTAGGCGCCATTTCGCAGGGAATGGCGCCTCGAAGGATGCCTTGGGAACCATCTGGATCATCGTTCGAGACAGCCCTTGGGCCTCCTCCGGATGAGGGCTCCCGTTGTCAAAACAGTCTCGAAAAGCCGCTCAGCGAGCACCGAACAATTCCGCCGCCGCTGCCTTGGCCATCCCTCTCTGGTCATGCGCGACGCCTAGCACGTCGATTTCGCGCCAGCGCAGTGTCACGCCAAGGCGGCGCGCCTCGGCGGCGGCTGCGGCCATGAAGTGCTGCCCGCGTGCGAAACGGGTCGGCCCCTGCTCCTCCGCACCGCGGGATTTGTTGAGTTGGTGGTGGTTGGGATCGATGTCCTGATCGCCGAGCATCACCAGCATCGGCTTGGCGAGGGCGCGCGCCAGCGTGACATCGACGGCCGGAGTGCCCTTGAGCGAATAGGGATAGGCGCGCTCGCCGGTCAGAGCCGGCAGCGTGTAGTAGCCGGCATTGGCCACGGCCGCCGTCGCGATGCGCGCCTCGGGCATCAGCATGATCATGCGATGCACGAACTGGGCGCCGGCCGAGTGACCGAAGATCGTGTAGCTGTTTCCGGCGACGCGGCCGCTGGCGCGGGCGGCGTCGAACAGCCTCTCGATCAGGCCGAAGGTCCATTTCGCCTTGTCCGGCTCGCCGCGCACCCCGCCCTGCTGGAACAGGCGGCTCGGAAACTGATCGTTGTCGAAGCGCGGGGCGAGCACGAGGAACCCGGACTGATCGGCCGCGGCCTTCCAGGCATCACGCGCGCTCTTCGCGTTGCGGCCCATGCCATGGACCGCGATCAGCAACGGGCAGGGCTTGGCCGCGCAGGCCAGCGGCGCATAGGTCGAGACAGCGATCGTGGCGGGCAGCGGATCGGTATAGCTGCCCTCGGCCGGCCCGGTCTGGGCGAAAAGCGCCGGCGTCTCGGCGGATGCGGCGGAGAGGCCGAAGCCCAGCGCCAGCGCGACTGCCAACAATCCCCTGCCCGGCCGCTTCATGCCGCCCGCTCCTCTCGTGCATCGTACCGAAAAGCCGGTAGCACTTTTCGGCGGATTCTGCGTGCCGCTACCTAGACGCCGCGATCCATCGCGCGGCGCACGACCTGCGTGACCTCGCTATTGGACAGGAAGAGATCGTGGCGCAGCATGCTCCAGCCCCGGCCGGAGGTATCCGCGACCCTGACGCCCAGAGCCTCCAGCCGCGAGCGGTCCGCGGCGCCGGCGCGCGCGACGCCGCCGGCGATGCGCGCCGAGACCGCCAGCGCCCGATCGCCGGGATCGATGATCACGGTCATGCGCTGGGCCAGCGGGCCGAGCCGCTTCACGGTCTGCTCGAAGGCGTCGATATCGACATCGGGCGAGGCCAGCACGACCGAACCGATGCGGGCATAGACGTCCTGGGAATCGCGCAGTTCGCGCAGGCCTTCCAGGGTCAGGAAGGTGCCCATGGAGTGCGCGACGATGTGAATGCGGCCCACCGTGGGGTTGGCGACGAGCGCCTGCAGGGTCTGGACGAAACCGTCGCGCGACCAGAGGGCGCTCTCGCGGTCGTAAGCGTAGTCGAAGAGTTTGCCGCCGGAGGGCCAGGTGAACAGGGCGGTGCGGCCCTGGAACTCCAGGGAGTGGGAGAGCTGGCCTGCGCTGCGCGCAGCGGTCTCGAAGGTCTCGTTGAAGCCGTGGATATAGAGCAGCACGTCGCGGCCGTTCACGGCATCGGAGAAGGCGCGCGCCGCGGCGTCCCCCGTGGTCTCACGCGAGATCCCGAGCACCTCCCAGTCGCCGCTGACCGCCGACGAGACACGCCCCGAGATGCCGCGGCCGGGCGGCGACAATCGCGCCTCGGCGAAGGTCAACGGGCCGCGATCGGTGTTGAAATAGGGCGCGGCATTGCCGGTCGAGCGGCGCGTCGTCATCACGAGCAGGCGCGGATCCTTGCCGAGCGCCGACGTATCGGCGCGCTCCGGCTCGGAGAAGGGCGAGACGCTCGCCTCGCTCTGGGCACAGGCGGCGAGGCCCAGCGGCAGGAACGCGGCAAGGGCCAGCGAACGGCATGAAAAGGCGCGCCTTGTAACGGGCATGGGGACAGGCATCCGGTCAGAATGTGAGAGGCCGAGCTGGCAGCCAAACCTCTAAAGGCAGGCCAACGCGGCCAGAATGGGGCAGAAGCGCGAGAGCTTGCCCGAAGCGGCGCCTGCGTTGCATGCAGGCGACATCACTGTGTCGCGCCGGAGATGATCTGGATCGGCGCCGTGACGACGAGCCCGACCGTCGAGCCGACCGTGCCGATGACCCCACCCGCGATGTCGCCGACCTTGTCGCCGAGTTGCGGCCCGGCGAAGCCGATGCCCCTGTCCTGCTGCAGCCTCTGGCCGATGAGCTGCACCACTTTGGGGGAGGAAGCGAATTTCGCGTGGTTGAGGCTGTCGCCGGAGGCTACCTCCGAGAGGTCGATCAGCTTCACGCCGAGCTTTTCCAGCTCGGCGATGATTTCGGTATCGTTGCTCGAGACAGCGCCCAGCCGCTTCTTGTCGCCCGCGAAGCGCCGGGAGAAGTCGAGCGCCCGGTCGTCGGCCGAGACGAAGACCGTGATCGGCCGCCTGATTTCGCGCATCTGCGTCCTGAACACGTCGAGATCGACATCCGGCGCCGCGAGCATGACATCGCGCAGCCTGCCGCCGAAGCTGCCATCGCCGCGGATCGCAGCCTGGCGCAGCGTCTCCAGCGTCAGGAGAGTCCCCATCGAATGGGCGAGGATGTCCATGCGCGAGGCGCCGAGGTCGCGGGCGATGGCGCGCAGGTTGGCTTCGAGGAAATCGCGCGAGTAGAAGGCGCTCTCGCGATCATAAGGATAGGCCAGAAGCTGCCCGCGCGAAGGCCAGGTGAACAGCACCGGCACGCCCTTGAAGCCGGAATCGTAGACGATCTGGGCGAAGCGATAGGCGGCATCGGCGAAATTGGTGTTGTAGCCGTGGACGAAGACCAGCACGTCGCGCTGGGAGGCGGGACGCCGCTGCAATTCCTTGCGCACGTCGGAGACGACGGGCGCGAGGTCGAGCCTCTGGATATGGGTCGCGGTGAAATGCTTGGCGGGGTCGCCCGGCCCCGAATCGGGCAGCTCGAGGCTACCGGCCTTGTGGCTGCGCGGCACGGTGATATCGAGGCGCGCGAAAGAGAGCGCCGGTCCGCGCTCGCCGCTGAAATAGACCGGCTGGGCAGACACCTCGCGCGTCGTCGCGACATAGATCTGGACCGTGCCGGCGATATCGCCCTTCGGCGCCTGGCTCAGCTCTAGCACGCGCGGCGTGCCGCAGGCTGCGAGCGCCAGCGGCAGAAACAGGGCCAACAGGAAAACGCGAAACCGCATCGCCACGCACATCATCGTCAAGTCGTCTCACCGCCACGGCGGATTCACAAGAGGCGGACATGACACAGTGATGAAGCAATCGATGGCAGCACAGCTTGTCGCCCGCTCCCGCGGCTTGCTAACTGGCGGCATGGTCGACAGCAGTTCTCCAGCCGATCCGCTCGGCGATGCGATCCTCGCCGGCGAGCGCGCGGCTTTGGCGCGCGCGATCACGCTCGCGGAATCGCGCCGCGCCGACCATCGAGAGCAGGCGCAGGCGCTGATCCAGCGACTGCTTCCGCGGACCGGGCGCGCCATCCGTGTCGGCATCACTGGCGTGCCAGGCGTCGGCAAGTCGACCACGATCGATGCCTTGGGAACCTATCTGACTGGCAAGGGCCACAAGGTCGCGGTGCTCGCCGTCGACCCCTCCTCGACCCGCACCGGCGGCTCGATCCTTGGCGACAAAACGCGGATGGCCCGGCTCGCCGTCGATTCCAACGCCTATATCCGTCCCTCCCCGTCCTCGGGCACGCTCGGCGGTGTCGCCGCCAAGACGCGCGAGACCATGCTGCTCTGCGAGGCCGCCGGCTTCGACGTGATCCTGGTCGAGACGGTCGGCGTCGGCCAGTCGGAGACCGCGGTCGCCGATCTCACCGACTTCTTCCTCGTGCTGATGCTGCCCAATGCCGGCGACGAACTGCAAGGCATCAAGAAGGGCATCATCGAGCTCGCCGACATGATCGCGGTCAACAAGGCCGATGGCGACGGCGCAACGCCTGCCCGCGCCGCCGCCGCCCAGTACAAGGCCGCGCTGCATATCCTGGCGCCCGCATCCTCGCTGTGGAGCACGCCGGTCGTAACGATCTCGGGGCTGACGGGGCTGGGCCTGGATGGCCTCTGGTCCAAGGTCGAGGAGCATCATGCCCGCTTCAAAGCCAAGGGCCTGATCGCCGAGAAGCGTCGCAAGCAGGATGTGAAATGGATGTGGGCGATGGTGCAGGACCGCTTGCAGGCGAAGCTGCGGTACGATCCGGCGCTGAAGGCCCGCACGCCCGAGCTGGAAGCCGCCGTCGCGGCCGGCCGCCTGCCCCCGACGGCAGCGGCCGAGGAAATCGCACGGGCGCTCGGGCTGTAGAAGACGTCAGCTGCCTCGGAAACACGCGTCATCCCGGACGCAGCGCAGCGGAGATCCGGGATCCATCGTAGGGCGTAGCGCTCCACGATGGATCCCGGGATAAGCCCGGGATGACGGCATGTTTCTGCGTAAACCCACCGAATATCTTCTTCCAGATATCCTTGCGATCGGTGAGCAGTTCCAGATCGGCACAGCCAACGTTGGCACGCCGCTTGATCCAGGCCGGCGGAACAGGAGCTTCCATGGTGTTGTCCCGACGCGGCATGCTGGCGATGGGCTTTTTCGGCACGGCCTCGGTCATTCTTCCCGCCGCAGCGCAGTCGCGCGGCACGGCTGCCGGGTCGCTCGGCCATCTCGGCCTGGACGCCGGCCAGCTCGGCCTGCGTCCCGGTGCCACCGAGGATCAGTCGCGGCAGTTCCTGGCTGCGCTGAAGCAGGCTGCCGCACGCGGGGCCCCGCTCCTGCTCCCGCCGGGCCGCTACCGAGTCGGCGGCGTCGCCCTTCCGGAGAATGCGCGGATCGTCGGCGTCCCCGGCGCGACGCATCTCGTCACGGCCAGCGGGCAACCCGTGCTTGTCGCCCGCAATATCGCCCGCGCCGAACTCTCCGGCTTGAGCTTCGACGGCCTCGACATTCCCACCACTCAGCGCAGCGGCTTGCTGACGGCCGAGAATGTCGGCGAGTTCGCGATGTCCGGCTGCGCCTTCGCCAAGGCCGGCTCGGTGGGCCTCACCCTCGATCGCTGCGGCGGGCGGATCACGGCAAACCGCTTCCGCGAGATGCGGGATGCCGCCCTGTTCGCGATCGATTCGAAGGGGCTCACCCTCGAGCAGAATCGGGTCGAGGATTGCGGCAACAACGGCATCCAGATCTGGCGCAGCCAAACGGGCGACGACGGCTCGATCGTCCGCGGCAACCAGGTCATGCGCATCCGGACCGATGGCGGCGGCAGTGGCCAGAACGGCAACGGCATCAGCGTCTTCCGCGCCGGCGGCGTCATCATCGAAGGCAATCAATTGCGTGACTGCGCGCTGAGCTTCATCCGCAACAATTCCGGCTCGGGCGTCCAGATCCTCGGCAACCAAGGGCGGCGCTGCGGCGAGGCCGCTCTCTACAGCGAATTCGCTTTCGAGGGCGCGATCATCGCCAACAACCATGTCGAGGACTGCGCCTCGGGCGCCTCGATGACCAATCTCGACCAGGGCGGGCGCATGGCGGTCTGCGCCAACAACATCATCCGCCGGGCGACGCGCAAGGCCTTGCCCTACAGCAAGGATCCGGTCGGCGGCTTCGGCATCCATGTCGAGGCGGAAGCGGCGGTGACCGGCAATGTCATCGAGGATGCCAGCGATATCGGCATCGTGCTCGGCTGGTCCTGGGGCATGCGCAACCTCGCTGCCACCGGCAACGTCATCCGCAAGACCGGCATCGGCGTCTCGGTCTCGCTGGTGCCGAAGGAGCGCAACGCGCTGATCGCCAACAACGTCATCGCCGAGGCCCGCGACGGCGCCGTGATCGGCACCGAATACGGCAAGCCCGTCACCGGCGACCTGACGAAGGCCCCCGACGGCAGGGCCGCCGGGATCGTGGTCGCGAACAACGCGGTGCGCTGATCGGGCTCAGGCGGCGGGAGCGCGGATGCGGCCGACCTCGATGCCGTTCCAGTTCTTCAGGACGGTCTCGCGCAGCGGCGCGAAGGCAGCCTGCGTGGCATCGTCCATCGGCAGGAAGCGCGCGATCAGGGCGCCGAGCGCGACTTCGGCGGCGCGGCCGGCGCCGTCATCG
>NZ_JAELTI010000094.1 GCF_016428755.1 Allobosea sp. ASV33
GGGCGCTAGCCGAGCTCAAGGCGCGCATCGAGCCGCAGGAGCCGGAGGACACATTGCCGCCGGCACCGAAGCAGAGTGGGCCGCAGATCGTCGCGGCGCCGGGCGAGATGCCGATGCTGTCCGGGCCGTCGCTCAGCGTGCGCAATTCGCTGGGGCTGCTCCCGAGCCAGGTCCAGCCGGTGCGCAACGGCACGGCCGCCGCGCATATTCCCGGCGACCCGGTCGCGCATTGAAAAAGCCGCGGCGGCTGCCGCGGCTTTCGTCGCGCTCTGATCTAGCGAGTGCCGCTTTCAGGCGGGCGGTGTCATCCCGTGCGCGCTGCGGCATGTGAATGCCGCTGCGCAGACACGGGACCGTTCTCAGGAAGAGGCACCTTTGCGGAGGTTGTAAGGGAGCCCCAGGCGGCACGCGGTCCCGTGTCTGCGCAGCAGCGTTTCACGCTGCAGCGCGCACGGGATGACAGCCTTCATGACAGCCATTCCCTGAGCAATCGCCCGGAAAGCCTCGCTCAGGCGACGCCGAGCTTCTTCTGCAGGCTGCTGGAGGAGGTCGTGTACTGGAAGGTCAGCCGCTTCTCCGGATAGACGTAGCGGTGCACCTTCTGGGCGCAGAGCGCAGCCTCGTGGAAGCCCGAGAGGATGAGCTTGAGCTTGCCCGGATAGGTGTTGATGTCGCCTACGGCGAAGATGCCGGGCACGCTGGTCTCGAACTTCTCGGTATCGACCGGGATCAGGTTCTCGTGGAGGTTCAGCCCCCAGTCGGCGATCGGGCCGAGCTTCATCGTCAGGCCGAAGAAGGGCAGCAGCGTATCGCAGGCGATGTCGAAGGGCTCGTTGTCGGTGCCGCGGCAGACGACCGCTTCCAGCTTGCCGTTCTCGCCCTTCAGGCCGGTGACCTGGCCCAGCTTCATGTCCATCTTGCCCTCGGCGACTAGGGCGCGCATCTGCTCGACCGAATGCGGGGCGGCGCGGAAATCGTCGCGGCGGTGCATCAGCGTGACGCGGTTGGCGATCGGCTGGAGGTTCAGCGTCCAGTCGAGGGCGGAATCGCCGCCGCCGACGATTAGGATGTTGCGGCCGCGGAAGGCCTCCATCTTGCGCACGGCGTAGAAGACCGAGCCGGCCTCGTAGGCTTCGATGCCCGGAATCGGCGGCTTCTTCGGCTGGAAGGAACCGCCGCCGGCGGCGATGATCACCGATTTGGTGTCGAAGACGGTGCCGGCATCGGTGGTGACGCGGAAGCGCGGCGCCTCCGGCGTGCCTGCCGGTTCCACCCCTTCGATCATCTGGTTGAGATGGAAGGTCGGCCCGAACGGCTTGATCTGCTCCAGCAGATTGTCGACCAGCGCCTGGCCGGTCACCATCGGGAAGCCGGGAATGTCGTAGATCGGCTTCTCCGGATAGAGCTCGGCGCACTGCCCGCCGACCTTCGGCAGGATATCGACGAGATGCGCGCGGATATCGAGCAGGCCGAGTTCGAACACCGCGAAGAGGCCGCAGGGGCCGGCGCCGATGATGACGACGTCGGTGATGATGACTTCGTTTTCGTTGGCGGCTGCCGCGTCGCTCATGATTCTACCTTCGAGCCGGTCCAAACTGTCCGATTTAACGAACCCGCGCGGAGGACATGAGGCTTCGATGGCCGGTTGGCAAGTGGAAAGTGCGGAATGGATGGGGCGACCGGGGGAAGGGGAAGAGCCTTCTCTTCTCCCCGATCGCCGGAGTGGAATCAGGCTCCGGTATCGGATTTGAGCCCGGCGGCGGCGATGCCGGCGCAGGCGGCAGCCTCGTCATTGTCCGAGGTGTCGCCGGAGATGCCGACCGCGCCCAGCAGCGCGCCCTCGGGCGAGCGGATCAGCACGCCGCCGGGGACCGGCACCAGCGAGCCGCCGACTGCATGGGTCGCAGCCTCCACGAAATAGGGCCGGTCCAGCGCCATCTTGTGGATCGCGCGCGAGCCGACGCCGAGCGCGACCGCGCCATGCGCCTTGCCGAGCGCGATCTCGCCGCGCCTCAGGCTGGTGCCGTCCTGCGCGGCGAAGGCCTTCTGCGACCCGCGGGCATCGAGCACGGCGATGGCGAGCGGCTTGAAGCCGTTGGCTTCGGCATGGTCGAGCGCGGTCTGGAGGATGGTTTGGGCCTGGGCGAGGGTCAGCATGGGGAACTCCGGTTTCTCTCGCGACGTTCTTGCCAGCCGCGGGCCGGGCGGGAAAGGCCGTTGGGGCGTGGCCGCGCGCAAAGAGCGGTAGCCGGCAAGCAAAACACCTTTTCCGCCGCGACTTGCATAGGGGCGCCGGACAGGGCTTGATGGCGCAGCGACACGAGGAGGTTTATTCAATGGGTTTGTTCAGTTTCATCAAGGATGCCGGCGCCAAGATATTCGGCGGTTCGGCCAAGGCTGCGACCGCCGACGACCTTCAGAAGGAGCTTGCGGGCCACGGCCTGCCGTCCGACGTCAACATCCAGATCGACGGCGACAAGGTGAAGGTGTCCGGCAAGGCCGTTTCGACGGAAGAGGCCGAGAAGATCATTCTCGCGCTCGGCAACACCACGGGCGTGGCGCAGGTCGAGTCGGAACTCGCCGTGACCAAGGAGGCTCCGGCCGCCGTGTTCTATACGGTGAAGAAGGGCGATACGCTCTGGAAGATCGCCGAGGAGCATTACGGCAAGGGCCAGGGCGCCAAGTACACCGAGATCGTCAAGGCCAATACGCCGCCGGTCAAGAATCCCGACCTGATCCAGCCGGGCTGGGTCCTGCGTATTCCGCCGAAGGCCTGAGGTCCCCACTATAGATTTGCAGCCACGGGCCGCTGGTCCGTGGCTGTTTTCCTGCGGCAGACGCAGCCGTCATTCCGGACAAGCCGCGATAGCGGCGCCGATCCGGAATCCATCGCAAGGACCGGCGCTCTCCGATGGATTCCGGATCAAGCCCGGAATGACGGCGCGTTTCAACCGCAAGTCACACGCGGAAAACAACCATGATCGTGAACGACCTCGATATCGACGCCGTGAAGGCGGGCTTGAGTGATGGCTCCATCCTGCTGGTCGATGTCCGCGAGCCGCATGAATTCGCCGCCGGACATATTCCGGCCTCGGTGTCGCGGCCGCTCTCGCAATTCGATCCGGCCGACCTGCCGAACGAACCGGGCAAGCGCGTCGTCTTCTCCTGCGCGGCAGGCGTGCGCTCGCGGCGCGCGCTCGAATTCGCGCAGTCGGCGGGGCTCGACATCGACAGCCACTATGCCGGCGGCTTCAAGGACTGGCTGATGCACGGCGAACCGGTGACGCAGGATTGAGGCCTGAAGGCCTCATCCCCGCCCGGCGCCGCTCATGACTAAGGATAAAAGACCATGCTGATCCGAGCGTTTTTCTATGGTGCGGCGTGCGCCACCGCGCTGTTTCTGGCCGCTCCCGGAGCCGGCTGGGCGCAAGGTGCCGCGACGATGCCGGCCGGCAGCACGAGCAAGGCTGCCGATGACGACCTCCAGGCCGCGATCTCCAAGTCGAACGCCTATACCGGGCTGATGAACCGCACGCTGCGCGCCATCCAGTCCTGGGAGCGCTATGGCAGCTGGGTCGACATGAAGAAGGGCCCGACCGGCAAGGAGCGCTACATCACCTACGGGCTCTACAGCCTTTACGACGTGGCGGGCGAGATCAAGAAGGCCGAGGAGGCGATGGCCCGCGAGCCGAAGCTACCGGCGATCGACGAGACCATGGGCCGCTACATCAAGGCCTATCAGGAACTGGCGCCGCTGATCACCAAGGCGGAGCGCTATTACGATCGCAAGGATTATCGCGACGACAATCTCGCCGAGGGCCAGAAGCTGCATGCCCTGATGGTGCCGGCGGCCAAGACCTTCCTGGAGGAGCGCTCCAAGCTCGATGCGCTGATGCGCGTCTACAAGCGCGGGCTCGACCAGCGCGAGCTTGCCTCGATCGAGCAGCGCGAGGGCAAGTCGGCGCGCTGGCAGGTGCGCAACATCATGATCAATGCACGCGCCGTGATGGACCTGATGCCGAGCAACGAGAGCCCGATCGTCGATCTCAAGTCGTTCAACGCCGCGGTCGCCGATTATGCCGGCGCCGTCCGGGAGATGGATGCGTTCAAGGACAAGGAGCCCAAGGGCGTGCCCTTCATCGAGAGCCAGGCGAGCTCCTGGCTCGGCAAGCTGCGCGATTTCAGCGACAAGCTCGCCAAGAGCAAGGGCGACGTCCGGCGCGGCGCGGCCAACGACGCCAACTGGATCGTCAACAACTACAACACCATGGTCTCGCTCTCGGAGACGGCGGTGCGCATGTCGCGCTGAGCGCTCGAATGCACCTGACGCACCCCGGCGCGCCACGCGCCGGGGGCTGACGTGGCACGATTTCTGTTCCAGTCTTTCATCAGACCAAAACGAGGATATGCCTCATGCGTCCCATGAAATTCGGTTTCGGCCAGCCGGTGCGGCGGGTCGAGGATCAGCGCCTGACCACCGGCACCGGCCGCTATACCGACGACATCGCCGCCGAGGGCGCCCTGCACGCCTTCGTGCTGCGCTCGCCTTACGCCCATGCCCGCTTCGCCATCGCCGACGTGGAAACCGCCCGGACGATGAAGGGCGTGAAGCTCATCCTGACCGGCGCCGACGTCTCCCACTATGGCGACCTGCCCTGCAAGGGCCATGTGAAGACGACCTCCGGCGAGATGTCGAAATCCCTGCCGGTCCCGGTTCTGCCGACCGATACCGTGCGCCATGTCGGCGAGGCCGTTGTCTTTATTGTCGCGGAGACGCTGGCGCAGGCGCGCGACGCGGCCGAGGCGATCGCGATCGACTGGGATCCGCTGCCGGCGGTCACCGGCATCACTGAGGCGCTGGACAAGGGCGCGCCGCAGGTCTGGCCGGATCGGGCGGGCAACGTCGCCTTCGAAGCCGAGCAGGGCGACCGCGAGAAGACCGAGAAGGCCTTCGCCAAGGCGGCGCGCACCGTTTCTGTGACTGTCGTCAACAACCGGCTCGCCTCCAACTACATGGAGACGCGGGCCTGCATCGCCGAATACGACAAGGCCGATAAGCGCTGGACCCTGACGCTGGGCAGCCAGGGCAGCCATGGCATGCGCGACCTGATCGCGACCTATGTGCTCAAGGTCGATCCCAAGCGCATCCGCGTGGTGACGCCCGATGTCGGCGGCGGCTTCGGCACCAAGATCTTCCTCTATCGCGAATATCCGCTGGCGATGATCGCAGCGGAGAAGCTGAAGCGCCCGGTGCGCTGGGTCGCCGATCGCAACGAGCATTTCCTCGCCGACACCCATGGCCGTGCCAATCTCGCGACGGCGACGATGGCGCTCGACGCCAAGGGCAAGTTCATCGGTCTCAAGGTCGACCTCTCGGCCGAGATGGGCGCCTGGCTCTCGCAATATGGGCCCTTCATTCCCTGGGTCGGAACGACGATGACGCCGGGCTGCTACAACATCCCGGCCGTGCATGTCGTGTTCAGGGGCGTGCTGACCCACACCACGCCGGTCGACGCCTATCGCGGCGCCGGGCGTCCCGAGGCGGCCTATCTGATCGAACGGCTGGTCGATGCGATCGCCCGCGAGACCGGAAAGACGCCGGATGCGGTGCGCGCGCAGAACTTCGTCAAGCCGACGGAGATGCCGCACAAGACGCAGACCGGCCCGGTCTATGATTCCGGCGAGTTCGAGGGCCATATGCGCCGCGCCATGGATGTCGCCGACTGGAAGGGGTTCAAGGCCCGTCAGAAGGTCTCGGCCAAGGCCGGCAAGATCCGCGGCATCGGCATGGCCAGCTATATCGAGGCCTGCGGCGGCGGCGGGCCGGAAAGCTCGACCGTGATCCTGGAGAAGGACGGCACCGTCACCGTGCTGATCGGCACGCAGTCGAACGGGCAGGGGCATGAGACCGCCTATTCGCAGCTCGTCTCGCAGCATCTCGACATTCCGATGGACCGCATCCGCGTCGTGCAGGGCGATACCGACCGGGTCGAGACCGGCTCGGGCACGGGCGGCTCGCGCTCGATTCCGGTGGGAGGCGCGGCGCTCGACAAGGCGACGGGCATCCTGAGCGACAACCTCAAGCAGCTCGCCTCCGAGAAGCTCGAGGCGGCGGTGGGCGATCTCGAGATCGCCGATGGTGCAGTGCGGATCGTCGGCACCGACAAGGCGCTCGACCTTGCCGCGATCGCGGCGCTGCCGGGCGCGACGCCTGCCATGCTCAAGGTCCATCAGAGCTGGCAGCCGCCGGAAGCGACCTATCCGAACGGCACCCATGTCTGCGAGCTGGAGATCGATCCCGGTACGGGCGGCACGGAAATCCTCAACTACGTCGTCGTCGACGATTTCGGCGTGACGCTGAACCCGCTGATGCTGCAGGGCCAGGTCCATGGCGGCTCGGCCCAGGGCATCGGCCAGGCGCTGATGGAGGAGATCCGCTTCGATCCGGACGGGCAGATGCTGACCGCGACCTTCATGGACTATGCCCTGCCGCGTGCCATCGATGTTCCGAACTTCCATTTCGAGACGCGCAATGTCCGCTGCCTGACCAACGCCATCGGCGTGAAGGGCGCGGGCGAGGCCGGCGCGATCGGCGCCTGCCCGGCGGTGATGAACGCGGTGGTCGATGCGCTCGACCGGGCCGCGGGCATCAAGGCGATGGACATGCCGGCGACGCCGCTCAAGGTGTTCACGGCGCTGAAGGAGGCCGGATATCGGCTTTGATGCAAGGATGGACTTGCGATGCCGCAAGTCCATTCACGCAAAAGCGACTTGGCTCTGTTGCGATCATCGTTTGATCTGGACAAGTTCGAAATTGCGCATCTCGCGCGGACTTGTCTTTGAGGGGAACTGAATGATCCGCACCGCTCTCGTTCTTGCCGGCCTCGGGCTCGGCCTCACCGCCGTGATGGCGCAGTCGAACCCGATCGCGGAGCGCCAGCAGACGATGAAGGCCGTCGGTGCCGCGACGCGCGAAGGCGCGGCGATCGCCAAGGGCGAGGTCGCCTTCGACGCGGCCAAGGCGCAGGCGGTCTTCAAGACCTATGCCGATGCCGCCAAGAAGATGCCGAGCCTGTTCCCCGATTCCTCCAAGACCGGCGGCGAGACCACGGCATCTCCGAAGATCTGGGAGGATCAGGCCGGGTTCAAGGCGGCCTTCGCCAAGTTCGAGGCCGATGCATCCGCCGGCGCGACCGTCGCCAGCCTCGACGGCTTCCGCACCGCCTTCGGCGCGGCGACGAAGAATTGCGGCACCTGCCACGAGGCCTATCGCATCAAGAAGTGACCGGCTTCACGGCCGGTTCGACAAGCGGGCGCCAGCGATGGCCGCCCGCTTTTTCGTAGGGGGACCTTGGCGGCTCCGCCGCCGTCATGCTCGGGCTTGACCCGAGCATCTCGGAAACCCGTGCCCTCTTGTCCAGAGCTTCTCGGGTCAAGCCCGAGAATGACGGCTCTTGCCGGAGTGACGGCGTGGTTCCTGGGATGATCTCCAACACCCCAGTTTGGAATTGCTGCGTTTTCAGGGTTGCCGATGCGAGGCCGGCCCGTCCAATCTGTCGACCTGCCGACGGGAGATCTCGATGCTGCTGCTGCGCCGCCTTTTCGTGACCCTCGTGCTGCTGGCGATCGTCGGATTCGCGGGCTTCTACGTGCTCACCGACCCGCGCGTGGTCTCGCCCTCGCCGGAGATCGGGGCGCTGCCGGCGGCGGATGTCGAGAACGGCAAGCTGCTGTTCTCGGCCGGCGGCTGCACCTCCTGCCATGCGACGCCCGGACAGGACGACAAGCTCAGGCTCGGCGGCGGGCTTGCGCTGGAGTCGCCCTTCGGCACCTTCCATGCGCCGAATATCTCGCCGCATACGCGCGACGGCATCGGCAATTGGGGCGTGCAGGATTTCGTCGATGCGATGGCGGCCGGCGTCTCGCCCTCGGGCCAGCATCTCTACCCGTCCTTCCCCTATACCTCCTACCGGCTGATGCCGCCGAAGGCGCTGGCCGATCTCTTCGCCTATATCCGCACGTTGCCGCCGGTCGAGGGCAAGGCTGCGCCGCATGACCTGCGCTTCCCGTTCAACATCCGCCGGGTCGTCGGCGGCTGGAAGCTCCTGTTCTTCGAGCGCGCTCCGTTCCGGCCCGATCCGGCCAAGAGCGAGTCCTGGAACCGCGGCGCCTATCTCGTGAACGGCCCCGGCCATTGCGCCGAGTGCCATTCCGCCCGCAACGCGCTCGGCGCCATCGTCCCGGCGACGCGCTTCGCCGGCGGGCCGGATCCGGAGGGCAAGGGCTGGGTGCCCAACATCACCCAGTCCGAGAAGGGGCTGGCCAAATGGTCGAAGGAGGAGATCGCCGAGCTCCTGAAGACCGGTTTCACGCCGAGCTTCGACAATGTCGGCGGCTCGATGGCGGCTGTGGTGCGCAACATCGCGCAACTGCCCGAGGCCGACCGAATGGCGATGGCGGAGTACCTGAAATCGCTGCCGGCGATCGACGGGCCGGAGCGTCCGCAAGCCAAGGCGCCGTAGGGCAGCGGCCGGGCGCATGCGCTTCAAAGCCCTGATGGTCGACGTCGACGGCGTGCTGATCGTGCACCCCGACCCGAAGGGCTGGGCCACCCATCTCGAGCGCGATCTCGGCCTTTCGCCGGCCATGCTGCAATCGGCGTTCTTCGCGCCGCATTGGGCGGACATCATCCTGGGGCGTGCCGGTTTGCGCGATCGTCTCACGCCGGTGCTGGCCGAGATCGCGCCGGGTTTGAGCGCCGACGAGCTTGTCCGATACTGGTTCGAGAACGATGCCCATCTCGACCAGAACCTGCTGGCGCAGCTCCCGGCCATCCGAGCCGAAGGCGTGACATTGCATCTTGCCACCGTGCAGGAGCATGAGCGTGCGCGCTATATCTGGGAAGAGCTCGCGCTGAAGCAGCACTTCGATGCGATGCATTATGCGGCGCAGCTCGGCTGGGCCAAGCCAACAGCGGAGTTCTTTCGCGCGGCCGCCGAGCGCTCCGGCTTTGCGCCCGACGCGATCTTCTTCATCGACGACAAGCAAGCGAATGTCGATGCGGCGCGCAGGGAGGGGTGGAGCGCCGCCCTCTGGGACGGTACCCGGCCGCTCGGGGACCTCATCGCGGAAGCCGCGGGGGAAAGCGCGAACCTTTAGGCGGCTCTCGCAACCTGCTCCGGCTGGGCGATCTCGATGCGGTTCCGGCCGAGCGTCTTGGCCTGATAGAGTGCGCGATCGGCGGCGGCCAGAAGCGCCAAGAGGTCGGGTTCGCGGCCGCTGGTCTCGGCGAGCCCGATGCTGACGGTCGCGGGGATGCCGAGCCCATCGCTTCGCCCGGCCGCCTCCGTGAAGCTGCGGGCGATGCTCTGCCCGATCGCATGGGCTTCCGCGCCGCGGGTCTGCGGCAGCAGGATCACGAATTCCTCGCCGCCGAGCCGGGCGCTCATGGCTTGCTGCCCTGCCACATCGCGCGCGATATCAGCGAAGAGCTTGAGGACACGGTCGCCCGCATCGTGGCCATAACGGTCGTTGATGGTCTTGAAGTGATCGAGATCGAAGGCGAGCAGGGAATGCGGGGCATCCTTGCCGGCGCGGCTCAAATGCCTGGGGCCCAGTTCGAAGAAGCCCTGCCGGTTGCTCAACGCGGTCAAAAAATCGGTGCGCGCGGTTGCGAGCAGACTGGCCCGGTCCTCCTCGCGCACGAGTGCAAGCAACGACATCGGCATCGCGACGGTGAACAGAACGGCCTCGTACATCGTGATCTCGGCCACGAGCGCAAGCACCTCCTCGCCATGGATCGCCGCGATGACGGGAACGACGAAGGAGCGGCCGGCGTAGAACAGGCCGTGGCTCGCGAAGACGGCGATGGCGATCGGGCGCGAGCGCAGCGCCCGCACGGTCCGGCTGCGCAGCAGGACGAGGGCGATCAGCGACGAGACGATCGCGATCGGAAGTGCGCTGACATGATTCCAGAACAGCCCTGCCGCTGCCGGGCCGGCAGCGAACCAGGCGCATCCGATCGCGGTGAGCAGGCCGGCGATCAGGATGGGCGGCAGCCTGCGGCCGTCCAGCGCCAGGGCCCCCTGGAGCACCAGGAGGTAACCGAGCATCATGGCGGTGTTTGCGGCGGCGAAGCCGGAGATGCCGGGCAGGTCCCGACG
Source organism: Allobosea sp. ASV33 (assembly GCF_016428755.1). Taxonomy (GTDB): domain Bacteria; phylum Pseudomonadota; class Alphaproteobacteria; order Rhizobiales; family Beijerinckiaceae; genus Allobosea. The sequence goes on from NZ_JAELTI010000094.1 coordinate 10,164, forward strand.
CAGGATGGAGAGGATGCAGCCCAAGGAGAACACGCCATAGGCCGCTGCCCAGAGACCGAGTTCGCGCGAACGCTGGCCATGTCCCTTCCGTTCCCAGAGGGTCATGATGGTCGCGAGGACCGCTGTTCCCGTCGTCAGATACCAGAGGGTTGCGAGATCCATCGGTGTCGCCGTCAGTGCTGCCAGCGTCCGGCTTCAGGCATAGTCAGATGCTCCCCGTGCGCCCAAGCCAGAGTTCCATCTACGCGAGAGAAGTTAACTCCAGCTTGTGCCGATCGGTGAGCGGACAAGGTATCCCGACAGGGTGCAGCCGAGGAGGGAGAACGACATGAGCGACGACGAACGGGCGATCCGGCAGGTCGTCGAGGCCTGGATGGCGGCGAGCCGGAGAGGCGATCTCGACACCGTACTCGGCCTGATGACCGAGGATGTCGTCTTTATGGTTCCGGGGCAGGAGCCATTCGGGAAGGCGGCTTTCGCGGCGCTCTTGAAAGGGGCGGGCGGGAGCCTGACCGAGGGTACGAGCGAGATCGTCGAGCTCAAGATCCTCGGCGAATGGGCGTTCATCCGCAACCGGATCGCGATGCAGATAACGCCGACGGGCTGCGAGACTGTCCGCCGGCCCGGCTATACGCTGACCCTGTTGCGCAAGGAGGCCGACGGCCGGTGGCGGCTCGCGCGCGACGCGAACCTGCTGACCGTGTCGAGCTGATTGGATATTCGCCGGGCCGGAGCCGGCGCCTACTCCATCACCGCCGCCTTGAGGATGCAGACCATCAGGGCGGTTCCGGGTTCGTTGCCGACGCAGCGGACGACGTGGCGGCGGTCGCAGCGATAGCGGAGCGTCTCGCCGGCCTTGGCGCGTTGGACGATGTCGCCGACCTCGACCTCGAATTCGCCCGACGTCACCGAGAGCGATTCGATCGAGCCGCGCTGGTGGCCCTCGGAATCGAGCTCGCCGCCGGGCTCGGCGCTGACCTCGTACCATTGCAGCCATTCGACCGTCTTGATCCAGCCGACGATGGCGAGGCGCAGCTTGCCGTCCTCGGAGACGAGGATCGGCGTATCGGCGCGGGTGGTCTTCTCGATGAAGGGCTCTTCCTCGCCGCTGGAGAGGACGCGCTCGATCGAGATGTCGAGGGCCTGCGACAGCCGCCAGATCGTTGCCAGCGTCGGATTGGTCTCGTTGCGCTCGATCTGGCTGATGATCGACTTGGCGACGCCGGACTGCTCGGCGAGGTCGGAGAGCGAGAAATTATAGGCCTTGCGCAGGCGCTGGATGGTCTTGCCGAGCTGGCCCGAGATGACCTGAGCCCCGGATTCAAGCTCCCGCCCGCCGCGCTCCTTGGTCTCGATTCCCATCCGTCCGCCCCTTTTCGACTGTGAAATCGTTTGTAGCGACGGACGATCGTTTGAACAAGCGAACTGTGCCTGACGCAGACCTTTCGGTTCCGCGAGGGTCAGGTCATGCGGCTGGGGCCGACCTCGCGCTGCTCGCGCCGGACAAGGCCGAGCTGCCGCTCGCGCAGGATCACGTAGATTCCCGAGCTGATGACGATGATCCCGCCGATGACGATCGTCAGGGCCGGCCACTCGCCGAACCAGAACCAGCCGATCGCCAGCGCCCAGAGCATGGTCGAATATTCGAAGGGCGCTATGAGCGAGGCGTCGCCATAGCGATAGGCCTGGACGAGCAGGATCTGGCCGAGGCCGCCGAGGATGCCGATCAGCACCATCAGGATCGCATCCTGGAGGTTCGGCATGTTCCAGCCGAGCAGGATGGTCGTAAGGCCCAGCAGGCTGGTCAGCAGCATGAAGTAGAAGACGATGGCGCCGGTCCGCTCGGTCGCGGTCAGCAGGCGCACCTCGACCGAGGCGAAGGCCGAGCAGAAGGCGCCGGCAAGCCCGAGCATGGCTCCGATCGCGGCATTGCTGCCGACAGGATGGGTGCCGGCGCCCAGATGCGGCGAGAGCATGATGAGCACGCCGACGAAGCCGATCGTCACCGCCGTCCAGCGATAGATGCGGACCCGCTCCTTCAGGACGAGCGCGGCCAGCACGACCACGGCGAGCGGCGCGGCATAGCCGATCGCGACGGCTTCGGAGAGGGGCAGGAACTGCAGGGCGGCGAAGCCGCAGAACATGCCGGTCGAGCCCATGATGCCGCGCTTGAGATGGCCGCGCAGATTGTCGGTCTTCAGGGCGGCGGGCAGCTCGGAACGCCAGGCGAGCCAGATCAACAGCGGGATCATCGCGAAGAAGGAGCGGATGAAGACGATCTCGCCGGTCGGATAGCGCGTCGAGATCGACTTGATCCCCGCCGACATCAGCGTGAAGGCCAGCGCCGAGACCAGCTTGAGGATGATGCCGAGGAAAGGGGACAAAGCGCGTGGCCGAAGAACTGGGACGGCTTCGAGCGAAACCGTCCGTCGTTAGATCATGTCGAAGCCGGGAAGCGAAGCGTGAACTCTGCAACCCGGCTAGGCCGTTGGTGTGGGAGCGTGAGGAAGCGCGGGGCCGACCAAACACGCGTCATTCTCGGGCTTGGCCCAGAATCTCCTGCCGGAAGAGCTGCAGGAGCCTCCATGGCGATGAGATGCTCGGGTCAAGCCCGAGCATGACGGCGCCAAGGTGCTAATGCACTTGGCGTCAGAACGTGCCGCGGAAGGCGCCGCCGTCGATCAGGAAGTTCTGGCCGGTGAGGTAGCCGGCATGGGCGCTGGCGACGAAGGCGCAGAGCTTGCCGAACTCGTCGGGCGTGCCGAGGCGGCCGGCGGGAACCGCGGCGAGCCGGTTCTTCGTGGCCTGCTCGATGCTGATGTTCTGCATCTCGGCGACCTTGTTGGTCGCGGTCTTGATCCGGTCGGTATCGAAGACGCCCGGCAGGATGTTGTTGATGGTGACATTGGCATGCGCGACCTCGCGGGCGACGCCCGAGAGGAAGGCGGTGAGGCCGGCGCGCGCGGCCGAGGAGACGTCGAGGCCGGTCAGCGGGGTCACGACGCTGGCCGAGGTGATGTTGATGATCCGGCCGAAACCGCGCTCGACCATGCCGTCGATCACGCGCTGCACCAGTTCCAGCGGAGTCGCCATGTTCTGGACGACGCCTTCGAGCAGGCCTTCGCGCGTCACCTGGCGGAAGGGCTTGGGCGGCGGGCCGCCATTGTTGTTGACGAGGATGTCGGGATTGGGCGCCGCCGCCAGCAGCGCGTCCTGGCCTGCCTTGGTCGAGACGTCGGCGACCACGGCGATGACGGTCGCGCCGGTGGCGGCGCGGATCGCGGCGGCAGTGGCTTCCAGCGTGGTGGCGTCACGGCCATTGATCACGACCGTGCAGCCGGCCTGCGCCAGCGCCTCGGCGCAGCCGCGGCCCAGCCCCTTGCTGGAGGCGCAGATAATGGCCGTGCGGCCGGCAATTCCCAGATCCATGATGTTCTCCGATCAGCATAGCAAACTGCGTGGCGCGTAGCCTGAGCACGGATTGGCCGCGCCGTCATCAAAGCGCAACGCAAATCAGACACACGGCGCTCGCATCGCAGCAGCAGGGGCTGACCGGCATGAGCGACGAGGACGACAGCAAGCGGGTTCGCAGCATCTTCATCTCGGATCTGCATCTGGGCACCCGTGGCGCCCAGGCCGATCTCGTGCTGGAGTTCCTGCGCGCCTATGATGCGCCGCAGATCTATCTGGTCGGCGACATCATCGACGGCTGGCGCTTGAAGAGCGGCTGGTATTTCCCGCAGGCGCATAACGACGTGATCCAGAAGCTTCTGCGCAAGGTGCGCAAGGGCTCGAAGCTGATCTACGTCACCGGCAACCACGACGATTTCCTGCGCGACTTCACCGGCCTGCAGTTCGGCGGCATCACGCTTGTCGACGAGATCGTCCACGAAACCGCCGACGGCAAACGCATGCTCGTCATCCATGGCGACCTGTTCGACCTCGTAGTGCGCAATGCCAAATGGCTCGCGCTGCTCGGGGACTGGGCCTACACGGTCGCGCTGGCGCTCAACATGGTGATCAACCGGGTGCGCCGCGTGCTGCGCCTGCCGCACTGGTCGCTCTCGGCCTGGGCCAAGGCCAAGGTCAAGAACGCCGTGAACTATATCGGCGAGTTCGAGACCTGCCTTGCCGCCGAGGCGCGCCGCCACAAGGCAGATGGCGTGATCTGCGGCCATATCCATCACGCCGCCCATCGCGAGATCGAGGGGCTCACCTATATCAATACCGGCGACTGGGTCGAAAGCTGCACCGCCTTCGTCGAGCACGAGGACGGCCGCTTCGAATTGATCCGCTGGCCGCAGGGCCGGCTGAAGGACGCGACCGCCGTGCCGGTGACGGTGCCGGCGCGGCCGGCCCCGGTCCGGGACCTGATCGAGGCCGCGTGATGCGCGTGCTGGTCGCGACCGATGCCTGGCGCCCGCAGGTCAATGGCGTCGTGCGCTCGCTGGAACAGATGATCGCGGCTGCTCCCGATCTTGGCATCACGGCGCAGGCCCTGACACCGGAAGGGTTCCATCAGGTCGGTCTGCCGAGCTATCCCGATATCCGGCTGGCACTTGCGACGCGCCGGGCCCTGGCTGCGCGTATCGCCGATTTCGCGCCGGACCATATCCATATCGCGACCGAAGGGCCGATCGGCTGGCTGACGCGGGCGGTCTGCCTTGCCCAGAAGCGGCCGTTCACCACGAGCTACCATACGCGCTTCCCGCAATATATCGCGGCGCGCTGGCCTATTCCCGAGAGCTGGAGCTACCGGTTGCTGCGCCGCTTCCACGGCCCCGCTGCTGCCGTGATGGTCTCGACTGCGACGGTCGAGGACGAACTGCGCCAGCAAGGCTTCGAGAAGCTGGTGCGCTGGGGGCGGGGCGTCGATCTCGGCCTGTTTCATCCACGCTCGCAGAGCCTGCTCGATCTGCCGCGGCCGATCTTCCTCTATGTCGGGCGCGTTGCCGTCGAGAAGAATGTCGAGGCCTTCCTGTCGCTCAAGCTGCCTGGCAGCAAGGTCGTGGTCGGCGATGGGCCAGCGCGGGCCGATCTCGAGCGGGCGTTTCCCGAAGCCCTCTTCCTCGGGCTGAAAGAGGGCGAGGAGCTGGCGGGGATTTATGCGTCGTCTGACGTCTTCGTCTTCCCGAGCCTGACCGACACATTCGGGATCGTACTGCTGGAAGCTGCGGCGAGCGGATTGCCGGTCGCAGCCTTCCCGGTGCAGGGCCCGCGCGATGTCTTCGCCGGCAGCGGAGCGGCGGTGCTGGACGAGGATCTGCGCAGCGCGGCGATGCAGGCGCTGCGGGTGCCGCGCGAGACCTGCCTGGAATTGGCGGCGCGGCATAGCTGGGCGATGAGCGCGGCGCAGTTCTACGGCCATATCCGGCGCGTGGCGCGCGAGGCCGGCTATTTCCCGCGCGAGCCGGAGTCTGCGGCGGCCACCACCGCGCTCACAACCTTCGCGAGCGGGCGTGGCGGGGAAGGGCGCGGGCTGCCGCGGCGCCTGCCGGCTTGAGCTGAGCGCGGAAGCCGTCGCGCCGCTCGTGAACCGAGGCGATGACGAGGCCCATCGGCACGCCGAGCCCGACCAGGGCCGCTTCCGACAATTGCAGGCTGGCCTCGATGGTTTCGGGAACCGCGTCGTTGACGCCGATCTCGTAGAGATGGCGGGCATGGGTCGCGTCGCGGGCACGCGCGACGATGACGATGTCCGGGCGCAATGAGCGGGCCGCCAGCACGATAGCGTCGACGGCGCGCGAATTGTCGATCGTCACGATCAGTGCGGTCGCTTCCTCCAGGCCGCAGAGGCGCAGGAATTCGGGCTTGGTCGCGTCGCCGTAATAGGCCGGGCGCCCGGCGCGGCGCTGCGCCGTGATGAGCGAGGCATCCGCGTCGATAACGATGTGGGACTTGCCGTGCTCGTCCAGCATCGAGCCGACGAGGCGGCCGACACGCCCGCCGCCGACGACGATGGCGCGCGGCGTCCGGTCGTCCGGCGGCAGCACGGCGGCCTCGTCGGGCAGGATGATGGGGTTGGCGAGCTTTTGCGCGAGACCGCGTGCGATCCGCGCCAAGAGCGGTAAGGCGACCATTGTGAGCGAGACGGCGGCGAGCACGATGCTGGTGGCCCCGGGGTCGATCAGCTTGGCGCCGGTCGCGGCATTGAGCAGCACGAAGGCGAATTCGCCGCCGGGCGCGACCAGAATCGCGGTTTCGAGGGCTGTCGCTGTAGCCAGCCGGAAACGACGCGCGAGCCCGAAGATGATGACGCCCTTGACCAGGATGAGGCCCGCGGCGCCGCCAATGATCGCGAAGGGATGAGCCGCGACATCGGCGGGGTTCACGCCCATGCCGACTGTGATGAAGAAGACGCCGATCAGCAGCGACTTGAACGGATCGATCGTGACCTCGATGGCGCGGCGGAACTCCGTTTCGGCGAGCAACAGCCCGGCGATGAAGGCCCCCAACCCCATCGACAGGCCGGCCGCGGCCGCGATCAAGCCCGTGCCGAGCGCCGTCAGCAGCGTCGCCGCCATGAAGCTCTCGGTCGAATCGGTCGAGGCGACCAGCCGGAACAACGGGCGCAAACCCAGCCGGCCGATAACGACAATGGTCGCGATCGCAGCGAAGGCCTGGATGAAGGCTTGCGCGAGACCGGCGAGCAGCGAGCCCGAGCCGTTCTGCGCATCGAGCACGCTGATCAGAAAGAGTAGTGGAATGACCGCGAGGTCCTGGCAGAGCAGGATCGCGAAGCTGGAGCGTCCGGCCGAGGTCGTCATCCGCTTCTTCGCCGCCAGCAGTTCGACGACCATCGCCGTCGAGGACAGGGCGAGGCCGAAGCCGATGATGAGCGAGGCTGCCGCCGGCTGGCCGAGCGCATAGGCGGCAAGTCCGATCGCGGCAGCACAAAGCCCGACCTGGCCGAGGCCGAGCCCGAAGACGAGGCGCCTCATCGTCATGAGGCGCTCGAAGGAGAGCTCCAAGCCGATGACGAAAAGCAGGAAGGCGACGCCGAGCTCGGCCGGGCCGGCCAGCGCCTCCGCATTCGAGACCGTGATCGTGCCGAGCAGCGGAAGCTTCGCTACAAGGCCGCCGAGACCATAGGGGCCGAGCAGCGCGCCGCAGGCGACGAAGGCGATGATCGAGTTGATCTTGAGGCTCTTCGCCAGCGGTACGATCACGCCGGCCGTCGCGAGCACGACGACGGCGTCCTTGTAGACGGAAGGGTCGACTGTTCCGGCCAAAGGGCTGCCTTGCGATTCGAGGGCTTGTGGGTGCGCCGGCAATTCTTGCGGTTTGCCGCGCCGCAGCACAACCTTCGAATTGCTGTTGCGGAAAGAAGTTCGCCTTGTGGCGCGAGCCTTTAGGCGAGAGGGCTCAGGTGTCTCCGGCGAAAAAGCGGTTTCCGCGTGCGCAGCGAATGGGATAGCGTTCCGCCATTGGCTCAGAAGGACCGTCCATGCGCTTTGCCGGCACCGAAAACTACGTCGCGACCGAGGATCTCACCGTCGCCGTCAACGCCGCGATCCGGCTGGAGCGTCCGCTCCTGGTGAAGGGGGAACCCGGCACGGGCAAGACGGTGCTGGCCGAGGAGGTCGCGGCGGCGCTGGGCGCGCCGCTGATCACCTGGCACATCAAGTCGACGACCAAGGCGCAGCAGGGCCTTTACGAATACGATGCGGTCAGCCGCCTGCGCGACAGCCAGCTCGGTGACCCCCGCGTCTCCGACATCGGCAACTACATCAAGCGCGGCAAGCTCTGGGAGGCTTTCGTCGCGCCGGTCCGGCCCGTGCTGCTGATCGACGAGATCGACAAGGCCGATATCGAGTTCCCCAACGACCTGCTGCTCGAACTCGACCGCATGGAGTTCCATGTCTACGAGACCGGTGAGACCATCAAGGCGGCGCAGCGGCCGGTGATGATCATCACCTCCAACAACGAGAAGGAATTGCCGGACGCGTTCCTGCGCCGCTGCTTCTTCCACTATATCCGCTTCCCCGATGCCGAGACGATGCAGGCGATCGTCGAGGTGCATTTCCCCGGCATCAAGAAGCGATTGATGGAGGAGGCGCTGCGCCTGTTCTTCGAGGTACGCGAGGTGCCCGGCATCAAGAAGAAGCCCTCGACCTCCGAGCTGCTCGACTGGCTGAAGCTGCTGGTCGCGGAGGATATCGGGCCGGAGGTGCTGCGCGAGCGCGACCCGCGCAAGCTGATCCCGCCGCTGCATGGCGCGCTGCTCAAGAACGAGCAGGATGTCTCGCTGTTCGAGAAGCTGGCCTTCATGGCACGGCGCGAGAGCCGGTGAGGCCGACGACCGGCTCGCAAGCCGGTATCGCCGTGGCGAGATCCACCTTGGGGTCGATCGCGCGCGCTGCCTCGGTCAGATCAAAGTCGCGCATCAGCAGGACATAGTCCTGTGTCTCCGAAGTCCTGAGATAGCCGGTCATGGTGATCGGCTTGCCGGAGAGTTCTCCGAGCCTGCAAGCCTTGTCCGCGCCGAGCGAAAGGCTGCCCCGATTGCCGCTTTGCTGCGGACCGACGAACATTTCCTCGCGGAAAGCCCCAAGGCGCGCCACGTCTGCGGAACTTAGCTTGAACAGCGTGAAGTACCGTCCCGGGGCGACCAGCACCGGCAGCGAGGCGAGTTCCGTAGCGTCGCGAACCTCCTCCAGTACCACCTTGCGCTCGTGACGGCCGCCATCTTTCGGCAGGGCGGCGATCGTCATGGTCACGCCGCCAGGCAGCGGGCGGATGTCGGCCGGCAGGCTGATCCCGGCGCGCAACTGCGAGAGGTCGGTCGTCCTGATGTCGATCTTGGCCAGTTTCGGCAGCGAGGTCAGCGGGACATGCCCGCAACCGGCGAGAAAGCCGGCAAGGAGAAGGCAAACAGGTGGCGCGAGACGCATGGGATATCTTCGAGGTTGATTGTCTTTGACATTTATAAATTCATCTCTTAGTTTAATTTTGTCAACCGAGAGAATGATAATGGCCATATCGTACGAACTTGTGAGCCCCGTCTCCCAGGAAGCCGCCGGGCGCCTGCGCCGCATCAGCCGGTGGGCGCGCGCCTTCAGCTATGTGGCGGCCGCGCTCATGCTTTTCGGCCTCATCTGGTTGTGGACCGATGCGGAAGCGCTCTCCGATTACGCCCGGAGCTCGATCGGGCTCCGGAATTCTGCCCTTGCCGCTTCGGGCAGGGGGTATTGGGCGGGGTTCGCTCTGGCCTGGATCCCAGCCGGGCTGTTCGTCCTGGCGATGGTGCGGTTGGGCGCTCTGTTTCGGGCTTTTGGCGAGGGCAGGGTCATGGTCGAGAAGAATGCAGCCGGGCTTGTGCGGGTCGGCTGGCTTCTGGCGTGTTTTGGCGCCACCTCGCCGATCGTTCGCGCCTTGCAAAGCGTCGCTTTGACGTTCGACAATCCGCAGGGGCAGCGGCATCTCGCGATCACACTCGATCCCGGAATCTTCGCAGCGCTCGCCGCAGCCGCAGCGCTCATCGCCTTCGGCCATGTGTTGCGGGAGGCGATCCGGCTGGCGGACGAGAATCAGAGTTTCGTGTAAGCCGGCGTCATGCCCGTCGTCGTCGAACTCGATGTCATGCTCGCACGCCGCAAGATGCGTTCGAAGGAACTCGCCCAGCGGATCGGCCTGACCGAACAGCAGGTCTCACAGCTCAAGTCCGGCAAGGTGCGCGGCATGCGCTTCGACACGCTGTCGCGCATCTGTGACGTGTTGCAATGCCAGCCGGGTGATCTGCTGCGCTACGAACCGGGGCCGGAAATAGTCGACGACTGACCCTCGCAAATCGGCTTTGGCATCGCTAGGTTCTCCTCATGCGACGCCTCATGCTCCTGCGCCACGCCAAGTCCCACTGGCCCACGGGTGTGGCCGACCGCGACCGGCCGCTCGCGGCGCGCGGTCGGGAAGCTGCCCCGGTGATGGGGCGCTATCTCGCCGACGAACTGCTCCTGCCCGATCTCGTGCTGGTTTCGCCGGCCAAGCGCACGGTCGAGACCTGGGAGATGGTCGCGCCGATGCTGCCCGAAAAGCCGGCGACGCAATACGAGCCGCGCATCTACGAGGCCAAGGTCGAGCGCCTGCTCGATGTCGTGCAGGAAGTCGAGGGCGATGTCCGCACGCTCCTGCTGATCGGGCATAATCCCGGCTTCGAGGAGCTGGCGCATCTGCTTACCGGCCATGGCGATCGCTATGCGGCGGCGCGGATG
>NZ_JAELTI010000095.1 GCF_016428755.1 Allobosea sp. ASV33
GACCTCGCCCGCACTTTCCGCGACGAGGAAGATCGCCTGCTCGCGATACCAGGCGATATCCGCGGCCGTCACCTTCGAGGGATCGCTCAGGACGTTCTCGCGCACGGCCATGCGGATGGCATGGATGAGCGGCAAATCCGCCGCCTCGGCCTTGCGGATGATCCTGGCCTCGTCAGTCGTCGTCACAGGAATTCCCCCGAGCCTCATCCTGAGGAGCCGTTCTGAAAGAACGGCGTCCCGAACGATGTTTCAAGAGGCTCCGGAACGATCTGGACCATCCTTCGAGACGCAAGCTGCGCTTGCTCTTCAGGATGAGGGCTGGAGGTGCGGTGTCGCTCCTCCAGGCAACGCAACTACTCCGCCGCCTGCAGGCGATAGGCAGCCGTGTCGTAGTTGAGGATCGGCGCGAGCCAGCGTTCGACCTCCTCGATGCTCATGCCCTTGCGCCGGGCATAATCCTCAACCTGGTCGCGCTCGACCTTGGCGACGCCGAAGTAGTAGGCCTCCGGATGCGCGAAATAGAGGCCGGAGACCGAGGAGCCCGGCCACATCGCATAGCTCTCGGTCAGCTTCACGCCGACGCGGCGCTCGGCCTCCAGCAGCCGGAACAGGGTCTCCTTCTCGGTATGGTCGGGCTGGGCCGGATAACCCGGCGCCGGGCGGATGCCTTGATATTCCTCGCGGATCAGATCCTCGTTCGAGAAGGCCTCGTCCGGCGCGTAGCCCCAGAACTCCTTGCGGACGAGCTGGTGCATCCGCTCGGCGAAAGCCTCGGCGAAGCGGTCCGCCAGCGCCTTGACCATGATCGAGCGGTAATCGTCGTTGTCGCGCGCGAACTTCTCGGAGATGCGCTCTTCCTCGGCGCCCGCCGTGACCACAAAGGTGCCGATATAGTCCGGCGCCACGCCTTCCGGCGCGACGAAATCGGACAGGCACATGTTCGGCTTGCCGTCGCGCTTGGAGAGCTGCTGGCGCAGGCCATGGAAGGTCGCGAGTTCGTCCTGCCGGCTCTCGCCGGTATAGAGGCGGATATCGTCGCCGACGGCATTGGCCGGCCAGAAGCCGATCACCGCCTTCGGGTTGAACCAGCGCTCCTCGACGATGCGCTTCAGCATCGCCTGCGCATCGTCCCAGAGCGCGCGCGCCGCCTCGCCCTGCTTCTCGTCCTGCAGGATCGCCGGGTAGCGGCCCTTCAATTCCCAGGTCTGGAAGAACGGCGTCCAGTCGATCACCGGCACGAGGTCGGCGATGTCGTAGGTGCGGAAGGTCCGTGTACCCAGGAAGCTCGGCTTCGGCGGTGTATAGCTCGCCCAATCCGTCTTGAAGGCGTTGGCGCGCGCCTTGGCCAGCGGCAGGCGCTGCTTGTCGGCCTCCGAGCGGCGATGCGCCTCGGCGACCTTGGCATATTCCGCCTGCACGCCGGCTACGTAAGCTGGCTTCTGCTCCGACGAGAGCAGGCTCGACACCACGCCGACGGCTCGCGAGGCGTCGTTCACATGCACCGTCTGGCCCGCGTTGTAGGCCGGGTGGATCTTCACCGCCGTATGGACGCGGCTCGTCGTCGCCCCGCCGATCAGCAAGGGGATATCGAAACCCTCGCGCTCCATCTCGGAGGCCACGGTCACCATCTCGTCGAGCGAGGGCGTGATCAGGCCGGACAGGCCGATGATGTCGACATTTTCCCGGCGTGCCGTCTCCAGGATCTTCTGGGTCGGCACCATCACGCCGAGGTCGATCACCTCGTAATTGTTGCACTGGAGCACGACGCCGACGATGTTCTTGCCGATGTCGTGGACATCGCCCTTCACCGTCGCCATCAGCACCTTGCCGGCGGCCGAGCGCTCGGAGCCGCCGTTCAGGCGCTTCTCCTCCTCCATGTAAGGCATCAGATAAGCGACGGCTTGCTTCATGACGCGGGCGGACTTCACCACTTGCGGCAGGAACATCTTGCCCGAGCCGAACAGGTCGCCGACCACGTTCATGCCCGCCATCAGCGGGCCCTCGATCACATGCAGCGGCTTCTCGGCCCGCTGCCGTGCTTCCTCGGTATCGACGTCGATGAACTCGGTGATCCCGGCGACCAACGCATGCTCCAGCCGCTTCTCGACCGGTAGTTCGCGCCAGGCGAGGTCCTTGCCCGAGGCTGCGACCGACCCGTCGCCCTTGAAGCGCGGCGCGGCCTCCAGCAGCCGCTCGGTCGAATCCTTGCGGCGATTGAGGACAACGTCCTCGCAGAGCTCGCGCAGCTCCGGGTCGAGATCGTCATAGGATCCGAGCTGGCCCGCATTGACGATGCCCATGTCCATCCCCGCCTTGATGGCGTGGTAGAGGAACACGGAGTGCATCGCTTCGCGGACCTTCTCGTTGCCGCGGAACGAGAAGGACAGGTTCGAGACGCCGCCCGAGATATGGGCATGCGGCAAGGTCTCGCGGATCGCCTTGGTCGCCTCGATAAAGTCGTTGCCGTAGTTGTCGTGCTCCTCGATGCCCGTCGCCACCGCGAAGATGTTCGGGTCGAAGATGATATCCTCGGGCGGGAAGCCGATGGTCTCGGTCAGCAGCTTGTAGGCGCGCGTGCAGATTTCGATCTTGCGCTGGAACGTGTCGGCCTGGCCGACCTCGTCGAAGGCCATTACGACGACCGCCGCGCCATATTGCCGGCAGATCCGCGCCTGCTCGAGGAAGGCTTCCTCGCCCTCCTTCATCGAGATCGAGTTGACGATCGGCTTGCCCTGGATGGTCTTAAGGCCGGCCTCGATCACCGGGAATTTCGACGAGTCGACCATGATCGGAACGCGCGAGATATCCGGCTCCGAGGCGATCAGGTTGCAGAACTCGGTCATCGCCTTCTCGGAATCGAGCAGGCCCTCGTCCATGTTGATGTCGATGACCTGCGCGCCATTGGCGACTTGGTCGCGCGCCACGTCGAGCGCAGCGGCATAGTCGCCGGCCGTGATCAGCTTCCTGAACTTCGCCGAGCCGGTGACGTTCGTCCGCTCGCCCACGTTCACGAAGGGAATGGTCTCGTCGAGCGTGAAGGGCTCCAGCCCTGCCAGCCTGAGATAGGGCTTTACCTCGGGGGCCCGGCGCGGCGCCTTGCCGGCAACGGCCTCGGCGATGGCGCGGATATGGTCCGGCGTCGTGCCACAGCAGCCGCCGACCATGTTGACGAAGCCGGCGTCAGTGAACTCGGCCAGCATCTTGGCCGTGGCTTCCGGCCGTTCGTCATAGAGGCCGAATTCGTTGGGCAGGCCGGCATTCGGATAGGCGCAGACCAGCGTATCTGCGATGCGCGACATGTCCTTGATATGCGCCCGCATCTCGCGCGCGCCGAGCGCGCAATTGAGGCCGATCGTCAGTGGGGCTGCATGGCGCACGGCGTTCCAGAACGCCTCGACCGTCTGGCCGGAAAGCGTGCGGCCCGAGAGATCGGTGATCGTGCCGGAGATCATCACCGGCAGGCGCAGGCCCTTCTCGCGATAGACCTGCTCGATCGCGACGATCGCGGCCTTGGCGTTGAGCGTGTCGAAGATCGTCTCGATCAGCAGCAATTCCGAGCCGCCATCGATCAGGCCCCTGACCTGCTCGGCATAGGAATCACGCACCTGATCGAAGGTCACGGCGCGGAAGCCGGGATTATTGACGTCGGGCGAGATCGAGAGCGTGCGGTTGGTCGGGCCGATCGCCCCGGCCACGAAACGGCGGCGCCCGTCTTCCTTCTCGGCGATCATCGCCGCCTCGCGGGCGAGCCGCGAGCACTCCACGTTCAGCTCATAGACGATCGCCTCCATACCGTAATCGGCCTGGGCGATCGAGGTGCCCGAGAAGGTGTTGGTCTCGACGATATCGGCCCCCGCCCGGAAATAGGCGAGATGGATGTCGCGCAGCGCCTCCGGCTGGGTCAGCGCAATGATGTCGTTATTGCCCTTGAGATCGTGGTTGAAGCCCTTGAAGCGCTCGCCGCGGAAATCCGCTTCCGAAAGCTTCAGGTCCTGGATCTGCGTGCCCATCGCGCCGTCGAGCACGAGGATGCGCTCTTGCGCGGCCTGGCGTAGCGAGCGCTCGATCTCGGCGCCGTCGACGGGAGCGGGAATGAAGTCGGACATAGGCTTACTCCGCCGCCACGGCCTGCGCCGCCGGCTTCTCGGGCTTCAGGCCGACGAGATGGCAGATAGCATAGACAAGGTCGGCCTTGTTCATCGTGTAGAAATGCAGGTCGGTGGCGCCGCGGTCGATCAGGTCGAGCACCTGCTCGGCGCAGACGGCAGCCGCGACGAGTCGGCGCGTCGCGACATCGTCCTCCAGCCCCTCGAAGCGGTCGGCCAGCCATTGCGGCACGCTGGCGCCGGTCTTGCGGGCGAAATTGGCGGTCTGCTTGAAATTCTGCACCGGCACGATGCCGGGCAGGATCGGGATTTCAATGCCAGCAGCGCGGACCCTGTCGAGATAGCGGAAATAGACGTCGTTATCGAAGAAGAACTGGGTGATCGCCCGGGTCGCGCCCGCATCGACCTTCTTCTTGAGCGCATCGATATCGGCATCGAGCGAGGCCGCTTCCGGGTGCTTCTCCGGATAGGCCGAGACCGTCACCTCGAAATCGCCGATCCGCTTCAGGCCGGCCACGAGGTCCGAGGTCTGGTGATAGCCGTCCGGGTGCGGCTCATAAGCCGTGCCGAGCCCCCCGGCCGGATCGCCGCGCAGCGCCACGACATGGCGCACGCCGGCATCCCAATAGGAGCGGATCACCTCGTCGATTTCGGCCTTCGAGGCCGAGACGCAGGTGAGATGCGCGGCCGGCTTCAGCCCGGTCTCCTCGACCATGCGCTTGACGGTTGCGTGGGTGCGCTCGCGAGTGGAGCCGCCGGCGCCATAGGTCACGGACACGAAGCTGGGGCCGAGCGGTTCGAGCCGGCGCACGCTGTCCCACAGCGCGACCTCCATCTCCTCCGTCCTCGGCGGGAAGAACTCGAAGGAGACGCGCGGGCGGCGCGAGCCGTGGCGGCTGGGGCGGAAAGCATTCATCACGCAACCTCGAGATTGATCGTGCGGACCGGCGGATCGGCCTGGACGCGCCGGTCGCGGCCACGCCAGAGCATGACCGGGAGCTGGCCCGAGCCGCCATCGGCAAGGGTGACTTCACGGGAGAGATCGCAGGACAGGCCGGCTTCGCTGAACCAGGCCGCGATCTGCTGGCGGGAGAAGCCGAGCCGGCGATGCGCATGCTCGGTCCGCAGGAACTCCATCTCGTGCGGCGCGAAATCGACGACGATCAGGCGCCCGCCGGGCGCCAGCATGGCAGCGGCCTCGCGCACCGCCCGGCCGGGATCGTCGAGGAAATGCAGAACCTGATGGATCACGACGAGGTCGAAGGAGCCGCGCGCGAAGGGCAGCGCGTAGATGTCGCCCTGCCGCAGCTCGACCCGCGACAGCCCCGCCCGCTCCAGATTGGCCCGCGCGACCGCCAGCATCGCATGGTTGGCATCGACGCCGACGGCGCGGCCGAATTTCGGCGCGATCCGCTCCAGCATCCGCCCCGTGCCGGTGCCGAGATCGAGCATGGCGCCGGGCGTGCCCTCGCCGACCGCTTCTTCGACCGCAGCCTCGACGGCATGGTCGGGCACATGCAGGCCGCGCAACCGGTCCCAGTCACGCGCGACACTGGCGAAATAGCTCTGCGCAGCCTCGGCCCGGGTCGCCCGAACCGCGGCGAGCCGCTCGCGATCGGCCGCGAGCACCGGATCGCTGAGGTCGAGCCAGGCGGCGAGCGACGCGGCGAAGGCCCCGCCCGGTCCGGTCTCGTCGAGCCGGAAGAAGGCCCAGGCGCCCTCGCGCGAGCGCCGAACCAGCCCGGCCTCGGCCAAGAGCTTGAGATGGCGCGAGATGCGCGGCTGCGACTGGCCGAGGATATCGGTGAGATCGGAGACCGAGAGCTCCCCCTCGGAGAGCAGCGCGAGAATGCGCAGCCGCGTCTCCTCGCCGGCGGCCCTGAGACCCGCGAGAAGCACATCGGAAGACAATGTCGTCGGCTGCCGCACGCGCTGGCGTCCTCTGTCGACAAGGAAAAAGATATAAAGATATCTTTATATCAAACGAGCCGTTCGTGCAAGCGGATTGTCGTGCGGAAAACAGGACGGAGGCTTCTTCAGCTCCCATTAGCGGGGAGAGGATCGTTTGGCGAAGCCGAGGCGGATGAAACCGCCTGACCTTCCGGCGCCAACGACCGAGCAGCGGGCCGCCCCGGCACCTCCCGCCGGGGAGCATGCGGTCACTCATCCGTTAGGCTCGTATTTCGTCTACAATCCCATTTCCAGCCCAACCCCATTACCCCGGACACGATGAAGCGCGCACAAGCGCCTTGTTCATTGACAGACTCGCCAGATACGGGCATATGCCCGCAATGAGCAATCTAACCTGCCACTGCACTCTCATGCGGAAGACCAACCGCAAGCTCGCGGCGCTGTACGACGCTGCACTGGCTCCTCACGGCATCAACATCGCCCAGTTCGCGCTGCTTCGAAATATCGAGCGCCGGCAACCGGTCAGCCTGACGGAGCTTGCCCGGCTTCTCGAACTCGACCGCTCGACGATGGGGCGGAACATCCGCGTCCTGCAGAAACAGGATCTCGTTCTCACAAGTCGCGGCACCGATCAGCGCGAGGCAGCGGTTTCACTGACCGAACGCGGCATGACCGTTTTGCGAGCGGCAGAGCCGGCCTGGGAAGGCTCACAGGACGCCATAACGGCCAGGATCGGCGCGGACCGCATTCGAATCCTGCAGGAACTCAACCAGCTACTTTGAATTTGCGCCAACGCGGGCATACGCCCGCAGATCGGAATAGCAATGTCCTCCATCGTTTCAGCGCCAGGCCAAGCCCTCCCGGCGTTCTTCGCCAAGCGCGGCATTCACTATGGTTGGGTAGTCGCGGGTGTCGCTTTCCTGACGATGCTCGTGACGGCGGGCGCTGTTGGCGCTCCCGGCGTTCTGATCGGCCCGCTCCAAAAGGAATTTGGTTGGTCGGCCGCTGACATCTCGTCGGCATTTGCCGTGCGGCTAGTGCTCTTCGGCCTGATGGGGCCATTCGCTGCCGCTTTCATGAATCGCTTCGGCGTCAGGCGCGTGGCGTCGGTTGCGCTCAGCCTGATTGCAGCCGGTGTTTTGGGTTCCTTCGTCATGACGGAGATCTGGCAGCTCTTTCTCCTCTGGGGCGTCGTCGTCGGCTTCGGAACCGGCCTGACGGCGATGGTTTTGGGTGCGACCGTGGCCACGCGCTGGTTTTCTGCCCGGCGGGGTCTCGTCATCGGTCTCCTGACGGCGAGCACCGCGACAGGACAGCTCCTGTTCTTGCCACTGCTGGCCTCGCTGTCGGAGAATCTGGGTTGGCGCAGCGCTCTGACCTTGATCCTCGGCATGCTGCTGTTGGCAGCGGCCGTGGTTCTCGTCTTGATGCGCGACCGGCCGTCCGACATCGGGTTGTCGCCCTATGGGGCAGCCGGCCCCGCCCAGGCCGCCGCGGCGCCGACCGACTTCAGCACGATGATGAAGTCCCCCATCGTCGCGCTTCGTGACGCCGCGCGCTCTCGCATCTTCTGGGTTCTGTTTGGAACTTTCTTTGTGTGTGGCGCGAGCACCAACGGGCTCGTGCAAACCCATTTCGTGTCGCTGTGCGGAGACTTCGGCATTTTGCCCGTCGCAGCGGCAGGCATGCTTGCGATCATCGGAATATTCGATTTCGCCGGCACCGTTGCATCGGGATGGCTTTCCGATCGCTTCGACAGCCGCAAGCTTCTGTTCTGGTATTACGGCCTACGCGGCTTGTCTCTGATCTATCTGCCATTCACGTCGTTCAACTTCTACGAGCTTTCGATTTTCGCAGTGTTTTACGGGTTGGACTGGGTCGCAACCGTGCCGCCGACCGTGAAATTGGCCGCGGACCGGTTCGGCGATCGCGCAAATCTCGTGTTCGGATGGGTCTTTGCCGGGCATCAGCTGGGGGCTGCTTTCGCGGCATGGGGCGGAGGCTTCACCCGGACCTTCTATGCGAGCTACCTCCCGGCATTCTTCATTGCCGGCGTCCTTTGCATCCTGGCTGCGCTCGCAGTCCTGCTCGTGCGCGAAGATCGTGAGCCCCGGATGGTTGCTGCGCCGGCGTGATCGCCCGGCCCTCGGAAGCAGACCTTACGGGCAGCCCCGCCGTGGTCTGCTTCTGGCCCTTCGCCGACCTTTCAGAATCTTGTTAGGCTATCGGCTTTGCCGCATTCGTGCATGCATTGGGCTGTCGAACCGATAGGTTCTCGAGCGTCAAAAATGCATAAGCGGACAATATTCTGGGCACTGCTATTTGCGATGCCCTGCCTAACGGCAAGCGCAATCCTATCGGCCGACTACGCCATGGCTGCGAAGAAAAAGAAGGGCATCCAGGGATTGGCTGGCTGGTGCTGGGGTCTAGCCGAAGGGGCAACGCTTCGAGAGCTGTGCTTCGGACCGGAATCGCGTTTGCGGCTGACTGTAGGGAACAGGTTCGAGGGTTTTGAGACCACCGGTCTTTACCGAACTGGAAGAAGCGGTCCTCTGGAACTCCTCGGCTTCCCTGACGAGGGGTGGCCAAGTCCGTCACCTTTGTTGGAATGTCAGATCGAGCTTCCTGTTGTGGATGTGCTTCAGCTTGGCGGGTGTAAACTCAGCGGCCGGTGGGATCGAAAGAGGAAGCATACTGACTAGGCCCGCTTCCGACCCATTGTGGACATGGCAGATACAGTAAGTAAAATCGTCTGGTTTGCCACGTTTCGAGTCAATATCATGACTTCTTCTTAAAGGCGACGTCCAATATAGCTCGAATCAGATAGGCTGAAACAAGCGTAACTATCGTTACATATCCTCTATCCATTCCAAAATTGTGTAATAGTAAGGCGAAAGACGAAGCTACGATTGCCGTTGTCCAAAAGAACCGGGGAAAAATCTGCTCTTTCTGGAAAGCCATTTCTTCTTCGGCTCCATAGCGACCTCCTTTCATGGCTTGAGATTCGGCTGCTCGTCCAGAGAGCGTAACTGAAAATATGACTGCTCTCGACCCATTCCGGCCGCCGCCAGAGATTCAGGTCGCTTTCTTACGAACCTGTCCGATCGCCCATATCGGCTTAATTCAAATAACGGGGAAGGCGAAACGAGGCCCACAACCTGCCCCCGAACTTATCCCCGGCCTGACCGGCCATGCCTATCCTGCACGCGTCCCATCCGACCGGGGGGGGCTTCGCGAGGCATCGTGGGCCGGAGGGGATTGCGGGTTTCGTGTCCCGGGCCGTTGCGGGCTCGCTCGATCGCCGCGCGTCCGATAGGACGCGAAAACGGCGATCGATCTCTTCATGATCGCATCGGAGCCATCCGATGCGATCGCGCGAAAAAGCCGGCTTCACACAAGCCCAACAGGCAGACCTCTGCCCTCGCCAGGCGTCCAAGCGGAGCAGACCACCAGATACCCGTGCGCGGAGCCGGGCAGCGCGAGGTCGTCGCTGTTCGACACCATCGACATCGCAACGACATCGGCACGCCGCCGTCGACTGCGAACGCCGCTAGGCTCCGCGCATCCCTCGGATGCTCAAATCCGAAAACCCCGCAGGCACGGGCCTGGACGGGGCTTTCGGCACGTTCTTCAGGTCAACAGGGCAACACCGCCGGACAGGCAGCGGGAAATGCCGGTCCGGTCGTCATTTTCAGCGCATGTCCGCCAGCGACCCGCCCGTGTGGCAGGCGAACCTCACGATGACAGAGTGTCTCAGAGCACCTTCAGATCGCCCGCGGCCGTCTTGCCGCGCTCGGTCTTCAGCTCGAACGAAACCTTCTGTCCTTCCGTCAGCGTCATCATGCCGGCTTCCTTGACGGCCGTGATGTGAACGAACACATCCTTGCCGCCATCTGCCGGTTGAATGAAGCCGAACCCCTTCTCAGTATTGAACCATTTCACGGTTCCGGTCGCCATCGCCACATTCCTCGAAGCCAAAGCGTCACTCACCAGCACTGAGCGCATGGCTCCTATGCCGGCAAGGGAAGGATTGACCGAAAACCGAGCGTTGTCGAGATGAAAGGACAGGCAAGCCTCCTTCCGCCTGTCAAGATTTTGTCAACGTGATCCGTGTTTTCGCATCGCACTGCAAAGAGACCGCCAGCTAGATTTCGATTTCGACGGCCCGACGACGTAGCGTCCACGCACGTCATGGGTGCCGCGTTCGGCGATCTTCAACCTGGGGCGCACCGTCCTGGGGCCGCCAATCCTGCGCATCAACTGATGAAACCATAGGGTTCGTGCGGCCGCCACGAGCGGCGGGTTGCCGGCCCGCCACAGCGGATGATGGCATCCGGCCCGATCATTGCTTGCGCTCTGGCGCCGGAAGCCGCCAGCCGATACAGGCCTCGCCATGTCCCAGACCGCCGCCACCGCCAGGCCTCAACAGCACCGCTTCTACGAGGATCTCATCGCCCTGCCCCTGGGCACGCTGATGATCAGCTTCGGCATCGTGCTCTTTGCCAAGGCGACGGTGCTGACCGGCGGTGCCGCCGGGCTCGCCCTGTTGCTGCAATTCGCCACGGGGGCCGATTTCAGCCTGCTCTTCTTCGTCATCAACCTGCCCTTCTACTGGCTCGCCTTCCGGCGGATGGGCCTGCCCTTCACGCTGCGCACCTTCGCCGCCGTCGGCCTGGTCTCGGTTTTTGTCTGGGCGACACCCGGCTGGTTCCGCATCGAGGCCGTGGCGCCGCTCTATGCCGCCATCGCCGGCGGCGTCGCGATGGGGCTCGGCCTGCTGGCGCTGGCGCGCCACCGCACCGCGATCGGCGGCGTCAACATCCTCGCGCTCTATCTGCAGGAGCGTCGCGGCCTGCGCGCCGGCTGGGTCCAGCTCGGCATCGACGCGGCCATCTTCGCCGCCGCGCTCTTCGTGCTGCCGCCCGACAAGGTCGCCCTGTCGCTGCTCGGCACGCTCGTCCTCAACGCCATCCTCGGCATGAACCACAAGCCCGGCCGCTACATGGCGATCTCCTGACGCAGGCCCTCCGTGCGGCAGGATGGTTGCGCCCTGCCCGGCATCATGCGAGCAAGCCTGGAGGACAAGACCGACGCCAACGGCGAGACGAGACATGGCCCAGCCCCTGACCATCGAAGACCTGCGCCGCATGGCCAAGCGCCGCGTCCCGCGCATGTTCTACGACTACGCCGATTCCGGCGCCTGGACCGAGGGCACCTACCGCGCCAACGAGACCGACTTCGCCAAGGTGAAGCTGCGCCAGCGCGTCGCCGTCGACATGACCAACCGCTCGCTGGCCAGCGAGATGATCGGCCAGCCGGTCACGATGCCGGTCGCGCTCGCGCCCACCGGCCTCACCGGCATGCAGCACGCCGATGGCGAGATCCTCGCCGCCAAGGCCGCCGCCAAGGCCGGCGTGCCCTTCACGCTCTCGACCATGAGCATCTGCTCGATCGAGGATGTCGCGAACCACACCAGCGCGCCGTTCTGGTTCCAGCTCTATGTGATGAAGGACCGCGAGTTCATCGCCCGCCTGATCCAGCGCGCCAAGGCGGCCGGCTGCTCGGCCCTGGTGCTGACGCTCGACCTGCAGATTCTCGGACAGCGCCACAAGGACATCCGCAACGGCCTTTCCGCCCCGCCGAAGCCGACGCTGGCCAACCTGATCAACCTCGCCTTCAAGCCGCGCTGGTGCCTGAAGATGCTGGACACGCCGCGCCGGCAGTTCGGCAATATCGTCGGCCATGTCACCGGCGTCGCCGACATGTCCTCGCTCTCCTCCTGGACCGCCAGCCAGTTCGACCCGCAGCTGAACTGGGACGATGTGCAGTGGATCAAGGACCAGTGGGGCGGCAAGCTGATTCTGAAAGGCATCCTCGACGCCGAAGACGCCGAGATGGCCGCCAAGAGCGGCGCTGATGCCCTGATCGTCTCGAACCATGGCGGCCGCCAGCTCGACGGCGCGCTGTCCTCGATCGAGGCCCTGCCCGGCATCGTCGAGCAGGTCGGCAACCGCATCGAGGTGCTGTTCGACGGCGGCATCCGCTCGGGCCAGGACGTGCTGAAGGCGGTCGCGCTCGGCGCGAAGGGCACCTTCATCGGCCGCGCCTTCCTTTACGGGCTCGGCGCCATGGGCGAGCAGGGCGTCACCGCCGCGCTCGACATCATCCGCAAGGAGCTCGACACCACCATGGCCCTTTGCGGCCTGCGCGACATCAAGCAAGTCGACGAGCGCATCCTCGTCGGCGGCCGCGCCGGGGCAATGAAGCGCCTGGCGAGCTGATACCGCGGCCCAATGCCAACATTCATAGAAAAGGCCCGGCGGATACGATCCGCCGGGCCTTTTCATTGGCCGATGGCTTCCTTGCGGAGATCGCTCTCCGCAAGGGCCTATTTTGGGATCAGGTGCGATACCAGGCCGCGAGGTTCCAGGTGTCGACGTCCCAGCCGGAATGGTCGTGCGAGATGCTGTTCGCCACGGCGACCACCTTCTTGCGCGACAGGATCGGCAGGATGACGTTGGCCTCGCAGAAGATCTCGTTGACCTTGATCAGGTACGCGGCGCGCTTGGCCGGGTCGAGCTCCTTCTGGGCCGCCTTGTAGGCCTCGTCGGCAGCCGGGTCGGTGTAGCGCGAGACGTTGCGGCCCAGCCACTTGTTCTCCTTGCTGGCGACTTCCCAGGAGGTGAACTGGTTGAGGAACCGCTCCGGATCGGGCTGCGGCTGCGTGGTCGTGTACATCTCGATGTCGGTGTAGAGCTTGGTGTAAGTGTCGGGGTTCGCAACGTCCGACGAGAAGAACACCGAGGCGGTGACCGACTTCAGCTCGATATCGATGCCCGCGCGCTGGCAGGCCTGCTTGATGATGGCCTGCACCTTCTGGCGCGGAGCATTGATCGAGGTCTGGAAGACGTACTTCAGCTTCTTGCCATCCTTCTCGCGGATGCCGTCGGAGCCCTTCTTCCAGCCGGCGTCGTCGAGGATCTTGTTGGCCTTCTCGATGCTGAACTCGTACTTGAGCTTCTCCGACTTGAACTGCTTGGGCTCGTTGACGAAGCTCGCCGTGGCGGCGCCGGCGCGGCCATAGATGAACTTCTGGATCGAGTCGCGGTCGATCAGCAGGTTGATCGCCTCGCGCACCTTCGGGTCCGACAGGGTCGGGTGCTTGGTCTTGGCGTTGGAACGCTCGCCATCGACTTCGGTCCACGGATCGGTCGTGTTCAGGGTGATGAACTCGATATCGCCGGCAGGCGCAGCGCTGATCTTGCCGCGGCCGCCGATCTCCATGCGCTTGAGGACTTCGTCCTCGACCAGCGTATCCCAGGCATAGTCGTATTCGCCGGTCTGCAGCACGGCGCGCGCCGCCGAGACCGCGTCACCGCCGCCCTTGATCTCGAACGTGTCGAAATGCGGCTGATTCTGGACATGATAGCTCTCGTTGCGGGTGCCGGTCAGGATGTCGCCCGGCTTGAAGTCGGCGAACTTGTAGGGGCCGGTGCCGACGGGCTTCAGATTGGCCGGAGCCTCGCGCGACTTGGCGCCCTTGTAATCGCCGAAATGGTGCTTCGGGATGATCATGCCGGCGACGCCGACGAAGGGATCCGCCCAGAACGGCGTCGGCTTGGCGAAGATCACCTTGACGGTGAGATCGTCGACCTTCTCGACCTTGATGTCCTTGTAGGCGCCGGTGGTGTAGGCGGCGGTCGCCGGATCGGCGGCATATTCCCAGGTGAAGACGACGTCGTCGGCCGTGAACGGCTTGCCGTCATGCCACTTCACGTCCTTCTTCAGCTTCCAGGTCACGGTCGTGCCGTCCTCGGAGAGGCCGCCATTGGCCTTGGTCGGGACTTCGGCCGCGAGCTGCGGGATCAGGTTGCCTTCCTTGTCCCAGCCGGCGAGCGGCTCGTAGAACACGCGCGAGGCGATCTGGTCCTTGGTGCCCGAGGCGAAATGCGGGTTCAGCAGCGTCGGTGCCTGCCAGAGCAGCATCTTGAGCGGCCCGCCGCCGCCGGCCTTGGTCGGCTTGTATTCGAGCGTGGCATTGGCCATCGCGACATCGTTCCAGGCCAGGATCTGGCTCGCGATCGGCGCGGTGATGCCCAGCGCCGCCATCTTCTGGATGAAGGAGCGCCGCGACAGGCCGCCTTCCTTCACGTCCTGCACCATACCCTGGATATACTGACTAGTCATAATCAACCTTCACGTCATGGTAGCAAGAACACGATCAATAACTTGATCCGTTCCAGATCGGATTTATCAGGTCCAAGGCATGGAATTGCTTTGGAGGCGACTCTGCTCCTAGGAGCTGCCGCCTTAATCATAACTTAAGTCGTCAGACGAGAACCGCATACCGGACCCGCTTGCCACTCGTAGCTCCGGCTAAATTACGCTGATTCCGAAGGGAAAACGCTGGCAGCGAGCTTGGTGACAAGCGATGTCAAAGCGTCGCAGCCCCGCATGCTCTGACGGCGAGCCGTCGCGATCGCCGCCCGCCGGCGCGCCGCCCTCTCTCAAAAGAGGTCCTTGAGCCCTGCAGGCGTGTCGATCTGCGCGCGATAGCGCAATTGCCGCCCATGGCTGACGACAGGCGCCCGCTCGGCCCCCAACTCCTGCAACAGCGCCGCGATAGCCGCGGCCTCCGGATGCTCCAGCGAAAACCCGCGCAGCCGCGCGCCGAGATCGCCGATCGTCGCCATCGACCGCGACTTGCCGCGCCGGTCGATGATCGAGGGAGCCGCTCCGCCCCAGGGCAACGAGCCGTCATCGGGAATGGCGAAATCGAAGGCGGGAGCGTCGAACGGCAGCCCGACCTTGCGGCCGAAGATCGGCTCCCTGCCCTTCAGCACATCGTCGATCCCGTCGGTCCGGGCAACCCAGCCGCGCAAGCGGCGGCCAGTATCCCAATCCCGCCGGATCTGCTTCCGTTCGTCCAGCCCGAACCAGCGCGCCCGCCCCGGATGCGCGCCGTCAGGATCGAGCGCGACGATCTCCAGATAGACCATGTCACCGAGCTGCAGCAGATGATTATGGGTGCCCATATAGCCGTGCCGCTGGCCGAAGGGCACGTCGAGATCAAGGCATTCGCGAACATGCGCGACGCCTTCGGCGAGCGTCGGAGCGATCACGGTGAGATGGTCGAGGGTCAGCATGCACATCAGTTGAGGCTGGCGCGCGGCTGCTGTCCACCCACCCGGCATCGGCCACGGGCCAGCCAACAAAAAAGCCCCGCGGACCTTGCGGCACCGCGGGGCTTTTTCGATTCGGATATCAAGCCTCAGCGCGTGAACTTCTTGTACTGGATGCGCTTCGGAATGGTCGAGTCGATGCCGAGGCGGCGCTTCTTGTCTTCCTCGTACTCCGCGAAATTGCCCTCGAACCACTCGACATGGCTGTCGCCCTCGAAGGCGAGGATATGGGTCGCGATGCGGTCGAGGAACCAGCGATCGTGGCTGATGATCACGGCGCAGCCGGCATAATCCTCCAGCGCCTCTTCGAGCGCGCGCAGGGTGTCGACGTCGAGGTCGTTGGTCGGCTCGTCGAGCAGCAGCAGGTTGGCGCCGGACTTCAGCATCTTGGCGAGATGGACGCGGTTGCGCTCACCACCCGAGAGCGAGCCGACCTTCTTCTGCTGGTCGCCGCCCTTGAAGTTGAAGGCCGAGCAATAGGCGCGGGAATTGATCTCGCGCTTGCCGAGATAGAGGATGTCGTTGCCGCCGGAGATTTCCTCCCAGACGTTCTTCTTGTCGTCGAGCGAGTCGCGGCTCTGGTCGACATAGCCGAGCTGGACGCTCTCGCCGACCTTGATCGTGCCGGCATCCGGCTTCTCGACCCCGGTGATCATCTTGAACAGCGTCGTCTTGCCGGCGCCGTTGGGGCCGATCACGCCGACGATGCCGCCCGGCGGCAGCTTGAAGGACAGTCCGTCGATCAGGAGCTTGTCCTGGAAGCCCTTCGACAGGTCCTCGAAATCGACGACGTTGTTGCCCAGCCGCTCGGCGATCGGGATGATGATCTGGGCGGTGTCCGGCCCCTTGTTGTTGGCCTTCTGGACCAGCTCGTCATAGCGCTGGATGCGGGCCTTGCTCTTGGCCTGGCGGGCCTTGGGCGACGCGGCCATCCACTCCGCCTCGCGCTCCAGCGTCTTCTGGCGCGAAACGTCCTCGCGGCCTTCCTGGGCGAGGCGCTTCTGCTTCTGCACCGACCAGGCCGAGTAATTGCCCTCGTAGGGGATGCCCTGGCCGCGATCGAGCTCGAGGATCCAGCTGGTGACGTTGTCGAGGAAGTAGCGATCGTGGGTGACGATCAGGATCGCGCCCGGATAGGTCCGCAGGTGGCCTTCGAGCCAGGCCGTGGTCTCGGCGTCCAGATGGTTGGTCGGTTCGTCGAGCAGCAACAGTTCGGGCTGCTCCAGCAGGAGCTTGCACATCGCGACGCGGCGGCGCTCGCCGCCCGAGAGCTTGTCGACGGCCCAGTCGTCCGGTGGGCAGCGCAGCGCGTCCATCGCCTGGTCGACCTTGGAATCGAGATCCCACAGGCCCTTGGCCTCGATCTCGTCCTGGAGATTGGTCATCTCGTCGGCGGTCTCGTCCGAATAGTTCATGGCGAGCTCGTTGTAGCGGTCGAGGATCGCCTTCTGCGGGGCCACGCCGAGCATGACGTTCTCGCGAACGGTCAATTCCTCCGCCAGCTTCGGCTCCTGCGGCAGGTAGCCGACGCGCGCCCCTTCCGCGACCCAGGCCTCGCCGGTCCATTCCTTGTCGAACCCCGCCATGATCTTGAGCAGGGTCGACTTGCCGGCGCCGTTGACGCCGAGCACGCCGATCTTGGCATCCGGGTAGAAGGACAGGTGGATGTCCTTCAGCACCTGCTTGCCGCCCGGATAGGTCTTGGACAGGCCGCGCATATGGTAGATGAACTGACGGGACATGGGGCGAGCGGGCTCCGCTTTCGAACACTTGCGACAGGGATGTCGGGAAATCTGGCCGCTATGTAGCGGTGCACCGCGCCGCCCGCAACCGCTTGCCAATGAAGCAGGTGCCTTTCACAAAAGCGGTAGCGGTACGTCCGGCACCCTTCCCCCGGCATGGCTTTTGCCGGAAGCTCTCAGGCCTGAACGATGCCGGAGCCCGCCGATGAGCCTGCCCGCCGTCCTGTTGCGTCTGCTTGCGAGCCTCGCTTTCGCGCTGCTGGCGACGGCCCATGCCGGCGCCCAGTCGAACGAACCCGGCTGCCGGCCGGAGATGGCAAGCCTGGGCCTGCCGATCCATCGCGTGCAACTGGCCAAGGACGAGGCAAGGCTAACCTTCGTCGGCCATGCCACCTTCCTGATCGAGACGCCGGGCGGCGTGAAGATCGCGACCGACTACAACGACTATGTCCGCCCGCCGGTGACGCCCGACATCGCCACGATGAACAAGGCGCATTCGACGCATTACTCGAACCGCCCCGACCCCGGCATCAAGCAGGTGCTGCGTGGCTGGGACCCGGAGGGCAAGGGCGCAGCCCATCACGACGTGACGCTCGGCGATGTTCGCGTCCGCAACGTGCCGACCAATATTCGGACCTATGAGGGCGGCACGGATTACGACGGCAACTCGATCTTCGTCTTCGAGATCGGCGATCTATGCATCGCCCATCTCGGCCATCTGCATCACCCGCTGGAGCCCGGCCATCTGCGCGCGCTCGGCCGGGTCGACATCGTGCTCTTCCCGGTCGACGGCAGCTATACGCTCGACCAGGCCGGCATGCTCGACGTGCTGAAATCGATCCAGGCACGGGTGATGATTCCCATGCATTTCTTCGGCGGCGGCACGCTCTCCCGCTTCCTCGCCCGGACACAGGACCTCTGGCCGGTCGAGCGCCGCGAGCAGCCGACGATCACGCTGAGCAAGGCGACGCTGCCGGCCAAGCCCACCGTGATTGTTTTGCCGGGGCAGTAGAGCAGGCATTAACGCCTCGCTGAGGCTGATCCCAGGCTTTCCTTGCCGTTGCGGCAGATCGCGGCATCCTGTCGGCAACCGGGAGACCGCTTTCATGCGCCGCATCGCCACCCTCACCTGCCTTCTCGCGACCGCGACCTTGCTGTCCGTCCAGGCCGAAGCAGCCAGGTTCCGCACGGGCGGACGCAGCGCCACGACGAGCCGTGTGGTCGTCGTGCCAAGTGCTGCCGCGGCAAGCCGCGCGCAGGCTGCGACCGCTCAGCCGGAACGCGTCCCCTTCCCATCCGCGACCGTTCAACGCGAGGAACCTCTGCCCTTGCGCCTCTCGTCCAACACCGGGCGCAAGAAGCCGTGGTGCCAGACGGACGTCATGGTCGGCGGCTTCTGCATGATGAACTGATGGGCGACGTTCAAACGCGGCTGACGCGACCTTCCAGCGGATAGGCCGGATCGCTGTAGCCCGGCGTCGAGGGATGCCCCGCCGGCACCAGCCGATCGATCAGCGCCTCGTCTTCCGCGTCGAATCCGGCATCGAGCGCGGCGAGATAGGCCTCCCACTGCTCGAAGGTCCGCGGACCGGCGATCGCCGCCGTGACGAAGGCGTTGTTCAGCACCCAGCGCACCGCGAATTGGATCGGCGTCAGCCCCTTGCGGGCCGCATGATCCTTGATCGTCTGGGCGATGATCAGACTCTCCTCGCGCCATTCCGCCTGCATCATCCGCCGGTCGCCGCGTCCGGCGCGCGTGCCCTCGGCCGGCGCCTGCCCCGGCGCGTATTTCGCGGTCAGCACGCCGCGCGCCAGGGGCGAATAGGAGGCGACGCCGAGCCCGAAATAGCCGCAGGCCGGCAGATGCTCGACCTCCGGCATGCGGTTCATCGCGTTGTAATAGGGCTGGCTGACGACGGGGCGATCGATGGCGAGCTCGTCGCAGAGCCGGCAGATCTCGGCGAGCCGCCAGGCGCGGTAGTTCGATACGCCGAAATGCCGGATCTTGCCCTGCCGGACGAGATCGGCGATCGCATGGACCGTCTCCTCCAGCGGCGTCGTATGGTCCTCCTTGTGGAGGTAGTAGATGTCGATCGTCTCGGTGCCGAGCCGGCGCAGGCTGTCCTCGCAGGCGCGCAGGACCCAGCGCCGCGACAGCCCGCCATTCATCGGCCCCTTGCCCATGGGGTTGGCGACCTTCGTCGCCAGCACCCAGTCGTAGCGATGGGGGGCAATGGCGCGGCCGGTCACTTCCTCGGACTGGCCTTCGTTATAGACGTCGGCCGTATCGATGAAATTGATCCCGGCCTCGCGCGCACTGTCGATGATCCGGCGGGACGTCGGCTCGTCGCTCGGCCCGCCGAACATCATCGTGCCCAGGCAGAGCGGCGAGACCTTGAGGCCGGAGCGGCCGAGACGGCGGTAATCCATGGCTGATATCCTCGAACGGGTTGGCGAACCCTGCCGCAGCGCGGCGCTAGAGGCCAGCGCCCGGCGCGCAGGCACGCCCTGCATCACGCGGCCGGCCGGCAAGGAAATGCTTAATCTTTCGTGTCAGGGTGGTGCGTCGTCACAAGGCCACGCGATGAATCTCGCCCAGCTCGTCAAGAGCCAGACCCTCGCCACCCTGCTGCAGGCGCTCGACGCCGGCGGAGAGCTGACGGCTGGCCGGACGGTGCAGGCGCGGCTTGCCTCGCTCGAACCGGACGGCACCGCGACCGCAATGATCGGCGAGACCAAGGTCGCGCTCGTCCTCGCCGGTCCGCAGGCGAGACAGGCGGCCTTGCAACCCGGCTCGACGCTGATGTTGCGCCTCGATCCGCCCGAGAAGCCCGGCGGCGACCTGCGCGCAACGCTGGTGGAGGTGCGCCCGCCGAGCGCGCCAGCATCCGGACAATCTCAGCAGCAATCGGCTCAAGCGCCTGCGCCTATGCCGCCAACTACGCCGCCCGCCTCGGCAGCCGCCCCGCTGCGTGCGGTCCCGGCCACGGCACCTGTCCCTGCGTCGCAGCCTGTTGCCACATCCGCGCCGGCAGTTCCCCAGGCGGCGCATCCGCCTTCCCCCGTAGCGGTGCAGCAGGCCTTCCTGCAGCAAGCCCTGCAAACGCTCGGCCTCCCGCTGGCCCAGTCCGCCGCCACGCCTGCCGCCTCGGCGGGAGCCGCACCATCGGCCTCCACCACGCCCAGCCCGGCCTCGCCGGCGGCTGCCACGGCCCCGGCTGCTCCTGCGATCGCCGCCGCGACAGCCCGGGCCGTCGCCGGCCCGCTGCTCGGCCCCGTGCTGCAGCGACAGGACGGCCTTGCCCCGCTCTTCGCCAATCTGCGCGCCCTGGCGCAGGGAACGATCTCGCTCGCCCTGCCCAGGACCCTGTCGCCCGCGGTCCAGCAGGTCCTGGCCCAGGCCGTGCCGGCCGAGCGGCAGGCCCCGA
>NZ_JAELTI010000096.1 GCF_016428755.1 Allobosea sp. ASV33
GCCGTGGCCGCCGTAGAAGTTCTTCTCGCGGCTGAACATGTGCATCGAGCCGCCCTTGCCGCGCGAATAGCCGCCGCGCCGGCCGGTCAGTTCCGCCATCACGCCGCGCGATTCCATGCCGCAGGCCAGCATATGCCCGTGGTCGCGATAGCCGGTGATGACTTGGTCGCCGTCCTTGGAGGCCATCTGCATGCCGATGACGACGGCTTCCTGGCCGATATAGAGGTGGCAGAAGCCGCCGATCAGCCCCATGCCGTACATTTGGCCGGCTTTCTCCTCGAAGCGCCGGATCAGCAGCATCTCGCGATAGGCGTGGAGGTCCTCGTCCTTGGTAAAGGTCGGGGTGTTGCTGATGGCTCCCGCGGCCTTGGCGGCGCTGTCCTTGCCCGCTCGGGCCTTTGCCGGGGCTTTGGGTTGAGCGGGAGCTTTCGACTTACGCGCGGCAACAGCCATAGGCGGTCCTCCAAGGTCATCCGACCCAAGTTGTAGAGGATCGAAAAAACCTTGGCGAGGACGCTATCTCGCAATGCAGCATGGCTCAACCACTTGAAAAACAAGGGATCAAGTCAATCAACCGGAATCAGGTTAATCGATACGTCTGCGACTAAGGGCGAGGCCTGTTTCGCCTCACCGCCCCATGATGACGATGTCGTTCTTATGGGTGCGCCCGAGGATCTCGCGGGCATTTTCCTCGAGGAGGTCGCGATCGACCGACTCGCTGCGCACCAGGGCAAGCTTCTGCTCCCAGGACTTGCGCTCCGTCATGAGGGCGGCGAGTTCGCCTTCCATGTCGCGCAAGGACTCCCGGATCGCGCCGCGCGCCTCAAGCCCGCGTGCGCCATGCTGGGCATGGAACATGAAATAGGCCACGGCCGCCCCCGATACGAGATAGAGGGCCAATGTCACGAAGATCGACCGGAGACCGCGGCGAATAACCATGCCGGAACGCTAGGCCGGTTTGGTTTCCGGCGGGTTAACGCCATCTTCAGGAACCGATCGGCAGCCACCGCAAAATCGCGCAATCTGCACGGAACGAGTTGACCGGGGCCGATCGGCTCCGTATGTCAGCGCCCCTGTGAGGGCGGGTAGCTCAGTGGTAGAGCACGTGACTTTTAATCATGTGGTCGAGGGTTCGATCCCCTCCCCGCTCACCAGCACAATCAAGCCTCTGATCAAGATTTCCTGAGCCCGCTTCCGGGAATGCGCTCTGATCGAGAGAGCGGGGATCATTCCAGAAGCCTGGGAAGCGCGAATCCGGCGCGTTCTGGCAGGGGCGTCTCGCTTCGGGCACCTGTTCAAATGGCGCTCTTGGTCAATCGCTCTCCCGCAGGATCAGGTGATAAACGCGGCCCTTGAACAGCGGCATGATCGTGCCGAGCTCGCGGCGAACCTCCTGCCGGATATCGCTGGCGAGCGCGGCATGCATCGCCTCCAGATCGTCGAAATAGAGGTCGAAAGTCAGATAGACCGGTGGCGCGCCCGCCTCCTGCTCGGCCTGCCAGCGCAGCTTGACGTCGCGAATGCCGGGATAGCGGCGGATCGCGGGCAGCACGGTCTCGGCCATCTCACGGTCGAAATGGGCCTTGTCGGCCGCGGGAACTTCGCCCTCGAGCACGGCAGTGCGGATGATCATCGCGGTTCGTCCTTTCTTTCGGCGCCTTCATGCAGAAGACGCAGCACGCTTGTCTCGGTCGCGGCCAGATGCGCGTCCATCAGGCTGCAGGCCTTGTCGGCATCGCGGGCGAGGACCGCGTCCATGATCGCGACATGCTCGCTGTTGACGTCGCGGACCTCGGCGCCGGCCTCGTGGCGGCGCAGCAGGCGCAGCTTGCGATAGCGCTCGGAATGGTCGGCCAGCACCGACCAGAAGCGCAGCAGCCAATCGGAGCCGCAGGCGCTGACCAGCGCCAGGTGGAAGCGGCGGTGCTGCGCCTCCCAGAACGCGGCCGCCTCGCGATCCTCCGGCGAGGCCGGCAGCGGCGCGCGCGAGAGCATATGCATCGCCGCGACGATTTCGGCCTCCCAGGCCGCATCCCCCAGCGCGATCGCCTTGACGAGGCAGAGGCGCTCGATCTCCCGGCGCGTCGCCATCAGGTCGGCGAATTCATGCGGCGAGAGCTCGCTGACGCGTGAGCCGCGATGCGTCTCGGCCGCGACGAATCCCTCCGAGGACAGCCGCATCAGCGCCTCGCGGATCGGCGTCAGCCCGAGGCTGTAGCGGTCCTGCAGGTCGTTCGCGCGCAATCTCTCGCCCGGCATCAGGTCGCCATGCAGGATTTCGCCGCGCAGCCGCAGATAAGCCCGCTCGGCCTGAGACCGGCTTTCCGCGAGAACCTCAGCCTCGACACCTGCTTTCATCGCACGTCCGATTTTATGTTGACAGGATCATTTTATAAAATCACCCTGGCCTTATAGCAAGGCGTTTCTCAGGGAAGGCAGGACGATGGCGCAACCGGGTCGAAACGATTGGGCGCTGGCGACGGTCGAGGTCGATGGCGCCGCAGTCGCCTGCCTCGAAATCGGCGAGGAACTCTACCGGCTGGAGCCGGCGCTGGCCCGCGTCGGCTGGCCTGGCCAAAGCGATGTCGCCGCGCTGTTCCGCGCCTGGGAGCGGGCCGTGCCGCTGCTGGCGGAGGCCGCCGCAAAGGTCGAGCCCGGCGATCGCGTCACGCCGTCGCGGCGGCTCGCCCCCCTGCTCTATCCCGGCAAGATTCTCTGCGCCGGCGCGAACTATTTCGACCACCTCGCCGAGATGGGCATGCCCGGCGCGAAGAAGGAGGAGCAGCGCCTGTTCTTCTTCATGAAGCCGCCGCGCAATGCCGTGGTCGGCGAAGGCCCGACCGTGCGCATGCCGATCGGCACAGAGAAATTCGACTGGGAGATCGAACTCGCCGTCGTGATCGGCAAGACGGCGCGGAATGTTTCGGTCGAGCACGCGCTGGAGCATGTCGCGGGCTACACCGTCGCAATCGACTTCTCCGCCCGCGACCACAACCGCGCGCCGGAAACCTTCTACAAGCTCGACTGGGTGGCCGGTAAGGCGAACGACACCTGCTGCCCGCTCGGCCCGCGCTTCGTGCCGGCTTCGACCATTGCGAACCCGCAGGACGTCGGGCTGAAGCTCTCCGTCAACGGCGCCCTCAAACAGGACGGCCGCTCGACCGACATGATCTTCTCGATCGCCGAGCAGATCGCCACCGCCTCGCGCATCATGACGCTCGATCCGGGCGACGTGCTGCTGACGGGAACGCCGGCGGGCGTTGGCGTGCCGAAGGGCACCTTCCTCGCCGTGGGCGACACGGTCGAGGCCGCGATCGAGGGCATCGGCACGCTCAGCGTCGTCATCCAGGAATCGGCCTGAGATGACCGGGCCCGTCGCCTTCGTGACCGGCGGTGCGTCCGGAATCGGGCGCGCGACCGTCCTGCGGCTCGCTGGCGACGGGTTCCGGGTCATTGCAGCCGACCGAGATGGCGACAAGCTGGACGCCCTGATCGGGGAAGCGCCGGCTGGCGGCGTCGAGACCTGCGTGCTCGATGTCTGCGACCGGCCGGCAGTGGCGGCTGCGATCGCGGCGCCGGAGCGGCTCGACGCCCTGGTCTGCGTCGCGGGCATCTACCAGCCACGGGCCTTCGACGCGATCAGCGATGCGGATTTTCGCGCGATGCTCGACGTCAACCTCATCGGCGTCTTCATCGCCGCGCAGGAGGCCGCGCGCCGCATGACGGCCGGGGCGCGGATCGTCACGGTGTCCTCGCGCGCGGCGATCGGCGGGACGAATTTCGCACACTACGTCGCCTCCAAGGCGGGCGTGGTCGGGCTGACGCGGGCGATGGCGATGGAGCTCCGGCCGCGGCAGATCGCGGTGAATTCGGTCGCGCCCGGCTTCACCGACACGCCGATGACCCGCACCATGCCGCCCGACCAATATGCCAGGGCGCAGGAGCTGGAGCTGGGCGGAAAAGCGGCCGACCCGGCCGATATCGCCGGTGCGATCGCCTTCCTGGCCTCGCCCGCGACGCATTTCATCACCGGCCAGACCCTGTTCGTCGATGGCGGCAAGTCACTGGGCGGGCTGGGGCTTTAGGCACGACACAGGCAGATCGAACGTCAGAAAAAGGGGAATGGCGATGACGACACGCCGCGACATCATCAAGGGCGCATTGGCCGGCGCCGTGCTGGGCTCAGCCGGGCAGGTTCTGGCGCAGGCTCCGGTCCAGATTCGTATCTCGACGGCGGCGCCGCCGACCGATTTCCTCGCGAAGGCGCTCGAAGCGTTCAAGGCGGATGTCGACGCCGCCTCCGCCGGAATCGCCATGAGCGTGCACACGGCCTCGACCCTGTTCAAGCAGGGCACCGAGGTCCAGGCCCTGCAGCGCGGCAATCTCGAGATGAGCACGATGACCACCTTCGAGGTGGCGCAGCAGATGCCCGAGCTCGGCTTCTTCAACCGCGGCTATCTGTTCAAGGACCATGCCCATCTGCGCCGCGTCTTCGACGGGCCGCTCGGCGAGGAGTACCGCAAGGCCGTCGCCGAGAAGATGGGGATCGAGATTCTCGCGACGCATTATCTCGGCACGCGTCAGGTCTCGCTGCGCGCGAAGCGGGCGGTCAAGGGGCCGGCCGACCTCGCCGGGGTCAAGCTGCGCATGCCGGCGGGGCCGGAATGGCTGCTGCTCGGCCGCACCCTGGGCGTGAGCCCGCTGCCGCTCGGCATGCCCGAGCTCTATCTCGCACTCAAGACCGGCACCGTCGACGGGCAGGAGAACCCGCTCTCGATCTTCAACGCCGCCAAGCTCTACGAGGTCAGCGAGCAGGTCGTCCTGACCTCGCATATGCTCCAGCCGGTCTTCTTCGCCATCGCCAAGCCTGCCTGGACGAAGCTGTCCACCGCGCAGCAGACCCTGCTGCAGAACGCGGCCCGCAAGGCGGCGAAGGCCGGCGACGACGGGCGCCTTGCCGACGAGGCCAGCATCATCGACGCGATCAAGCAGCGCGGCCTCAGCGTCGATGCGATCGACCTCGCGCCCTTCCGCGCCGCGGCCGACAAGGCCTATGTCGGCGACGCGGTGAAAGCCTGGGACATGGCCTGGCTCAAGCGCGTCGCCGTGGCGTGAGGCCGCCATGCACACGGCCCCCGCCGAGCCCGAGGATACGGGAACCTGGACCGCGCGGCTGCGCCGCTTCGCGGCCCTGGTGCCGGCGCTGCTCTTCGCGCTGGTCTTCCTGATCTTCAACTACAAGATCGTCACGCGCTATCTGGAGCATGACGAGGCGACCTGGGCCGACGAGGTCTCGGTGATCCTGTTCATCTGGATCATCTTCTGGGCCAACGCCTTCGTCGTGCGCGACCGCGAGCAGATCACCTTCGATCTCGCTTATCGCCCGCTTCCCGACCGCGGGAAACGGGTGATGGCGCTGGCCAGGCTCGTCATCGTCGGCGGCATCTTCGCCGCCGCGCTGCCGGGCTCGCTCGACTACATCGCCTTTCTCTGGCGCGAGCGGACGCCGGTGCTGAACATCAGGCTCGACATCATCTATTCCTGCTTCGGCCTGTTCCTGGTCGCGGTGGTGGTGCGCTCCGCCTGGCTGGCGTGGCGGCTGCTCGGCCCGCGCTGGCGCCACTATCTCTGACGGAGACGACAGCTCATGTCCGAAGGGCTCTGGATCCTTCTCGGCGTCTTCACGCTCGTCGCCGTGCTCGGCGCGCCGCTCGGCCTCTCGATGCTGGCCGCCGGCTTCGCGTACATGGTCGCGACGCATCAGGATGTCGGGCTCGTCGTCGACCAGACGATGAACGGGCTCTACAATTCCTACCTGCTGATCGCGGTGCCGCTGTTCATCTTCGTCGCCAATGTCATGCATGCGAGCGGCGTCATCGAGCGGCTGCTCGGCTTCGGCTCGGCGATGGTTGGGCACCTGCCGGGTGGCCTCGCGCAAGTGAACGTGGTCTCCAACCTGATCTTCTCGGGGATGAGCGGCTCGGCCGTCGCCGACGCCTCCGGCCCCGGCCTCGTCGTGGCGCGGATGATGACGCGGGAGGGGCGCTATCCGCGCGGCTTCGCCGCCGCGACCTCGGTGGTCTCGGCGACGCTGGGGCCGCTGATGCCGACCTCGATCCCGATGATCTTCTATGCGCTCATCGCCAATGCCTCGGTCGGCGCGATGTTCCTGGGCGGCCTCGTGCCGGCGGCCCTGATGGCGCTGGCGCTGATGAGCGTGATCGCCATCATCGCGCGCCGCCGCGGCTTCCCGCGCGAGGCCCGCGTGCCGTGGTCTGCCATGCCGGCGATCTTCGGCCGGGCGCTGGCCCCGCTGGCCCTGCCCGTCATCCTGCTCGGGCTGATCTATTCGGGCGTGACCACGCCGACCGAGGCGGCGGCGATCGCGGCGAGCTATGCACTCGTCCTCGCCTTCGTCGTCTACCGCACGCTGAAGCCGGCGCAGCTTCTCGACGTGATGGGCGAGACCGTGAAGGCGACGGCGATGATCACGCTGATCATGAGCGGCGCCTTCGTCTTCAACTATGCCGTGGCCAACGAGGGCGTCCCGCATCTGATCCAGGCGACGCTGCTCTCCTGGAAGCTGACGCCGACGCAGTTCCTGCTGATCGTCGACCTGCTGATGCTGTTCCTCGCCATCGTGCTCGACGAGGTCACGATCCTCTTGGTGATCGTGCCGCTGATTGTGCCCGTCGCGCAGGGGCTCGGCATCGATCTCGTGCATTTCGGCATCGTCGTGGTGCTGAACATGATGGTGGGGCTGACCTTGCCGCCGCATGGACTGCTGCTGTTCGTGATGGCCGGCCTGACCGGCACGCCGCTCTCGGAAATCTTCCGCGAGGTGCCGCCCTTTATCGTCGCGATGCTGGGTATCGTGCTCGCCGTGACCTTCTTCCCCGAGCTTGCGCTCTGGCTGCCGCGGATGGCGGGGATGGTGCAAAACTGAGTCCGGGGCGGGCCAGCGTCAGGCCGGCCTGAATCGTTAAGTTCGATATATCGGATCGCCTTGGCCAGCCTCGATTCTTGCGGTGCGCAATCGGGAGGCTGTGACCGGGGGCGCGCCGAAATAGGGCCGGCGAAGCGATCAAGCCCATCGGGCTCGTATTTCAGTTTTGGATTTAGACGGCAAAATGCCGGTTGACAATCTCGCCGACAACCTGATCAATTCCGACATATCGGAATAGCGAATCCGCAGAGATGGCGTTTGCGATGGGGGGCGGATGAATTACCGCTGGGACTGGTCTGTCCTGATCCGAGAGCCTTTCATCGGCTGGCTGTGGAGCGGCGTGCTCCTGACGCTTGCGATCAGCATCATGAGCTGGGCGGTCGCTCTCACGATCGGCATCGTCGTCGGTATAGCGCGCAGCGCTCCTTCGCGGATGGCGCGGCTGTTGGCCGGCATCTATATCGACGTGTTCCGCAGCGTGCCGCCGCTGGTCCAGCTCTTCCTCTGGTATTTCGTCTTCCCGGAAGTGGTTCCCGACTCGATCGGGCTCTGGCTCAAGCGCGACCTGCCCTATCCGGAGATCGTCACCGCCGTGCTTGCCATCGGCCTGTTCGCCGGCGCGCGCGTCGCCGAACAGGTGCGCGCCGGGATCGAGGCCGTCGGCGCCCCTCTCCTGCCGGCCGCTCTCGCGACGGGCCTGCGCCCGCTCCAGGCCTTCCGGCTGATCGCCTTGCCGCTGGGGCTGCGCGCCATCGTCGGGCCGCTGACCTCGGAATTCCTGATCACGATCAAATTGTCCTCGCTCAGCCTGACGATCGGCGTGCTCGAGCTGACGGCGCAGAGCCGCCATGTCGAGAACTACACCTTCCAGGGCTTCGAGGCCTTCACCTTCGCGACGATCGGCTATCTCGTCATCGGCCTGAGCGCGACCGGCCTGATGCGCCTCATCGACAACCGGATCGGTGGCACCGCGTTGCGGAAGGCCAACGCATGAGCGATTTCGACTGGGGCGTCATCGCCCGCTCATCCAGCTTCCTCGCCGAGGGCATGCTGCTCAGCGCGCTGCTGGTCTTCGTCGCGACCATAGGCGGCCTCATCGTCGGCTTCGGGCTCGCGCTGATGCGGCTCTCCACGCATCGGCTGATTTCCGGACCCGCGGCGGCCTACGTCACGGTGATGCGCTCGCTGCCGCTAGTGCTCGTGCTGTTCTGGTTCTACTTCCTGATGCCGCTCGCGATCGGCCGGCCGGTCGGCTCGCTGACCTCGGCGCTGATCGCCTTCGTCCTGTTCGAGGCGGCGTTCTACTGCGAGATCATCCGCGCCGGCATCGGCAGCGTCCGCAAGGGCCAGAGCGATGCCGGGCTGGCGACGGGCCTGCGCCGCTGGCAGGTGCTGCGCCTGATCGTGATGCCGCAGGCGATGCGCGCCATGGGGCCCCTGATCCTCAACCAGATCGTGATCGTCTTCCAGGATACCTCGCTGGTCTATGTCGTCTCGCTGCACGACTTCCTCACCGCCGCGAGCGTCATCGCCGCACGCGACGGGCGCGCGACCGAGATGTATTTGCTGGTGGCCGTCGTCTACCTGGTGATCTGCCTCTCCATCACGAAAGCCGCCGAGTTCTACAGGAGAAGGCGTCCGTCATGATCGTTCTCGACGACGTGCATAAATTCTACGGCTCCCAGCAGATCCTGCGCGGCTGCTCGGCCACGATCAGCCTGGGCGAGGTCGTGGTGGTCTGTGGGCCGTCTGGCTCCGGCAAGAGCACCCTGATCAAGTGCATCAACGGCCTGGTGCCG
Source organism: Allobosea sp. ASV33 (assembly GCF_016428755.1). Classification (GTDB taxonomy): domain Bacteria; phylum Pseudomonadota; class Alphaproteobacteria; order Rhizobiales; family Beijerinckiaceae; genus Allobosea. The sequence continues at coordinate 8,746 of NZ_JAELTI010000096.1, forward strand.
TTCGAGCGCGGCACGATCACGGTCGACGGTGTCTCGGTCTCGGCGCCGAAGACCGATCTGCCGGCCCTGCGCGCACGCATCGGCATGGTCTTCCAGAGCTTTGAGCTCTACCCGCATATGACCGCGCTGCAGAACGTCAGCCTGGCGCAGGTCCATGTGCTCAAGCGCTCGCAGAAGGAAGCCGACGAGCGCTCCGAAAAGATCCTGATGCGGGTCGGTCTCGGCGACAAGCTCGGCAACCGCCCGGCCCAGCTCTCAGGCGGGCAGCAGCAGCGCGTCTCGATTGCCCGCGCACTGGCGATGAACCCGCAGGCGATGTTGTTCGACGAGCCGACTTCGGCGCTCGACCCGGAGATGATCAACGAGGTCCTGGAAGTGATGCAGGAGCTCGCCCTTGAGGGCATGACCATGATCGTGGTTACCCACGAGATGGGCTTTGCCCAGCGCGTCGCGAACCGCGTGCTGTTCATGGATCGCGGCGAGATCGTGGAGGACACGCCTAAGGAGCAGTTCTTCACCGCGCCCTCTTCGGAGCGGGCGAAGCAGTTCCTCAACCAGGTCCTCACGCACTGAGCCATCCATGAGCGAGCTGAATCCCCCTCAGATCGGCCCGCTTCTCCAGGACCGGCGCAAGGAGCGCGGGTTGACGCTCCAGCAGCTTTCGGCGCTTTCGGGCGTCTCGAAATCGATGCTGTCGCAGATCGAGCGGAGCGAGGCCAACCCGACCTTCGCGGTGCTCTGGAGCCTGACCCGCGGATTGGGCATCGATTTCGTCTCTCTGCTCGGCGAGGGGCAGACGACGGCAGGGACTGACAGCTTCATCGAGGTGCTCCCGCCGGAGCATACGCCGACGATCCGCAGCGCCGACAATTCCTGCCAGTTGCGGATCCTGAGCCCGCCGAACCTGTCCGGCGCCATCGAATGGTACGACGTCGAGATTGCGCCGGGGGGCTGTCTCGACAGCGCGCCGCATGCGCCGGGAGCCATCGAGCATTTCACGGCGCTGTCCGGCGAGTTCGCGATCACCAGCGGGACCTCACGGCATCTGCTCCGGCAGGGTGAGACCGTGCGCTATCCCGTCGACGTCGCGCATTCCATCAGCAATCCGCTGCCGACACTCTCTCGCGGTCTGATGGTCCTGCTCTATCGGCAATCGTCGCGAGGCCGGAATGCCGTCTAGGATACGAGCCGGTTCGAAGTTCGGTTTCTCGAAAGCAGCCTGCCATGAACGCGGCGGGTTACCATTCTCAACGAAAAAGGCGATCTGATATGCGCGTTGGTATCTTGGGAGCGGGAGCCGCGGCCTGCGGCGCGGCAGCCCAGCTCTCGATCATGGGGCATGATCCGATCCTCTGGTCGCCATCGGGCCGGAGCATCGCGGCCCTCGCGGCTGGCGAGCCGCTGCGCGCGACAGGGGCCATCGAAACCAGCTTCCACCCGCGCATCGCCGCGAGCGCCGCGGAAGCCGTCCTCGGCACCGATGCCGTGATGCTGGCGATGCCGGGCTATGCCCATAAGCTCGCCTTCGACGCGATCGCCCCGCACCTCAAGCAGGGACAGCCGGTCATCATCAGCTCGCATGCTTCCTTCGGTGCGCTGTACCTCGCGCGGCTGCTCGCCGCCCGGAAGGTCAGCGTCCCGATCATCGCCTGGGGCACGACGCTCACCACCGGCCGCAAGGCCTCGCCGACCGAGGTCGCGGTGAATTCGCTGCGCTCGAAGATCGACCTCGCGACGGTGCCGGAGAGCGCGTCGCCTGAGGCGCTGGCGCTCTGCACCACCTTGTTCGGCGAGCGTTTCGTTCCCCGCGAAGGCCTGCTTGCGATCGCGCTGAGCAATCTCAACCCGCAGAACCATCTCGCGATCGCCCTGTTCAACCTGACGCGGATGGAGCGCGGCGAGACCTGGGGCCAGGCGGAGAACGTCACGCCGGCCGTCGGGCGCGTGATGGAGGCGCTCGATGCCGAGCGGCTGGCCATCGCCGAGGCCTTCGGCGTTGCGGTCCGGACGATCCGCGAGCACTACGCCTTTTCCTATCAGCTCCCGGTCGCCAGCATCGCCGAGATGAATGCCGAGCTGCACGGCCGCGGCAAGGGCGGCTTCGGACCGACAACGCTGGAAAGCCGCTACGTCCTGGAGGACGCGCCCTATGGCCTGCTGCCGACAGTGCTGCTCGGCCGGCTCGTCGGACGCCCGGCGACGTTGCACGAGGCGGGTCTGACCCTGCTGTCATCCGCCTATGGGCGCGACTTCACCGGCGAGAATGATCTGCTGCCGGCGCTGGGCTTCGACGCGATGACGCGCGAGGAACTGGCGGCGCGGGCCAGGGACGGATTCTAGACACCGCCTTTCGATCGAAGGCGGATATCGGCGAGCCATCGCAAAAAGGGAGAGATCGATGAAATTCCATCTTGCTGCAGCCGCAGGCGCCATTCTGGCGCTGAACCTGGCGAGCTCGGCCGCCGGAGCCCAGGAGGTCGACGGCATCGTCAAGAAGCTGAAGGAGACCCAGACCATCACCATGGGCGTCCGCGAGGCGCTGTTCCCGTTCAGCTATCTCGACGACAACAAGAACCCGACGGGCTACGCGGTCGAGTTCTGCAGGCGCATCATCGACGAGATCAAGACCGAGCTGAATCTGCCCGAGATCAAGATCAAATACGTGCCGATGACGATCCAGAACCGGCAGGCCCTCGTCGCCAACGGGACGGTCGATCTCGAATGCGAGGGAACGGTGAACACCTTCGGCCGTAACCGGCAGGTCGATTTCTCGTCGGTCAGCCACGTCTCGGCGAGCCAGCTCCTGATCCTCAAGAGCTCGGGGATCAAGAACTACGACGATCTCAACGGCAAGATCGTCGCCGTGGCGACCGGCGGGACCAGCGAGCCGGACCTCAAGAAGCTGATGGCCGAGCGCAAGCTCAACCTGCGCGTCCTCAATGTCGACGACCATGCGGCCGCCCTGATCGCGGTGGAGACCCGGCGCGCCGACGCCTATTTCAGCGATAACGGCGCCTTCTACGGGCTGATCAAGCAGTCGAAGAAGCCCGACACGCTCGAGATCGTCGGCGACGAATACGGCTATGCGCCGCAAGGCTTCATGGTGCCCAAGCTGAACCCGACCATCCTCTGGATCGTCAATCACACGATGGGCAAGATGTTCAAGTCGGGCGAGGCCGAGGCCCTGTACATGAAATGGTTCGGGCCGCTCGGCGCCCATGTCGGGCCGAAGCTCAAAGCAGCCTGGGCGACCCAGTCCTACGCCGAGTGACACGAGCGCTTCATCGCCGCCCATAAAAGATCGGCCCGCCGCTTGACGCACGGCGGGTTGATTTCTGCGTTCGAGCTACGCGCTGGATCGCGCGGCGGGCGAGGCTCACGAAGGACGGGCACGCCATCGGCCGGATCGATCAGCCAAGCCGCCGGGTCACACCGCCCCTGTGTCCGCGCCCCGGCCGGCTCGACGGCGCCGGCAGCAGATAGGCCCCGCCTCCCGCACCGAGCGCCGGCCAGCCCGGATCGGCATAGGCATTGAGCTCCCAGCAGCGCAGGCGCTGACGTTCCGCGTCGGTGGTGGCATCCGAACAGGCCGAGACTTGCGAACGCTGCCAGAAGGCGGATGCCGGCTCGCCGGCAGCGGCGATCATCCCCGCCGCCAGGCAGGCCGGAATCAGAAAACCACGCATCGCCTGCCCTCTCGGCACCTTGCATTCGGCTGGGGAGCACGCATGATGCCGCCTCGCCCTTGCCGAAGGCTTAAGTTGCGGCGCTACGGCACGACAGGCGGAACCCGCCGCCCCGATGAGACGTTCCGATCGGCGTCGGAAGCCGTTCCAGGTTCCGCTCCGCCGCGCAGGAGGAAGACCGTGAAGCTGCCCATCGTGATCCATACCGAGGAAGACTACGACCGCGCGCAGCAGCGGACCGAGGAGCTGAGCGCGATGCCCGATTCCGCGGACAAGGAGCGCGAACTGCATGCGCTCGCCGAAGCCATGCTGGCCTTCGAGTTGAGGCGCGACGAAGCCGACGACTGACGCGGCCGCGCTTCAGACGTCAGGAATCGTTGCTCGCATTGAGCTCTTCGGGCCGCAATCCTTCGTCCGGCGGGGCTGCGAGCCGCTCCGGATTGGCCGCCCAGACGGCGAGAATTTCGGCGATCACGTCGGCACGCGAGCGTCCCTGCCGGTGAAGCTCGATATGCCGGTCGAGGACGGTCAGAACGCGCTCGTCCACCGAAAGCGTGACAGGAACGGCCGGCATCGCAACACCTCACGGAAACGAGGATGGAACAGCGCCGTAACCGCGACGTTCCACATCTGCGGCATTGGAGCATAGCTTCAACCGGCAAGCAAACACCCGGCCATAGCAAGTCATGATGCCGGCGAGGTTGCGCGGGGTTCCTTTTTAGGTCTCCTGTTCGTATGAATTCGACCCACATGAGAAAATAAGCGGCTTCCCATTCGAACAAAATCGCCTCTCGGTTGTTGTCCATGCAACCCGCTTAGCTGCGGAAAACATTCTGGAGGAAGATATGATCAAGCGTCATCACTTCATGCTGTCTACCGTTGGTGTCACGATGCTCGCCACGGCCGCCATGGCCCAGACCACCGCGCCGACGCCGCCCTCCTCGGCCCCCGTCGCGCCGACCGCCACGCAGTCGAGCGCCGCTCCCGAGGCTCACACCAATCTGGCCGGTCAGGGCAAGTGGCGCACCAGCAAGCTGATCGGCGTCGACATCTACGGCCCCGACGACAAGAAGGTCGGCGACATCACCGAGGTGATCGTCGACAAGACCGGCAAGGTCGAGATGGTCACGATCGGCGTCGGCGGCTTCCTCGGCATCGGCTCGAAGGATGTCGCGGTTCCCTTCGATCAGGTGAACTGGAGCGACCAGCCGATGGCTGCTGCGGCGCCTGCGCCCGCGCCGTCCGGTAGCGCCGGCGGCGCCGGCACCATGGCCTCTCCGCCGGCCGCGGCAGCCCCGAAGGCGCCGGCCATGTATCCCGATCACGGCAAGATCACGATGACCAAGGACCAGCTCAAGGCCGCGCCGAGCGTGACCTATTCCGGCACCTGACATCGTCTTCGGCAAAGCAGGCCCGCCCCGATCGGGGCGGGCCTTTTTTTGCGCCTGTTGCGTCAGATCGCGGGGAGAATCTCCCGCAGCAGCGGCGGGATAGCTTCCGGCAGGTCATCGGCGATCAGTCCCATTCCTAGCCTTTCGCCGGCGAGGCCATGGAGCCAGACGGCTGCGCAGCTTGCCTCGAAGGCCGGCATCCCCTGGGCCAGGAGCCCGGCGACCAACCCGGCCAGCACGTCCCCTGAGCCTGCTGTCGCCAGCGCGGCCGATCCCGTGGTGTTGATGGCGGCGCGTCCGTCCGGCGCGGCGATGACCGTATCGGCACCCTTGTAGACGACGATCGCGCCGCAAAGCGCAGCGGCCTTTCGGGCCCGCTCGAGCTTCGACGGCTCGGCGACGATATCCGCCTCCTGGCCGAACAGCCGCTGGAATTCGCCCTCATGGGGCGTCAGCACGGTCTCTCCGGCCCGGCTATGGAGAAGCCGCGCTCCCCCGTCGGGAAACGCCGCGAGCGCGGTCAGCGCATCGGCATCGAGCGCCGCAGCCCGGTCGCTTGCTATGGCTGTCCGCACCAAATCCTTGGCGCGCCGGTCGAGCCCCAGGGCCGGGCCGGCCAGGACGGCCGAAACCCGGCGATCCCACAGGAAGGCCTCCGCCGCTTCGCGATCCGGGACGGCGCGCTGCATCAGCGCATCCGGCCCGCGCGCCGCGTGGATTGGCAAGGCCTCCGGCTCGCAGAGAAGGGTCGCGAGCCCCGCGCCAATGCGCAGCGCCGCACGGGCGCTCAATCGCGGAGCCCCGACCCCCGCGACGCCGCCCGCCAACACCGCGACCGCACCGCGCCGGAACTTGTGCGTATCGGCCGCATGGACAGGCCAGGCCTCTCGCCAGAGCGCCAGATCATTGCGGAACGCCGCCGGCGCGATCGCTTCGAGCGCCAGTTCCGCGGGGATGCCGATATCCGCAATCGTCACCGGGCCGCAAAGCGATCGTCCCGGCAGCAGCAGATGCCCCGGCTTCAGCCGGAAGAAGGTGACGGTTTCGCTGGCCCTGACGGCGATCCCCTCGGCGCGGCCGGTATCGCCCGACACCCCGCTCGGCATGTCGACAGCAATGACGGGGCGGCTTGCCCTGTTGAGAAACTCCGCCGCTTCGGCGAAGGCCCCGGCGAGCGGGCGCGTCAGCCCGGCGCCGAACAGGGCGTCCACGAAGACAGCGCCTCGCGCATCGCTGAGCGCACTCAGAGGCTCGACCGCCCCGCCCCAGCGTTCCAGCGCGATCGCTGCATCGCCCGATAAGTCGTCTGCAGCGCCCGGAAAAACCACGCGAACCGGCAGCCCTCTTTCCCGCAGGAGGCGCGCCGCAATGAGACCGTCGCCGCCATTGTTGCCCGGCCCGCAGAGCAGCGTGACGGCGCCTCCTGACCCGGCGCGCCGAAAGGCGGCTTTCGCCACCGCGCGGCCGGCGCGTTCCATCAGGTCGATGCCGGGGATGCCTGCCGCAATCGCGATCCGATCGGCCGCCGCCATCTGCTGCGTGGTCAACAGGGCGAGCTCCGCCCTGCCCTTTGTCTCGGTGCCATGATCGTCCATGCCGCATCTTCGGGCGGCGTCGGACGGCCCGCAAGTTGCGGCGGAATGACGCTTGTGATCAACAGTTACGCAGATGCTCAATTTTTGTGCTGTTTATTGCCTTTTCACCGAGCGCTCCGGCGGGCGTTGCCGCATGGCGGGGCGTCGGCGCCAATGCTATGAGCAGAAGCAAGGCTGCATTCGCGTGAAGACGCGGGCTTCTTTCCCGCGCCGCAGCGCGCTGCCAACCACGATCCGGCACGAGCCGGAGCCCGAGATGCAATGGAGGCCGGTCGGCGCATGAAGAAGATCGAAGCGATCATCAAGCCCTTCAAGCTGGACGAGGTGAAGGAGGCGCTCCAGGAGGTCGGACTGCAAGGCATCACCGTCCTGGAAGCCAAGGGCTTCGGTCGCCAGAAGGGCCATACCGAGCTCTATCGCGGCGCCGAATACGTCGTCGACTTCCTGCCGAAGGTGAAGATCGAGATCATTCTCGCCGACGACATGCTGGATCGCGCCATCGAGGCGATCATGAAGGCCGCCCAGACCGGTCGCATCGGAGATGGCAAGATTTTTGTATCGAGCATCGAGGGGGTGATCCGCATCCGCACCGGCGAGACCGGCGCGGACGCGATCTGAGGTCGTCTCCCCGCTCATGGAATAACGAGCCGCTGGCCGGATTGGAGCCGGTCGCGGCAGCGTGAATGTGAATAACTGCTGGCAAGAGGAATGCTGAAATGAAAAGCGCCAAGGATGTCCTGAAGGCGATCAAGGACAACGACGTCAAGTATGTCGACTTCCGCTTCACCGACCCGCGCGGCAAGTGGCAGCACGTGACCTTCGACGTCGGCATGATCGACGAGGACATCTTCGCCGAGGGCACGATGTTCGACGGCTCCTCGATCGCCGGCTGGAAGGCCATCAACGAGTCCGACATGCTGCTGATGCCGGATCCGACGACCGCGACGATGGACCCGTTCTTCTCGGCCGCGACCATGGTCATCAACTGCGACGTGCTCGAGCCCGGCACCGGCGAGCCCTATGGCCGCGACCCGCGCGGCATCGCCAAGAAGGCCGAGGCCTATCTGAAGTCGACCGGTATCGGCGACACCGTCTATGTCGGCCCTGAGGCCGAGTTCTTCGTCTTCGACGACGTCAAGATCGCTGCCGACCCGTATCACACCGGCTTCAAGCTCGATAACGTCGAGCTGCCGATCAACGGTTATGCGGACTACGAGGGCGGCAATCTCGGCCACCGCGTCGCCACCAAGGGCGGCTACTTCCCGGTTCCGCCGCAGGATTCGGCGCAGGACATGCGTGGCGAGATGCTGGCCGCGATGCAGTCCATGGGCGTGGTCGTGGAGAAGCACCACCACGAGGTCGCCTCGGCCCAGCACGAGCTCGGCATGAAGTTCGACACGCTCGTGCACACCGCCGACCTGATGCAGATCTACAAGTACGCGATCCACAACGTGGCCCAGAGCTACGGCAAGACCGCGACCTTCATGCCGAAGCCGATCTATGGCGACAACGGCTCGGGCATGCACGTTCACCAGTCGATCTGGAAGAACGGCAAGCCGGTCTTCGCCGGCAACAAGTATGCCGACCTGTCGCAGGAATGCCTCTGGTACATCGGCGGCATCATCAAGCACGCCAAGTCGCTGAACGCCTTCACCAACCCCTCGACCAACTCCTACAAGCGCCTCGTCCCGGGCTATGAGGCCCCGGTCCTGCTCGCCTATTCGGCGCGCAACCGCTCGGCCTCCTGCCGTATTCCGTGGACGACCTCGCCGAAGGCCAAGCGCGTCGAGGTCCGCTTCCCCGATCCGATGGCGAACCCCTATCTCGCCTTCGCGGCCATGCTGATGGCCGGCCTCGACGGCATCGTGAACAAGATCGATCCCGGCCCGGCCATGGACAAGGACCTCTACGACCTGCCGCCGCGCGAGCTTAAGAAGATCCCGACCGTCTGCGGCTCGCTGCGCGAGGCGCTGGAGTCGCTGAAGAAGGACAACGCCTATCTCAAGGCCGGCGGCGTCTTCAACGACGACTTCATCGAGAGCTATATCGAGCTCAAGATGCAGGATGTGGCGCGCTTCGAGATGACGCCGCACCCGGTCGAGTTCGCGATGTACTACTCGTACTAAGGATTGCAGGCCGCGGCCGACATTCTCGGAAACATCGGGCCGGGGCGGCAACGCCCCGGCTTTTTTTATGCGACGCCCGTCTGCCCCTCAGGAGGCGCGGTTATCGACAATGAGGATCTGCCCGGAGCTTCCGGCCGTCTGGGACGCGAGATTGGCGTTGTAGGTTGTCAGCGGCGGAACCAGCCCGACTGTCGACGCCGATACGATCGCATTGGCGCCGGCACCTGAAATGATGTTGTTGCTCAGCACCATCTTCCCGGCCTGGGCACTCGACGAGAAGGCGATGCCGACACCGCAGTCGCGGATCAGGTTCCCGTCACAGACGAGATCCCGCGCACCCTGGGCCACGCCCAACTTGAGACCGCCGGCCGCACCTTCGACGATGTTGCTGCTCACGACGGAATCCTGCTCCACCGTAATGCCGATGGCAGTGGTGTTGTAGTTTCCGACCCCGCCCGAACCCGGAATTGCCGTGACGGTGAGATTGCTGATCTGGTTGCCGGTCACGATCGAGCGGCGGGCCACGCCATCGTTGAAATAGCCGGAATTGCCGACATTGATGCCATCGCCGGCCGTATCGACCCGATTGTTGGCAATGGTCGCGCCGGTTCCGTTCTGCCCTGCGCCCGGAGCTTCATAGTACAGGCAGGCTTCACGGATGTTCCAGCAGGAATTGTCCTTGATGAGGACCCGCGAGCCGCCATTGACGCGGACCGCCGAGAACGCGCAGTTAAAGATCGTATTGCCGACGAACGAAACATCATTGGCCAAATAAGCCGATACGGCGTTGCCGTTGGCGCCGGTACCAGCGTCGCTGCCCACGTAGTTGAAGAAGTTGTTGCGGACGACCGACAGGTTTCCGCCGCTCCCAAGCGTTCCGTAGATCGCGACGCCGTTGTTCTTCGCCCCCACCACGCGGCAGCCTTCGACCAGGGTCTCCGAGCTGAACGCCCAGACGGCGACGTCGATATTGTCGAAGCCACAGTTGCTCACGCGCGGCCTTGCGTCGTTCACGCACAGAAGAGCAGCCTTGTAGGATCCGGCGGGCTCGCTTCCGGTCTTGACCGTGTTGCGGAACGAGCAGCGCGAAAATACCGTGTCCTGCGCGTTATCGACGATGACCATTCCTGCCGCCGTCGTGATCACGTTCGGAGCAGAATAGGGGGGCAGGCCGAGGTTCTGGCCGTCAAAGGCAATATTTCGAAACGTCATGCCGGCCTGTCCGAAGACGCGCAGGCCGTAATTGCCACCTGTCAGCCTCAGGACCGCCTCGCCGGCCGCGCAGAAGATTTCGATTCTGCGCCCGGAGCCGCTCGTCGTCAGGATGTCGATATTGGACATGTCATAGGTGCCGGGGCGAAGCTGAAGTGGCTTGGCGGCGTTGCGCGCTGCTTCGATGGCAGCTCCGATCGATCCAGCCGTGAAGCCGGAGGGGGCCGGCGTGGCCGGGTCCGCGATTACAAGATCGTCGAAAATTCGATAGCCGGGCATTGAAAACTCCTAGCAGCGCTGATTTCCGCCCGTCCTATCGCCTAAGGCAAGCTAGAACGAACAGAGATCATTATAGGCTTAAATTCCTAAAATACAACCGCTTGACATGCCTTTCCGGCTTGCCCCGGCGATTTCGATACGGGGGTAACCTCCCCTTCACCCGGGATCCGGCAGGTTTGGCGGACGATTTCCGGACGGCGGTGCCCAAGATTTGCAGTCGATCTCGATCAACGGCCGTTTTCTCGGCCAGCCGCTGACCGGCGTGCAGCGCTTCGCCCTCGAGATGACGAAAGCACTCGACCGGCGGATCGGAATGGGCGCGGTTCCCGAGGCGTTCAAAGGGGCCCGCTGGCGCCTTCTCGCGCCGCGGGACGTTCCGGAAACGCACGAATTCCAGCATATCGCCGTCGAGCGCTTCGGGCCGTTCTCCGGCCATCTCTGGGAGCAGACCTCGCTCGCGCGCCGGGCTGCGGGAGACATTCTCGTCGGCTTCGGCGGCAGCGGGCCGTTGCTCCATCGCCGGCAGCTCGTCGTGATCCACGACGTCACGATCTTCCGTCACCCGGAAGCGTTCAGCGCCTCCTATCGCGCCACGCACAAGCTGCTCGGCTTCGGGCTGACGCGCACGGCGCGCATCGCGACCGTCTCCAACTTCTCGCGCGGCGAGCTGAGCGCGATCTTCGGCGTGGCGCCGGAGAAGATCCCGGTCGTCTACAATGCCACCGACCATTTTTCCGGATTGGCTCCCGACGAAGCCGTGCTGCGGCGCCTGGGGCTGGAAGGCCGGAATTTCTTCTTCATGCTGGGCACCCTGAAGCCCAACAAGAACGTCGATTTCGCCATCCGGGCCTTCGATGCGCTCGGCGATCGCGGCTGGAAGCTGGTCATAGCCGGCGCGCTCGACCGCAGCGGCGTATTCAAGGCGGACGCGCCTGCAAGCGCCGAGAATCTCGTCTTCACCGGGCGCCTGAGCGATGCAGAGATCGTCGCGCTCGAACGCCATGCACGCGCCTTCGTGTTCCCCAGTCTCTATGAGGGTTTCGGCATTCCGCCGTTGGAGGCGATGACGCAGGGCTGCCCGGTTCTGGCGGCGGACATTCCCGCCGTCCGCGAGGCTTGCGGCGAGGCCGCGCTCTATTTCGACCCGCGCAATCGCCCCAGCCTTGAAGACGTCATGCGCCGGATCATGGAGGTTGAAGGCGATGCGTTCGGCCTGGCGGAGAAGGGCCGCGCCAATCTCGACC
>NZ_JAELTI010000097.1 GCF_016428755.1 Allobosea sp. ASV33
GCTCGGGGCAAGCCCGAGCATGACGGAGCGAGAAACGAAAACAAAAAAACCCGGCCGCGAGGCCGGGTTTTTTGTTCGAGATCAATGACGGCGGCGCCGGAGCGCCGCAGCATCACTTCTTGCCGATGGCGCCGATGCCGCTGAAGCGCGAGTTGAAGCGCGAGACGCGGCCGCCGCGGTCCAGCATGTGCTGGGTGCCGCCGGTCCAGGCCGGGTGGGTCTTGGGGTCGATGTCAAGGTTCAGCGTGTCGCCTTCCTTGCCGTAAGTCGAGCGGGTGGCATATTCGGTGCCATCGGTCATGACGACCTTGATGGTGTGATAATCGGGGTGGATGCCAGCCTTGGCCATGACGAAATCCTCGGAAGCTTACAAAAACGGGCGCATCGACAAGCAGGCGAGCCTGCCCGGCCCGTCGAAAGAATTCGGATGAGCCTGTCGTGAATTTGCGTGCACATATCGTAGCCGGCGCTTCAGCGCAAGCGCGACGCACTCCCGGAGGGCTCCCCTGCGGCGTTGCGTCGTTTGCCAAGCCCGTCCCGATCGGCTTCACCGGGGCAGATTTGATATTAGTTGAAAGAGCGCGCGCGACGCGTGCGCGAGAAGCAGGAGTTCCGGTGCGTGGCCGAAGCTGACAAGAACGAGACGAAGGCCCGGCCCGATTTCCGCTCGCTCGCGACCTTCTGGCCCTATGCACGGGCGCAGAAGCGGCGGATCGCGCTGGCGCTCGTCGCATTGGTGGTCGCCTCGCTGGCGACGCTGGTGCTGCCATTGGCGGTCCGCCGCGTCATCGATGTCGGCTTCACAGGGGGCGAGCGGCAGCTCGCCAACAGCTATTTCATCCTGCTGATCGGCGTCGTCGCGGTGCTGGCGCTGGCGAGCTCGGCGCGCTTCTATCTGGTGATGACGGTCGGCGAGCGCATCGTCGCGTCGCTGCGCGCCGACGTCTTCCGCCATCTCACCCGGCTGGAGCCGGCCTTCTTCGATTCGAGCCGGGCGGGCGACCTCGTGTCGCGGCTGACGGCGGACACCACGCAGATCAAGTCTACCTTCGCCTCGACCGCCTCGATCGCGCTGCGCAACGCCATCATGGCGCTGGGGGCGCTCGGGCTGATGGTGGCGACGAGCCCGCGGCTTTCCGCGATCGTCATCGGCGTCATCCCGCTGATCGTGATCCCGCTGGTCCTGTCCGGCCGCTCGGTCAGGCGGCGCGCGCGGGCGGCGCAGGACCGGCTGGCCGATGCGTCGGCCTTCGCGGCCGAGGCCGTCGGCGCCATCCGCACGATGCAGTCCTTCGGGGCGGCTGGCCAGACCGCAGCGCGTTTCGAGGGCGCTTCGGACGAGGCCTATTCCGCCTCGCGGGAGGCGACGGCCTCGCGCGCGCTGCTTTCGGGCGTCGCGATCTTCCTGGTTTCGGCCAGCGTGGTCTGGGTGCTCTGGACCGGGGCGACCGAGGTGTTCGACGGGCGGATGACCGGCGGGCGGCTGTCGCAGTTCATCCTCTATGCGGTTCTGGCTGCAAGCTCGCTCGGCCAGCTCTCGGAGGTCTATGGCGATATCAGCGCCGCTGCCGGGGCTTCCAGCCGGCTTGGCGAGATCCTGGCACTGAAGCCGGCCATCGCCGCGCCGCCGCATCCGAAGCCCATGCCGGCGCCTTCGCTCGGCGAGTTCGCCTTCGAGAACGTCTCGTTCAGCTATCCCGGTCGCGTCGGTCCGGCGCTGTCCGATCTCAGCTTCTCCGTCCGGCCGGGCGAGCGGATCGCGCTGGTCGGCCCGTCCGGCGCCGGCAAGAGCACGGTGCTGCAACTGGCCTTGCGCTTCTACGATCCGCAGGACGGGCGCGTCGTCGTCGACGGCGTCGCCGGGCCGGAGGCCGACCCGGAGGTCTGGCGCGAACGTTTTGCGCTGGTGCCGCAGGAGCCGACGGTGTTCGGTGTCTCGGTGCGCGACAACATCGCCTATGGCCGCCCCGGCGCCACGCAGGAGGAGGTCGAGGCCGCGGCCCGGCTCGCAGCGGCGGACGAGTTCATCCGCGCCCTGCCTGACGGCTACGAGACGGTCGTCGGCGAGCGCGGCGTGACGTTGTCGGGCGGGCAGCGCCAGCGCCTCGCCATCGCGCGGGCGATCCTGAAGGACGCGCCGATCCTGCTGCTGGACGAGGCGACCTCGGCACTCGATTCCGAAAGCGAGCGGGCGGTGCAGGATGCGCTCGACCGCCTGATGCAGGGCCGGACCACGCTGGTGGTGGCGCATCGGCTGGCGACCATCCTCTCGGCCGACCGCATCTTGGTCATGGAAGACGGGCGCGTCGTCGAGGAGGGCAGCCATGCCGAGCTCAAGGCGCGGGGCGGGCTCTATGCCCGGCTGGCGGCGCTGCAGTTCGGGCTGGAGGCGGCCTAGGTCGTCTGGCTTGCTGCGAGGCGCGGGCGCGAGCGCGGAACCCGGAACCATGAGCCGCTGGCGACGATGACGCCGTTGGCGATGCCATAGATCACCAGTGCGGCCGCCAGCGCGACGAAGAGCCCGCTGCCGTGGCCGAGGACGATCACCGCGAACCAGCCGCCGCCGGCCGCGATCGCGACCCGCAGCGCCGCGGCCACAACCGGCCAGCCGACGCGGCCCGCGCCTTGCGAGGCGAAATAAAGCGTCAGACCGAAGCCGAAGAAGCCATAGGTCGGGCCGACGATGCGCAGATAGTCCGAACCGACCGCAATCATCTGCGGATCGTCGCCGAAGAGCGAAAGCCAGGCTTCCGGCATCAGGGCAGCCGCGATGCCGATCGCCTCGGTAATCAGGCCGGCGATGATGGCGCCTGTCCAGGCAACCTTCAGGGCGCGCTCACGTTTGCCGGCGCCGATGCAGGTGCCGACCATCGCCGCCGTGGGCGCACCAAGGCCGAAGACCAGCGGCACGAGGAGATATTCCAGGCGCGCGCCGGTGCCATAGCCGGCCGCTGCCGCCGGACCGACCAAGCCGGCGAGGCCGGTCGCCATGGCGACGGTCAGGTTGGTCGAGACGCTGACCAGCGAGGACAGGGCGCCGACGCGCAGGATATCCCGCAGTGGCGGCCACGACAGGCGCGGCGGCAGCGGCGACGGCTTGAGCACGCCGCGGCCGGACCAGATATAGGCGGCGAAGACCACCGTTCCCACGCTGTAATAGAGCAGGATCGCCACCGCGCCGCCGGCGACGCCGAGATGGGGCAGCGGGCCATAGCCGAAGATCAGCATCGGTGACAGCGGGATCAGCACAAAGGCGCCGACGATGATCACCGTCGCCGGAAACGCCATGTTGCCGGTGCCGCGGATGACGGCGGCGAGCGAATTGAAAAGCCAGATCGGGATCGCGCCGGCGAAGACCAGGTTCGCGTAGATCACCGCGGCAGCCAGGGAGCCGTCGCGCCCGCCCATTGCGGTAAACAGGCGAGGGGCGAAGAGAAGGGCTGCCACGGTCACGGCAGCGCCGAGCAGGATCGTGATGGCGACGGCGTGCCAGACCAAGCCGTTGGCCTCCTCGCGGCGGCCGGAGCCCAGCGCTCGCGCGATTGCGGAGAGGATGCCGCCGCCCATCGCGCCGGCGGCGACCATCTGCAGGAGCATCAGGAGCGGGAACACCAGGGCCATGCCGGTCAGCGCATCGATGCCGAGCTTGGCGACAAAATAGGTCTCGATCAGGCCGATCGAGGCCTGCACCACCATGACCGCGACATTGGGCAGGGCGAGGCGGACGATCGTCGGCCCGACCGGAGCTTCCAGCAGGAGTCTGGTACGCGCGTCCATGGCCATCTCCCGAAAGCATGCATATGCACTTGTCTTCTCGATCGATACGCGCATATGCACTTAATTCCAAGCGCCGTTCGCGATGCTGCGGCCCATGACCGGAATGGATGCCATGCAAAAAGCGCTAATGCCGGAAAGCCCTCCGACACCCTGCAACTGCCTGGCGCTGCGCCAGGCCTCGCGCCATGTCAGCCAGATCTACGAAAGCCATCTGGCTGCGGAGGGCTTGCGCGCCTCGCAATACTCGATCCTGTCGACCTTGGGGCGAGGTGGCGCGATCGCGATCGGTGCGCTCGCCAGGACGATGGTGATGGACCGGACGACGCTGGGGCGGGCCTTGCGGCCGCTCGAGCGGGATGGATTGCTGGAGATCGCGCCGGGCCCCGACGGCCGCACCCGCAGCCTTCGCCTGACGCCGGCCGGCGAGGCCAAGCTCGCGGCGGCGGCCGTCAGATGGCGTCAGGCCCAGAAGGAGTTCGAAACGTCTTTCGGTACGCAGCCGGCAGCCGAATTGCGCGCGACCCTGCGGCAGGTCATCGCGCTCACAGGAGAGCGCGGCGCCGAAGAATAGGCGCTGCGGCGCCGCGCCTCAGCGCTCCGTGATCTTGAACTCGATGCGGCGGTTGCGGCGGTGGGCCTCGTCGGTATTGGCGACGTCGAGCGGCTGGTATTCGCCGAAGCCGGTGGCCGCGACGCGGTCGGTCGGCAGGCCGCGCGAGATCAGGTACTCGACCACGGCGATGGCGCGGGCCGAGGAGAGGTACCAGTTCGAGGGGAACTGGGCCGACTTGATCGGCCGGTTGTCGGTATGGCCGTCGACGCGCAGGATCCAGGGCAGGTCGGGCGGCATCTCGTTGCCGAGATCGAGCAGGATGGTGGCGAGCTTGTCGAGCTCACCCTTGCCCTCGGGCTTCAATACCGCCTGGCCGGCATCGAAGAACACCTCGGACTGGAAGACGAAGCGGTCGCCGACGACGCGAATATCGGGCCGCGTGCCGAGCACCTGCCGCAGGCGCCCGAAGAAGTCCGAGCGATAGCGGGCGAGTTCCTGCACGCGCTGGGCCAGCGCGACGTTGAGCCGCGAGCCGAGCTCGGAGATGCGGGCCTGCGAGTCCTTGTCCTTGGCCTCGGAGGCGGCGAGCGCCTCTTCCAGCGCAGCGAGCTGGCGGCGCATGGCCTGGATCTGCTGGTTGACCAGATCGACCGTCGCCTGGGCGCGGGCGGAAAGCTGCTTCTCGGCGTCGAGCGCCTTCTGCGATTCGGCGAGCCGGGCGTCGGTATTGCTGCCGGCTTGCGTGTCGATCATGCCTTGCAGGCGGGTGCGCTCTCCTTGCGTCTGGGCTAGGGTCGACTGCATGAGCTGCAGGCTTTCCTGCGCCTGCCGGTTGGAGGAGCGCTCCAGGGCGAGCAGGTCGGTGAGTTCGGAAATCTGCCGGTTCAGGCGCTCCAGCGCGGTGTCCTTGCCGGTCAGCTCCTGCGAGAGGAAGAACTGGCCGAGCACGAAGACGGTCAGCAGGAAGACGATGCCGATCAGCATCGTCGAGAGCGCGTCGACGAAGCCGGGCCAGAAATTGACTTCCTCGCGGCGATGGGCGCGGGAGAGGGCCATCCGTCACATCCCTGATTTGCCAGAGGGCATCATGGCTCGGTGATCTGGTCGGCGGTGAGGCGGTCGATCAGGCGCTTCAAATCCTTTTCGCGAGCGGCCTGCGCCTCGACCCAGTCGCGGATCATCTGCTGCTCGGCCCGCATGTGCTGGACGAGGCCCTGAATGCCTTCTGCCAGATTGGACAGCGCCTGAGTCGCGGCGCGGTTGTTGGAAGCGCCGTCGGCCATCGCGGCGCTGAGCTGCTCGAAACGGTCGGCGAGGGGATTGCCGGTCGCCAGCAGCGCGGCAGGTGCCTCGGGCGTGCCGGTGCGGCTGCCGAGCCAGCTTTCCATCTCGTTACGGAAGCGGCGCTGCGCCTGCCCGACCTGAAGATCGAGGAAGCCGAGAATCAACGAGCCGGCGATGCCGAAGAGCGAGGACGAGAAGGACAGGCCCATGCCCGCCAGCGGGGCGGAGAGGCCGACCTTGAGCTCGTCGAAGAGCACGCCGGCCTCGGCGCCGGTACGCAGCGACTTGATGACGCCGCCGACCGAGCCGACCGTGTCGAGCAGGCCCCAGAAGGTGCCGAGCAGGCCGAGGAAGACGAGCAGGCCGCTGAGATAGCGCAGCACCTCGCGCCCGTCGTCGAGCCGGACCGCGACCGATTCGAGGGTCGAGGCGGCCTGCGCCGGGGCGAGCGTGCCGCGCTCCAGCGCCGGCAGGACGGAGCCGAGCGGGGCGATGACCTGGCCGCGGCGGACCTCCGCCGACGCCGGGCTCGCCGCGAGGGACGTCGCGGCGCGCGCCTCGCTATGCAGGCGCCAGAGCTCGCGCAGCGCGATCAGGCAGCCGACGAGGAGGGCGCCGACGATCAGGCCGTTCAGACCGGGGTTGGTCATGAAGGCCTGGCGCAGCCCATCCTGCAGGATGAAGCCGAGGAAGCCGATCAGGGCGAGGAAGAGAACCGCGCGGACGACGAAACGAAGCGGCCTGGAGAAGCGGACCTGCGGCCGCTCCGGAGCGGCCGTTGCCGGTTCGGCCGCGAAATCCTCAATCGCCATGCGTCGTCTTCCGTTCGCCTCGGAGTGCGGGGAGGACTGTCGCCTCCCACGCCGCCGGGATCAAGCACGAAAGAGCAACAGTTTAGTGGCGCTTCGGTTCACGCCGCCGCGGTCTTCAGCGCGGCGCTCAGCGCGCGCTCGCCGGCCTCGTTGCCGCAGATGATGTCCTTGGCACTGGTGACCGGCTTGCCGTCGAGCGTGCCGAAGGTGCCGCCGGCCTCGCGGATCAGCACGGCGCCCGCCGCGAAATCCCAGGTGTTGAGGCCGCGTTCCCAATAGGCGTCCATGCGGCCGGCCGCGACATAGGCGATGTCGAGTGCGGCCGAGCCCATGCGGCGGACATTGGCGAAGCGCGGCATCACCGCCGCAAGCTCGAGCAGGAACTGGCCGTGGCCGCCCTTGCCGATATGCGGGATGCCGGTGCCGATCAGCATGTCGGCCGGCTCGTTGCGTCCGGAGACGCGCAGGCGGCGGTTGTTGACGAAGGCGCCCTTGCCCTTCTCGGCCATAAACATCTCGTCCTTGGCGGCGTCGTAAATCACGCCGGCGATGAACTGGTTGTCGCGCTCCAGCGCGACAGAGATGTTCCAGTGCGGGATGCCGCGCAGGAAGTTGTGGGTGCCGTCGAGCGGGTCGATATGCCAGCGGTTGCTCTCGTCGGTGCCGTGGACGACGCCGCTTTCCTCCATCACGAAGCCGTAGCCGGGGCGGGCCTTCTCCAGGGCTTCGCGCAGGATTTCCTCGGCCTTATGGTCGGCCTTGGAGACGAAATCGCCCGGGCCTTTGGCGAGCACCTGCAGGTTCTCGACCTCGCCGAAATCGCGCTTCAGCGAGCGGGACGCCTTCATCACGGCGTCGGTCATCACGGTCATCAGGGGGGAGCGGATCATCGGAAACCTCTTGCGCGTCGGGGCGACGCGATGAGCCAGCGGCGCAAATCTCGCGCCCGGCAAAAATTTAGCGAGCCGTCACTTGCGCGGGTCTTAGGGCGCCGTCAAGACGGCGGTGCTGATCCGGCCGGCGGCCATGCGGGCGGCGCGGGCCTGCTGCTCGGGCTTGAGACGGTCGAACAGCTCGTCCAGGGCAGGGTCCTTGAGCCCCTGCGAGCGGGCCGCGAGATGCCAGGCCGCCGCCTCGATCGTGTCCGGCGCGATGCCGAGGCCGAACTGGTAGAGCTTGGCGAGGCGGTTCTGGGCGATGGGGTTGCCCTGCCAGGCGGCGCGCAGGAACAGGTTGGCCGCGGCCGTCTCGTCCTTGTCCACGCCGGTGCCGTTGAACAGCATGATCGCGTATTCGACCTCGCCGGGGACGTTGCCGGCCACGGAGGCCTGCTTCATCCAGCGTGCCGCGACCTCTTCGCTCGCCGGCATGCCGCGCCCCTGCTTCGCCAGGATGCCCAGCGCATACAGGGCGTCGCCGATCTGGGATTTCGCCGCGATCTCCAGGCAGGCGACGGCGCGCTTGTCGTCGGCCTCACGGTTCGTCGCGAGCAGGGCGATGGCGAGATTGTAGTTGGCGGCGGGGTGCCCGGCGGCGGCGGCCTTCTCCAGCAACGCACCGGCCCGGGCCGGGTCGCGCTTGCCGCTCTTCTCGTCGAGAAGCTGCGTCGCCAGCGCGAAGGTGGCGTTGATGTCGCCGCGCGCGTCGGCCCGCTCGTACCATTCCGTCGCGACCTTCTGGTCGGGTGCCATGCCGAGGCCCTGGCGGTAGAGCTCGCCGACGAGCGTCATCGCTGCCGCATCGTTGTTGTCGGCCTCGATGCGCTTCAGCGCTTCCGCCTGAGCGCGGCGGTAGTGCCCGGTCTGATAGGCGCTATAGGCGACATCCGGCGCCGAGGCCGCTTCGGCGGGGGCCGCAATCAAGGAACCGGCGAGCAGCGCGAGCCCGGCGAGGCGCTTCATCGCGCCGCCTTCCGTGCCGCGCAGGCGGCGGTGGCCGCATTGGCCTGTTCGACGAGGGCGCGGAGATCCCGCCCTTCCTCGAAGGCCCAAGCGCCGAGCGCGACGAATTCCGCGCCGGTCTCGACCAGGGCGGGGATGGATTCGGCATCGGGGGCATAGGCGACGCAGGGCGTCTCGAAGATCTCGGCCCACCAGCCGGCGCGCTCGAGCACGGCCGTCAGCGGCGGCAGCGAGCCGTCCGGGCGCGGCTCGCCGAACATCACGTAATCGACGCCCGCTTCGCCCGCATCCATCGCGTCGTGGCGTGCCCGCAGCCCGCCGATGCCGATGATGCGCTCGCCCTTGAGGCTGGAGCGGGCCTCGGCGACCGCCGCCGGGCCGCCTGTCAGGTGGACGCCGTCGGCGCCGCCGCGCGCGGCGACGAGCGCGTTGTCCTCGACGACGAGCGCGACATTGTTGGCCTGGACCGGGCCGGCGAGGCGCTTGACGCGCTCGATCCGGCTGCGGTCGTCGCCGGGGCTAAGGCGCAGGAGCACGGCGGCGACGTCGCCCCCGGCCATGGCCTGCATCAGGCGAAAGGCCATGGCCTCCGCGTCTGCGACAGGCGGGGTGACGAGCATCAGGCGAGTGGAGAAAGATTGTGTGGTCATGATCGGCTGCGCAAACGGCCCGCAGCGAAGTCCAATGTCAAGACCGCAAGCCCGGCAACGAGACTCCAGAAGGCCGAACCGATGCCGAAAAGCGAGAGGCTGGAGGCGGCGATGGCAAAGGTGACGACGGCCGCGAAGCGCTCCTTGTCGGAGGACATGGCCTGCCCGAGCGCGCCCGTCAGCGAGCCGACGAGGCCGAGGCCCGCCACGGCGACGATCAGCGCCTTGGGCAGGGCCAGCAACAGCGCGATCAGCAGGCCGGTGCAGGCGGCGACGACGAAATACATCAGGCCGTAGAGCACGCCGGCCTTCCAGCGCTGTTTCGGGTCGGGGTGGGTATCGCCGCCCGTGCAGATCGAGGCCGATATCGCGGCCATGTTGGTCATATGCGCGCCGAAAGGCGCGGTCAGGAGCGAGGTCAGGCCGGTGACGAACAGGGAGGGGGCTGTCGGCGGATTGTAGCCGGCGGCGCGCAGCACGGCGAAGCCCGGCAGGTTCTGGGCGGCCATGGTGACGAGATAGAGCGGGACGCCGATGCCGAGCATGGCCGGAATATCGAAGCGCGGCGTGACCAATTCGAGGCCGCTCAGTGTCATGGCGCCGGCAGGCCAGTGCGCAAGGCCGCCGACGAAGCTGATCGCGATGCCGGCGGCGAGCGCGGCGATAACGCCGAGGAAGGGATTGAGCAATCGCGCCACGAGGAAGACCGCGAGAAGGGCCAGCACGAGGCCGGGCGACAACCGCATCTCGTCGAAGACCGCGACGACGAAGCGGAAGATGACGCCGGCGAGCATCGCCGAAGCGATCGGCATCGGGATGCGCTCGATCAGCCTGCCGAGCGGGCGGAAGGCGGCGGTCAGCATGATCAGCAGGGCCGCGACCAGGAAGGCGCCGACGGCGGAGGCCATGTCGAAGCCGGTCACGGCCGCGATCAGCGCCGCGCCCGGCGTCGACCAGGCGCAGATCATCGGCATGCGGTAGCGCCAGGAGAGCCAGAGGCTGGATGCGCCCGTGGCGAGACACAGGGCCGCGATCATCGAGATGGTCTGGCCGGGCGTCGCGCCGAGCGCCTGCGCGGCCTGGATGATCACGGCGACGGAGGCGGTGAAGCCGACGAAGACCGCGACCAGAGCAGAGAAGACGATCGACATGGCTTGGCTGGCTCAGGCGGCGGGGCAGATCGTTGAATCAGAAATGCGTCCGGCCGGGAAGAGGTTCTCGTGCATGGCGGGATCACCCGCTGGCCCTTCTCCCCTTGGGGAAGAAGGTGGCTCGGCGAAGCGGAGACGGATGAGGGGTCGCGCTACGTTTCCGAGTGAGCGTCAAAATGCGCCCCCAGAAGCGTTGCGCGACCCCTCACCCCAACCCTCTCCCGCAGGGGGAGAGGGGGCAGGTTTCAGCCTTCAGGCCGCCTTCTTCGAACCGAAGGTCGGGTCGAGCTCGCCCTTGGCGTAGCGCTTGGCCATGTCGGCCAGCGTGATGACGCGCTTGATCTTCGAGGCTTGGCCGGCGGTGTTGAACTCCTCAAGGCGCTGCTTGCAGAGCTTGGTCATCGCTTCCATGGCGGGCTTCAGGTACTTGCGCGGATCGAACTCGCCGGGGTTCTCGGACAGGATCTTGCGGATCTGGCCGGTCATCGCCATGCGGTTGTCGGTGTCGATGTTGATCTTGCGCACGCCGTGCTTGATGCCGCGCTGGATTTCCTCGACCGGCACGCCCCAGGTCTGGGGCATTTTGCCGCCGTACTGGTTGATGATGTCCTGAAGGTCCTGCGGAACCGAGGAGGAGCCGTGCATGACGAGATGCATGTTCGGCAGCTTCTTGTGGATCTCCTCGATGACATGCATCGCCAGGATCGCGCCGTCGGGCTTGCGGGTGAACTTGTAGGCGCCATGCGAGGTGCCCATGGCGATGGCCAGCGCATCGACCTTGGTCTCGGCGACGAATTTCACGGCCTCGTCGGGATTGGTCAGGAGCTGGTCATGGCTGAGCTTGCCCTCGAAGCCGTGGCCGTCCTCCTTCTCGCCCTCGCCGGATTCGAGCGAGCCGAGAACGCCGAGCTCACCCTCGACCGAGATGCCGCCGAGATGGGCCATGTCGGTGACGGTCTTGGTCACGCCGACATTGTAGTCCCAGTCGCCGGGGGTCTTGCCGTCGGCCTTGAGCGAGCCGTCCATCATCACCGAGGTGAAGCCGGCCTGGATCGCGGTCATGCAGGTCGCCGGCTCGTTGCCGTGGTCGAGATGCACGCAGACCGGGATATGCGGATAGATCTCGGTGACGGCGTCCATCATGTGCTTGAGCATGATGTCGTTGGCGTAGCTGCGAGCGCCGCGCGAGGCCTGGATGATCACCGGTGCGTCGGTCGCATCCGCCGCCGCCATGATCGCCAGCGCCTGCTCCATGTTGTTGATGTTGAAGGCGGGCACGCCGTAGTCGTTCTCGGCGGCATGATCGAGCAACTGGCGAAGCGTGATACGGGCCACGATGGCACTCCCCTTTGGTTCATCGGTCTGAGGGTGGATTTAGAGCGTCAGCGCCGGCCGCGCAAAGCGAAACCGGCGAAAACCTTAAAATGCGAGCGGCCGCCTCGTTGCCGAAGCGGCCGACGGTATCGTCCCGTTGAGGATCAGGCCTTCCTGAGCGCCTCGACCCCCGGCAGGGCCTTGCCTTCCATCCATTCGAGGAAGGCGCCGCCCGCGGTCGAGACATAGGAGAGGTCGCCCGCGACGCCGGCATGGTTCATGGCCGCGACGGTGTCGCCGCCGCCTGCGACCGCGACGAGCTCACCCGCCTTGACGCGCTTGGCTGCGGCCTTCGCGACGGCCACCGTCGCGGTGTCGAAGGGCGGCAGTTCGAAGGCACCGAAGGGGCCGTTCCAGACCAGCGTCTTCACCTTGTCGAGCCGTAGCACGACCTCGGCGATCGAGAGCGGGCCGGCGTCGAGGATCATCTCGTCGGCTTCGACCTCGCCGACCGGGACGACGCGATAGCTCGGATGGGCCTTGAATTCGCGCGCGACGAGTGCGTCGACCGGCAGAAGGATCTCGCAGCCGGCGGCCTTGGCCTTCTCCTCGATCTCGCGGGCGGTGCCGACGAGATCGTGCTCGCAGAGCGACTTGCCGATAGCGACGCCGCGCGCGGCGAGGAAAGTATTGGCCATGCCGCCGCCGATGGCGAGGATGTCGACCTTCCTGACGAGGTTGCCGAGCAGGTCGAGCTTGGTCGAGACCTTGGCGCCGCCGACGATCGCCATGACCGGCCGCGCCGGATTGTCGAGGCCGGCGGAGAGGGCTTCGAGCTCGGCCTGCATGGTGCGCCCGGCATAGGCCGGCAGGACATGGGCGAGGCCCTCGGTCGAGGCGTGGGCCCGGTGGGCGGCCGAGAAGGCGTCGTTGACATAGAGATCGCCATTGGCGGCGAGCGCCTTGACGAAATCGGGGTCGTTCCTCTCGTCGCCGGCGTGGAAGCGGGTGTTCTCCAGCAGCAGGACGTCGCCGTTCCTGGCGGCCGTCAGCGCCTTGGCGACATCGTCGCCGATGCAATCCTCGACGAAGGTGACGGGGCGGCCGAGCGCCTGCGTCAGCGCGGGCACGACCTGCCGCAGGCTGTTCTTGTCGTCGCGGCCCTTGGGGCGGCCGAAATGCGCGAGCAGCACGACCTTGCCGCCCTTGTCGGCGATCTCGCGGATCGTCGGCAGGATGCGGTCGATGCGGGTGGTGTCGCTGACCTTGCCGTCTTCCATGGGAACGTTGAGGTCGACACGGACAAGCACGCGCTTGCCGGCGAGATCGGCGTCGTCGAGGGTGCGGAAGGCAGTCATCGGGCTCTCTTATCGGATGCGTTCGAACAGGCTGGGATAATCGACGACGAGGCCGTCCTCGTCGACAGGCAATTCGGCCTCGAAGCTGCGGTCGGCCGCCTGGTAGCGGAACAGGCGCGGTGCGATGCAGGTATAGATCTGCCGGTCGAGGCGCGGCACGAAATCGTCGAAGGGGATGTAGAGCATCGCGAACTCGCGGCTCTGGCCGATCTCCCAGCGCTCCCGCCGGATCGGCAGGGTGTTGGTGAAGGGGGAGCCCTGCAGGTCGATGTCGATGCAGGCGTCGAAGGCGCGCAAGCGCGTGCCGGCAGCGTCATGCCAACGGCCGGAGCGACGCTCCATCGCGAGGCGGCGGCCATCGGTCGTCGCAATGGCGAAGCTCGTCATGACGAAATCCGCCGTGCAATCGATGCGGTAGGAGACGCCATAGGGCGGCTCGCCCCGCTCGCCGATGACAACGCCCTCGGCGCGGAGACCGGCTTGCGTGGTGGCCAGCGTCAGATGCTCCAGTCCGACGCCCTCGACCGGCCGCCAGCGCAGGCTGCGCGGCACCGCCAAGAGGGCGACGTCCCGAAAGCTCATCGGGCGAGCAGGCCTCCGAACAGGCCGGGCACGCCGAATTTCAGCACGAGGATGGTGAGGACGACGGTGAGCACGGCCGTGATGATCGCGGTCATGAACAGCGTGCCGGCGCGCGGCGTCGCATCGACGCGGTTACGCAAAGCGGTGATCTCGCCGCGGATCGCCGCGAAATCCATGGTGCCGGCGGCGGCATCGACCTTGTGGGCGCTGCGCTCCAGGGAGGCTTCCGCGCGGGTCAGCACGGCCTCGTAGCGGGCGAACTTCTCCTCGATGCGCGCCGCCTTCTCCTCGATGCGGGAGAGCTGGTCGAGCTTGCGCGGATCGGTGACGGGCGCCGCGGTCTCGGAAGCGAGCGACGTCGCCACGAGCGTGGGGCCGGATGCGGGGGGCGCCATGACGGGCGGCTCGGTATTCGCCGGGGTCACGACAGTCGGCTCGATCTTGGCCATAGGCGCTCCGTAGCTGGGATATGTCGGGCGAGGCCGGGCCTGGACGGCGCGGCCTCGCATTCCTGTGTCATGCCCTCAGAGAAGGGCACAAACGTGGTGGATCAGAGCAGCGCGCCCATGGCGACGGCGGTGTCGCTCATGCGGTTCGAGAAGCCCCACTCGTTATCGTACCAGGACAGCACGCGCACGAACTTGTCGTCCATGACCTTGGTCTGGTCGAGGGCGAAGGTCGAGGACGCCGGGTCGTGATTGAAGTCGATCGAGACGTTCGGCTGGTCGGTGACGGCGAGGATGCCCTTGAGCGGGCCGCGCTTCGACGCCTTGATGATGGCCTCGTTGACCTTCTCGACCGTGGTCTTGCGCTTCGAGATGAACTTGAAGTCGACGACCGAGACGTTCGGAGTGGGAACGCGGATCGAGGTGCCGTCGAGGCGGCCCTTCAGCTCGGGAATGACGAGGCCGATCGCCTTGGCGGCGCCGGTCGAGGTCGGGATCATCGACATCGCCGCGGCGCGGCCGCGGTAGAGATCCTTGTGCATCGTGTCGAGCGTGGGCTGGTCGCCGGTATAGGCATGGATCGTGGTCATGAAGCCCTTGTCGATGCCGACGGCGTCATGGAGCACGCGCACGACCGGCGCGAGGCAGTTCGTGGTGCAGGACGCGTTGGAGACCACGAGGTGGTCCTTGGTCAGCTCGCCCTGGTTGACGCCGAAGACGACCGTGAAGTCGGCTCCGTCGCAGGGGGCCGAAACCAGCACGCGCTTGGCGCCGGCGGCGAGATGGGCGGCTGCCTTGTCGCGGGTTGTGAAGATGCCGGTGCATTCCAGCGCGATGTCGACGCCGAGCGCCTTGTGCGGCAGGTCCTTGGGATCGCGGATCGCGGTGACCTTGATCGGGCCGCGGCCGACATCGATCGTGTCGCCAGAGACGGTCACCGTGCCCGGGAAGCGGCCATGGACGGAGTCGAAGCGGAAGAGATGGGCGTTGGTCTCGACCGGGCCGAGATCGTTGATCGCCACGACCTCGATATCCTTGCGCTTCGACTCGATGATCGCGCGCAGAACGTTGCGCCCGATGCGGCCGAAGCCATTGATCGCCACCTTCACCGTCATGTCTTCCTCTCCTTCGCCGAGCGTCCGGCGTGAGCCGTCGCTATCCACGCGGGCAATTCGGCCAAAGCATGGCCGAACGCAAGATGTCTTTCGGGAATATCAGCCCTGCCTGGGCCAAACAGGCCGTCAGCCGTTGTGTTTCTTCATAGCAGCGTCGGCGATGGCCTCCGCCGTGATGCCGAAATGCTTGTAGACCTCCTTGTAGGGGCCGCTGGCGCCGAAGGAGTGCATGCCGATGAAGGTGCCGTCATGGCCGATCACGGCATCCCAGCCGAAGCGCACGCCGGCCTCGACCGCGATCTTGATCGGAGCGGAGCCGATGATCGCAGCCTGGGTGGCCTCGTCCTGCTCCAGCAGCAGTTCCAGCGAAGGCACCGAGACGACGCGGGCAGGGACGCCTTTCTCGGCGAGGAGCTTGCGCGCGGCGACCGCGAGCTCGACCTCGGAGCCCGAGGCGAAGAGCGAGACCTGGGCCTTGCCGCCCTCGGCCGCGAGCAGCTCGTAGGCGCCGGTGGCCGAGCGGTTCTTGGCGGTGGCGTCGGTGCGGAGCTGCGGCAGGTTCTGGCGCGAGAGCGCGAGCACGGTCGGGCCGTCGGTGCGCTCCAGGGCGGCCTGCCAGGCTTCCGCGGTCTCGATCGTGTCGGCCGGGCGGAAGACGCGCATGTTCGGCATGGCGCGCAACGAGGCGACCTGCTCGACCGGCTGGTGGGTCGGGCCGTCCTCGCCGAGGCCGATCGAGTCATGGGTCATTACATAGACGACCGGCAGGCCCATCAGCGCGGCGAGACGCATCGAGGGGCGGGCATAATCGGCGAAGACCAGGAAGGTGCCGCCGCCGGTGCGGAAGCCGCCATGCAGCGTGATGCCGTTCATCGCGGCGGCCATGCCGTGCTCGCGGATGCCGTAGCGGACATAGCGGCCCTTCGGGGTCTTCGGCGTGAAGTCCTCGGCGGCCTTGGTGCGGGTGTTGTTCGATGGGGTCAGGTCGGCCGAGCCCATCACCAGCTCCGGCATGATCGGCGTGATGGCTTCGAGCGCCAGTTCCGAGGCCTTGCGGGTGGCGACCGCCTGCGGCGCGGCGATCAGCGCCTTCTTATGGGCGAGGATCGCCTTGTCGAGCTTGGCCGGGACGGTGTGGGCGAGGCGGCGGTCGAACTCGCCGCGCTTGCGCTCGGAGAGCGTGGCGAAGCGCTCGTTCCAGTCCTTGTGGGCGGCGGCGCCGGCCTTGCCGGCCGCGCGCCAGGTCTTGAGCACATCGGCGGGGACCTCGAAGGGGCCGCCGGTGATGCCGAGCGCCTTCTTGGCGGCGGCGAGTTCCTCGGCGCCGAGCGGCTCGCCATGGGCCTTGGAGGTGCCGGCCTTCTTCGGAGCGCCGAAGCCGATCACGGTCTTGCAGGCGATCATGGTCGGCTTGTTCGACTTCTGGGCGCGGCGGATCGCGGCCTCGATCGCCTCGGGATCATGACCGTCAACGCGCTCGGAGCGCCAGCCGCAGGCCTTGAAGCGGGCGACCTGGTCGACATTGTCGGTGATGGTCAACGGGCCATCGATCGAGATGCCGTTATCGTCCCAGAACACGATCAGCTTGTTGAGCTTCTGGTGGCCGGCGAGCGCGATCGCCTCCTGGCTGATGCCCTCCATCAGGTCGCCGTCGGACGCCAGCACATAGGTGTGATGGTCGACGACCTTCTTGCCGAATTCGGCGGCGAGCATGCGCTCGGCCATCGCCATGCCGACGGCAGTGGCCAAGCCCTGGCCGAGCGGGCCGGTGGTGGTCTCGACGCCGGCGGTCTCGAAATTCTCGGGGTGGCCGGGGGTGTTGGACCCGAGCTGGCGGAACTTCTCGAGGTCGGCGAGCTCCATGCCGGGCGTGCCGGTGAGATAGAGCAGCGCGTAGAGCAGCATCGAGCCATGGCCGGCGGAGAGCACGAAGCGGTCGCGGTCCGGCCAGCGCGGGTCGGCCGCGTCATACTTCATCACGCGGGTGAAGAGCACCGTGGCGACGTCGGCGGCGCCCATCGGCAGGCCGGGATGGCCGGACTTGGCCTTCTCGACGCCATCCATCGCCAGGCCGCGGATGGCATTGGCGAGCTTGTCGTGCTGGGCGCGGTCGATGGTGGTCATGATGATCTCACAGGCTCCGTCGGGCGGGCGGGAGGGCCGGGCCGGCCTGCGCGACAGCGGGCCGGCGAGGGGGAAGGCAATGTTGCAGCCGCTTGCGGCGGGCTTGGAAAGGACGGGGTGGATTAGGCCCGCCGCTCCCTGCGAGTCAATTCGCGAAACTCTGCTTTCACGGTCGCAGGCGCGGCTTTCGATCGGTTTTCCGCAGATGCCGTCTCGGCCGGGCCGGGCAAGCCGTCGCGACGGCATGTTTCCGGCCTGTGAAGCCGATTCCTGTTTTCCGGCATTGTGCTGTAAATTATGGCACGAATCGTGTGAGCCGGCTTCGATCTGAAAGGAGAGCGACGGTGGCGAGCCTGATGCTGGACAACGCACTGGCGCGTCTCGATACGGCGCTGGGGCAGCTGGAGGCGGCGGCGCGGCGGCGGGTCGAGGCTGAGCGCGGACGTGGCAACCTCGAAACCGAACTCGCCCTGATGCAGGACGACCGGGCACGGCTGGCGGCCGAGCTCGACGGTGCGATGTCGCGCCTCGGCCAGGTCGAGACGGCTGCGGCCGATGTCGACCAGCGGCTGGAGCGGGCGATGAACGTCGTCGGCGCCGTGATCGCGCGGGTCGAGGCGCAGCAGCCGCCGGAGCCCGAGGCTCCAGCTCTTTGATGTCGCATCGGCTTTGTCCGAAATCGCATTCCACTTTTCGGGCCGTGCGCGGCCAAAGCTGAAGCGGAACTGGAGACCGAATGCCGCAAGTCAACGTCATGATATCCGGGAAAGCCTATCGCATGGCCTGCGGGGAGGGCGAGGAAGCCCATCTCGAAGGGCTTGCCCGGTTCTATGACGAGAAGATCGGCGAGATGCGGCAGGCCTTCGGCGAGATCGGCGACATGCGCCTGCATGTCATGGCCGCGCTGATGGTGGCCGACGAGGTCCATGAACTGAAGCAGCGCCTGGCGAAGCTGGAGAGCGATCTCGCGGCGACGCAGGGCAATGCCGGCGCCGCCGACGAGCGCCTGAGCGAGGTCGAGGACCGGGCGGCGGAAGCGCTGGTCGCAGCGGCCGAGCGGATCGAGGGCGTGGCGCGGAGTTTGATTCCGACCGCGGTGGGATGACATCTCTTCCGGCGACATGAAAAAGGCCCCGGATGTCTCCATCCGGGGCCTTCCTGTTTGTCTCTACGCCGGGATCAGACGCCCGGAGCGCCGCCGGCACCGTCCAGCACCGTGACCGAGCGGCGGTTCTGCGACCAGCAGGAGATGTCGTTGCAGACCGCGACCGGGCGCTCCTTGCCGTAGGAGATGGTGCGCATGCGGTTGGCGGCGATGCCGCGCGAGGCGAGATAGTCGCGCACGGTCTGGCCGCGGCGGGCGCCGAGCGAATAGTTGTACTCGCGGGTGCCGCGTTCGTCGGCATGGCCTTCGACGGTGAAGGTGTAGCGCGGATAGCGCTGCAGCCAGCCGGCCTGCTTGTCGAGGGTCGCGGTGGCCGTCGGCGTCAGGTCGGTCGAGTCGGTCTCGAAGAAGACGCGGTCGCCGACATTGACGACGAAGTCCTGCGCGCTGCCCGGGGTCGCGGCGCCGCCGGCACCGAAGCCCGAACCGTTGGCATCGGCGTTCTGGTCCTTGGCGCAGGCGCCGAGCGCGAGCGTGGCGGCAAGGGCGGCAGCGAAACGGACGGCACGGCCGCCAGGAATGAGATGGGTCAACATGGCTGGGCTCCGGGGCAATCGAATTCTGTGGCGGTGCACTTCGAGGAAGGCGTCGCGAGGCCTCATCAATGAACCGTCAACCTAAACGAGACCTTGCCAAATCAGGGCGAAGTGGCGGCATTGCGGCTTATGGTTAACCAATTATGGCGAAAGGCGTTTGGAGCGCCGGCTGTTGCGAGCGGAGCACAGAAATAGCCTGCGACTCGGATGCGGCAGGGTCGGGGGCCCTGCCTCGCGTACTCCAGATCGCAGGGGGCGATCGCCCCAGCGAAGAACCCGACCTTTTCCAGTTGACGAATTCATAGCTGATTGGCTATGGATTACTCATAGCCAATCAGTTATGGATTTGAGATGCCCGACCGACATGACCTGCTCTTCAAGACGCTCGCCGATCCGACGCGGCGCGGCATTTTCGAACACCTGTGCAGCCAGGGCGAGCAGACCGTCGTCGCGCTAACCGCTCAGGCCGGAGTGTCGCAACCGGCCGTCTCGAAGCACCTGGCCGTCCTGAAGCAGGCCGGGCTGGTGCGGGACCGCCACCAGGGCCGTCAGACGCATTACAGCGCGCAACTGGCCGCTCTCGCACCATTGGCCGACTGGACGAACCGCATGGCCGGATACTGGGAAAGCCGGTTCGACGATCTCGAAGACCTGCTCAAGAGGATGGACCAATGACCGAAACCCGCTCCGTCGTCGTCGAGCGCGAGATGCCGCATCCGCCCGAGAAGCTCTGGCGTGCGCTGACGCAGCCGCATCTGATCGCGGAATGGCTGATGAAGAACGATTTCGTGCCGAGCGTCGGCCATCGCTTCAACCTGCGCGGCGACTGGGGCGGCGTGCTCGATTGCGAGGTGCTGACCGTCGAGCCCAACCGGTCGCTCTCTTATAGCTGGGACTTCGCGCATGACGACCCGGCCTACGCCCTCAAGAGCGTGGTGACCTTCACGCTCACGCCGTCGCCGAAGGGCACGCATCTGCGCATGGAGCAGGTCGGATTCCGGCCGGAGCAGAAGCAGGCTTTCGGCGGCGCCAAGGCGGGCTGGCAGCAGTTCTTCGTCAAGCTGGAAGAGGTCGCGGGGCGCGCCGAGTAGGCGACGGGACGTCACGTTCCCACTCACGAAAAGGAGGTCTCCGTGACCTGGAACAGCGCAATCCGGCAGGGCCATCGCTGGCTGTCGATCATCTTCACGGCCACGGTCATCGCGAATTTCGTCGCGATGGCGCGCGGCGAGCCGCCGGCCTGGATCGTCTATTCGCCCCTGCCGCCGCTTTTCCTGATGCTGTTCAGCGGGCTTTACCTGTTCGCCCTGCCTTACGTCGCCAAACAGCGCGGCGGGCGCCGGGTCGAGGGGAAAGCTCAAGCCCCCGGCTGAGCGCGAAAAAATTGCGCAAACGGGGCGCGGAATTGAAGCGCATCTTTCGCGCTCCGCAGTCTATCGTCAGGGTATGCGGTCCGGTGCCTGCTTCGGTCCGCTGCCCTATCCC
>NZ_JAELTI010000098.1 GCF_016428755.1 Allobosea sp. ASV33
GGCTCGCGCAGGTCTTCGGCATCCAGGCCCTGCGCGGCGCCCATGCCGGCGAGCCCTTCCTTCTGCCCTGGCGCACCCTCGACAACGAAAAGACCGCTTCATGACCGGAACCGATACGGTGCGCAGGCTTCTGCGCGATCATCTGCTGGACACCGGCAGCCAGTGGAATCTCGGTACCTTCGGCGCCATCGCGGAATTCATGCGCGACCCTGGCGAGCCGTTCGAGATCGTCGATGAACCCGGCCGGCTCTCGGCGACGACGGCGCGCGGCGGCATCGGCTTCGGCGCGCTCGACGGCGTCCGCCTGTACGCATCCGAAAGCGCCGTCGGCAGCGGCTGGAACCACCGCGTCGCGCTCTGTCTGCCCGAGCAGGCCTGCGCGATGAACCGGCGCACCGTCCTGACCGAACTCGGCCCGGACGCGGGCGCGCTGCGTCCGCAGGACGCGGCAGGCATCCTGTTCGACATGGGGCTCGGCACGCTCCAGGCCGATATCTGCATCCGCACGGCCGATCCGGCGCTGATCGACGTGCTGCGCAAGGCAACTGGGCGTTCCCTGTTCGAGCCCGGAAACCGCGCCATGGGCGCGATCGTCGCGGCCGGCCCGCACCGGGTCTTCATCGCGCGCTTCGGGCGCTGCGAGGTCTACCAGCCAATCCCGCCGGCCGATGGCCGCAGCCCGGAAGGCCCGCATACCCATGTGCTGCCCCAGCTCCTGCGCAGCGGCCGCACCCATGCCGCGACCGAGCCGGTGCCGGAAGGCTTCGTGCCTTGCGCCCATCTCGTTCCGGCGCACCCGCTCAAGGATGGATTGGGAAGGCCGCATGCCTTCGATCGCGAGGTCTTCAAGTTGTTCGAAGCACTTCACGACCGCTTCGGCGATCCCGCGCTGATCGCGCTGAAGCGAAGTGCGCGCGAGGCCATCGCCGCCGGCCATGCTCCGGATGTTTTCGAGGCGCCGCGCAGTCGTTTCGGTCGGCAGGCATTGCGCGTCTTCCTCAGGCAGGCGGCTTTCGACGGCAGCGACAAGAAGCAGCTAAACGCATGGTCCGCCGCGTTCGATCCGTGCGATGCCGACACCGAGGACGGCACGGCGCCGGATCCCTATGGACACTGAGGACGGGAAGCCTTTGTCCCCGGCTGTTCTAGCCGCTGCCCTTGCGTCGGCCTGCCGCCGATATCGACAGGGCTCGAAACAGGCGCTACCTCGTCTAGGCGGCTAACGGGGGCGGGATCGCAGGATGCGTGGAGCAGGGGCAAGTCTGGCTGGCGCGCTCATTCTCTTTTTCGCCCGCTTCATCACGGCTGTGCGTGGCCGTTGGGCAGGGGCAGCGCCCAGCGACGAGCAGCGCATCTATTTCGCCAACCATGCCAGCCATGGCGATTTCGTCCTGATCTGGACGGTGCTGCCGCGGCGCCTGCGTTTCACGACGCGGCCGGTCGCCGGCAGCGATTACTGGCTGAAAAGCGGCCTGCGCCGCTTCATCGGCCGCGACGTCTTCAATGCGGTCCTGATCGATCGCGATCGCGAGAGCCGCACCAGCGACCCGGTCGCGCAAATGACCGAGGCGCTCGACGCCGGCTCCTCGCTGATCGTCTTCCCCGAGGGTACGCGCAACACCACCGATGCCCGCCTGCTGCCGTTCAAGAGCGGCCTGTTTCACCTGGCGCAGGCACGGCCGAACGTGGCCTTGGTGCCGGCCTGGATCGACAATCTCAATCGCGTCATGCCGAAGGGCGAGTTCGTGCCGATCCCTCTGATCTGCACGGTGACCTTCGGCGCGCCGCTTCGCCTCAGCGAAGGCGAGACCAAGCAGGATTTCCTGGCGCGGACTGAGGCCGCGCTGCTCGCCCTGTCCCCGAAGGCGACCGCGTCATGACGATGCCGCATCCCGATCTGGTGGCCGTGCTCGCCGGCATCCTCGGCGTCCTCGTCCTCGCCTCGACCATCGGCTTCGTGCTGCAGCGCAAGCTCTCGCCCGATAGCTCGAACGCCGTGGTCGAGAACCTGAACGACCGCATTCGGGCCTGGTGGGTCATGGTCGTGCTGATGGGGCTGGCGCTGATCGGCGGCAAGACCGGCGTGACGCTACTCTTCGGCTTCTGCTCCTTCGCGGCCTTGCGGGAATTCATCACGCTGACCGATACGCGCCGGGCCGATCACTGGGCGCTGGCCGCGGCTTTCTTCGTCGTTCTGCCGGTGCAGTATTACCTGATCTGGATCGAGTGGTATGGGCTCTATTCGATCTTCATCCCCGTCTACGCCTTCCTGCTGATGCCGATCATCGCGGCGGCACGCGGCGACACCGAGCATTTCCTCGTGCGCATCGCCGAGGTGCAATGGGCGCTGATGATCTGCGTCTTCGCCACCTCGCATGTACCGGCTTTGCTCAGCCTCGATATCGCCGGTTACGAGGGCCGCAACGTCCTGCTGATCGCCTTCCTCGTCATCGTCGTGCAGATCAGCGACGTCCTGCAATATGTCTGGGGCAAGCTCATCGGCCGTACCAAGATCGCGCCGAAGCTCTCGCCCTCGAAGACGGTCGAAGGCTTTGTCGGCGGCGCGCTCAGCGCCACCGCCGTCGGCGCGGGCCTGTCCTGGATGACGCCCTTTACGCCGCTCCAGGCCGGTTTCCTCGCGCTGGTCATCGTCCTCCTCGGCTTCTTCGGCGGGCTCGTCATGTCGGCGATCAAGCGCGATCGCGGCGTCAAGGATTGGGGCAACCTGATCGCCGGCCATGGCGGCTTCATCGACCGGCTCGACTCCGTCGTGTTCTCCGCCCCGATCTTCTTCCACCTCGTCCGCTACGGCTGGTCGGCGGTATGAGCGCGCCGTTCGCACGCCTGATGCGCAGCAGCATCGTCCATGTCGGCTTCGCCTTCCTGGCGATGGGGAGCTGGGCGGCCTTCGCCAACCGCGCCCATCCCATGCCGGCGCCACTCCAGGCCGGACTCTTGCAGGGCGCGATCTCGGCCACGATCACGCTGGTCCTGAAGCGTGCGATCGAATTTCTCGCCAGCCGCTTCTCCGGTCTCGCTGCCCTGCTGGCGCCGCCCGTGATCGCTGGCCTCGTCTCCGCGAGCCTGCTGACTCTCCTGCACACGCTCAGTGGCACGCCCGAGATCGCGAAGACGATCGCCGTGCCGCTCACCGTCGCGACGAGCTATGCCGCGCTCTACAATTATTCGCTCTGGCGCATCCGGAAGGCCTGAACATGGCGCAGGACGAGAACCGCCGCCCGCTCGCCAGCCGTGAGTCCGGCTGGGCCCGCGCCGTCGCCCGCAAGCTGAGCACGGCTTCCGTAACGCCGAACCAGATCTCGATGGCGAGCATGGTCATGGCGGCGGTCACCGGCGTCGCCTTCTGGCAGGCGGGGACGGCCACGGGCGAGTCCCGCGTTGCCTTGCTGCTCGTCGCCGCGCTGTTCTGCCAGTTCCGGCTGCTCTGCAATCTCTTCGACGGGATGGTGGCGATCGAGGGCGGCAAGCAGGCGCCGGACGGGCCCTTCTGGAACGAATTCCCGGACCGCGTCGCCGATATCCTGATCCTCGCCGGTGCCGGTTATGGCGTGGGTGTGCCGGCGCTGGGCTGGGCCGCGGCTGCTTTCGCGGTGCTGACCGCCTATACCCGCGAACTCGGCCGCAATTGCGGTTTGCCCGCCGATTTCTCGGGGCCGATGGCCAAGCAGCACCGCATGGCGGTGATCACGGCCGCGGCCGTGCTGTCGCTGGCGGAGCCGCTCTGGAGTGGCCGCAATCAGGTGCTCGTCGGAGCTCTCTGGGTAATCGCGTTCGGCGCAGCGATTACCGCGATCCGGCGCGCTGCGAACATCGTCCGCAAATCGCGCGCCGGCTGAACTTTCCGTCGCTCTCAGATCGACTCGATCAGCAGCTTGCGCGCCGCATCGACCGTAAGCTCCACCGGATTTCCGCCGGTCGAAGGGTCGGCGACCGCGGCCTCGGCCAGTTCGTCGATCCGGTCGGTACCAACGCCGAGCGCGGCGAGCTTGTCGGGGATGCCGAGATCGGAGCGCAGCTTCAGCACGAAATCGTAGAAGCCGTCGAAGCCCCCGGCGATGCCGAGATAGGCGGCGGCCGCGGCGATCTTCTCCTCGATCGCCGGGCGGTTGAAGCGCAGCACCGGCGGCATCACCACCGCATTCGTGGTGCCGTGATGCGTGTGGTAGACGGCGCCGACCGGATGGGAGAGCGAATGGATCGCGCCCAGCCCCTTCTGGAAGGCGACGGCGCCCATCGCGGCGGCAGCCATCATCTGCGTCCGCGCCTCGATATCCCCGCCATCGGCATAGGCACGCGGCAGATAGGTCTTCACCAGCCGCATGCCTTCGAGCGCGATGCCCTGGCTCATCGGATGGAAGAAGGGCGAGGAATAGGCCTCCAGGCAATGCGCGAAGGCGTCCATGCCGGTGCCCGCCGTGATCGCCTTGGGCATGCCGACGGTCAGCTCGGGATCGCAGATCGTCACGCCCGGCAGGAATTTCGGGTGGAAGATGATCTTCTTGGTATGGGTCTGCGAATTGGTGATGACCGAGGCGCGCCCGACCTCGGAGCCGGTCCCGGCCGTGGTCGGCACGGCGACGATCGGCGCGATGCCCTCGACCGAGGCGCGCGTCCACCAGTCGCCGACATCCTCGAAATCCCAGACCGGGCGGGTCTGCCCGGCCATGAAGGCCACGCATTTGCCGAGATCGAGGCCGGAGCCGCCGCCGAAGGCGACGACGCCGTCATGACCGCCGGCCTTGAAGGCCCGGACACCGTCATCGAGATTGCGCTCGTTCGGGTTGGGATCGACATCGGCGAAGATCGCCCGGCCGAGCCCGCCGGCCTCGAGGATGTCGAGTGCGTTGGCGGTGATCGCCATGCTCGCGAGCCCGCGATCGGTGACGAGCAGCGGCCGCTTCATGCCGAGTGTCTTGCAGTGATCGGCCAGTTCCCTGATCCGCCCGGCGCCCAGCTTGACGGCGGTCGGATAGCTCCAGTTCGCGGTGATCGGCATCAGCCAGCTCTCTTCAGATGGTAGGATTTCGGACGGGTGAGGTTGTGGAAGCCGATGACCGAGAGCGAGCCGCCGCGGCCGGTCTCCTTGACGCCGGTCCAGCACAGGGCCGGGTCGAGATAATCGGCGCGGTTCATGAAGACGGTGCCGGTTTCGATCTGCTCGCCCAGCCGCGCGGCGCGTTCGGCATCGCCGGTCCAGAGCGAGGCGGTGAGGCCGTATTTGGAATCGTTCATCAGCGCGACCGCCTCGGCATCGTCGCGCACCTTCATGATGCCGACAGCCGGGCCGAAGGTCTCCTCGCGCATGATCGTCATGGAATGATCGACATCGACCAGGATCTGCGGCGCGAGATAGGCGCCGCCATCGTCCTGCGGGAAGAGCTTAGGGTCGACCAGCGCCCGCGCGCCCTTCGCGGTCGCCTCAGTGATCTGCTCGCGGACGACCTGGGCGAAGCGCTTGTGCGCCATCGGACCGAGCGAGGTCTCGGGATCGAGCGGGTTGCCGAGCCGGTAATTCGAGACCCAGGCGACCGATTTCTCGACGAAGGCGTCGTAGAGGCTCTCATGGACATAGATGCGCTCGATGCCGCAGCAGCATTGCCCGGAATTGAAGGTCGCGCCGTCCATCAGCGTATCGACCGCCTTGTCGAGATCGGCATCCTCCATGACATAGCCGGGGTCCTTGCCGCCGAGCTCCAGCCCGATCCCGGTGAAGGTGCCCGCCGCCGCGCGCTCGATCGCCTGCCCGCCCGCGACCGAGCCGGTGAAGTTGATGAAGTCGAACTGCTTCTCGGCGATCAGGCGCGACGAGGTCTCATGGTCGAGGAAGACATTGGCGAAAACCTCTTCCGGCACGCCGGCCTCGTGGAAGGCGCGCGCCAATCGCTCGCCGGTGAGCAGCGTCTGGCTGGCATGCTTGAGGACAACCGCATTGCCGGCGATCAGCGCTGGCGCGACCGAGTTGATCGCAGTCATGTAGGGATAGTTCCAAGGGGCGATCACGAAGACGATGCCATGCGGCTCGCGCGCGATGGAACGCTTGAATGCAGCGCTGTCCTCGATGACGATAGGCGCCAGCGCCTCGCCAGCGATCGAGGCCATATAGTTCGAGCGCTCGTTGAAGCCCTTGAACTCGCCGCCGTACTTCACCGGCCGGCCCATTTGCCAGGCCAGCTCGGTCACCACGTCCTGCCCCATCTCGTTGAGTCGCGCGACGCCCTTGAGCACCAGCGCGACGCGCTCGTCGAGCGGGCGCTTCGCCCAGGCCTTCTGTGCTTTGCGGGCGCGCGCCACCACGGCCTTGGCCTCGTCGAGGCTCAGGGCCGGCCGCTCGGCATAGACCGAGCCGTCCACCGGCGACACGCATCGGATCATCGTCATCATCGTTGTCCGTTCGACTGAAAGGGATTTCTGGAGGGTAGGGCCGGAGGGTCAGGCGCGTTCGAAGCCGCGCTTCACTTCCCAATCTGTGATCCGGCGATCGTATTCCTCCTGCTCCCATTCGGCAGCGCGGACATAATGGTCGATCACGTCGTCGCCGAAGGCCTTGCGCAGCATCGCCGAGCCCTTCAGCGCGACGGTCGCGTCGCGCAGGGTCTTGGGGATTTCGCGGACGTTCCGGTCGCCATAGGCATCGCCGACGAAGGCCTCTTCCAGCGCCATCTTCTTCTCGATGCCGTCGAGACCGGCCGCGAGCAGCGCCGCCATGGCGAGATAGGGATTGAGGTCGGAGCCGCCGACCCGGCATTCGATGCGGATGCCCTTGGTGCCGGCGCCGCAGAGCCGATAGCCGGCGGTCCGGTTGTCGGCGCTCCAGACCGCCTTGGTCGGTGCGAAGGTGCCGGCGACGAAGCGCTTGTAGGAATTGATATAGGGCGCGAGGAAACCGGTGATGTCGGAAGCGTGGGCGAGAAGCCCCGCCACATAGTTCCGCATCAGCGGCGACATTCCGTGCGGCGCCTGCGCATCGAGGAACTGAGGCGTCTTGCCGTCGGCGGTCCAGAGCGACTGGTGGATATGCGAGGAGGAGCCGGCATGGGCGTTGCTCCACTTGGCCAGGAAGGTGATCGATTTGCCCTGCGCCCAGGCGATCTCCTTGCAGGCGTTCTTGATGATCGCGTGCCGGTCTGCCATCGTCAGCGCATCGGCATAGCGGACATTGATCTCCTCCTGCCCGGCCGAAGCCTCGCCCTTGGAGTTCTCGACCGGGATGCCGGCGCCCTGCAAACCGTTGCGGATCGCCCGCATCACCGCCTCTTCCTTGGTCGTCTGGAAGATGTGGTAGTCCTCGTTGTAGCTGCTTGCGGTCTTCAGGTCGCGATAGCCGCCGGCGCAGGCGTTCTCGTAGCTTTGGTCGAACAGGAAGAATTCGAGCTCGGTCGCCATATAGGCCTTGAGACCCATGGCCTCGAGCCGCTTGACCTGCTTCTTCAACACCGCGCGGGGCGAGTGCGGGATGTCATGGCCGTGATGGTCGAGCACGTCGCAGAGCACGAGCGCGGTGCCTTCGAGCCAGGGCACGCGGCATAAGGTCGAAAGGTCCGGCTTCATCGTGTAGTCGCCATAGCCGGCGGCCCAGCTCGTCGCCGCATAGCCGGCTACAGTTTCCATCTCCATGTCGGTGGCGAGCAGGTAATTGCAGCTATGCGTCTCGTGATGCCCGCTTTCGAGGAAGAAGGCTGCATGAAAGCGCTTGCCCATCAGGCGCCCCTGCATGTCGACGAGGCAGGCGAGCACGGTATCGATCCGGCCGGCCGTGACATCCTCTCTCAGGGCGTCGAGCGTGTAGGCTTGCGTCATGCCGGTCATCCATCTGCGATGTGCGATCTTCACACGGTAATGCGTCCGGCGGAATAGCCGGCTCGCATGCCGTCCTGCGGTTTTATGCAGGGAACGGACCAGTGCCGGGACCTTGGGGCCAGGATGCTCTCGGCCTTTGATGTCACGGATCCGTCGCGAGGCCGCGGCAAGCCAGCCGCACCAGGCCTTCGATCTGTCGGTCCAGTTCGCGGCGGGGGACCGCGATCAGCTTCTCTTCCAGCCCGATCGCGACGACGCCATGGACCGCCGAGAACAGCGTCCGGCCGAGCAGGTTCCTGTCCTCCTCGCTGCGCTCCGGCACCAGTATGCCCAGCGGCTGGAGGATATGCCGGAACATCGTCATCTGTTCCGAGACCGCCCAGTCGGGCACCACCGAACCCTCGGCCATCCGATGCTCGAACAACATCCGCCAGAGCTGCAGGTTGTCGCGGGCGAAGGCGCAATAGGCGAGGGCGACGGCAACGAGTGCGTCGGTAGCCTGTTCCTGTGACGAAGCGGGCGGCGATGCCGCGCTGAGCGCGGCATCGAGCCGGGCCAGCGTGCGCGAGCCGACGCGCAGGACGAGCTCGTCCATATCCGCGACGAGATTGTAGATCGCACCCAGCGAACAGCCGATCTCCTGCGCGAGCTCGCGCGCCTTCAGGCCCGCAAGGCCCTTAGCAGCAATCGCTCGCTCCGCTGCATCGATCAATTGCTCGCGCTGCCGCTCCCGTCGCGCTGCCGTGGTGGTCATGCCGTCGCTCTCGTTCCGCGTGGTGCTGCTGACTTTGAACGATGTTCAAAATATGTCTTGAACATCGTTCACGGATGCGCTACGCCTTGTCTCGTGAACGATGTTCATAGCAGGGGAAAGCCAATGCTCAAGATGTTTCTCACCTTCGTTCGCGGCGGCGCCGCCATTGCCGAGGAACGCTTCGCCGACCGCAATGCGCTCCTTATCCTCGACCAGCAGATGCGCGATGCCGCCACTGCCTTCGAGCGGGCCAAGAAGGCGCTGGCGATCGCG
Organism: Allobosea sp. ASV33; assembly: GCF_016428755.1. Lineage (GTDB taxonomy): Bacteria > Pseudomonadota > Alphaproteobacteria > Rhizobiales > Beijerinckiaceae > Allobosea. Next base: position 8,846 of record NZ_JAELTI010000098.1, read on the forward strand.
ATCGCTCAGGACCGGCAGGAGACCGAGCGCCTCGCCTCAAGCAGCGCGCGCATCGCCGATCTGGAAAACCGCGTCGCGGCAGCTTTGGCGGCCGGCGATGAAAGCCTCGCCCGCGAAGGCGCCGAGGCGATTGCCGCCCTGGAGGCCGATCGCGATGCGGCTGCAAGCGCGCAGGCGCTGTTCGCGGCGGAGATCCTCCGCCTGCGCCGCCATGTCGCCCAGGCCCAGGCGCGCATCGCCGAGCTCGACCGTGGCCGGCGCCTCGCCCGCGCTTCGGAAGCCGTGCGCCAGATGCGGCAGGGCCGGGTCGAGCCCGGTCCCGCCCATGAAGCGACGCTGGCCGAGGCGGAGCAGACGCTGAAGCGGCTGCGCGAGCGTCAGGTCGAGGCGGAAGCTGCCGAAACCGCGCTCGACGAACTCGATGGTGCGGCCGCGGCCTCCGTCACTGAGAAGCTCGCCGCCAAGGGCTTCGGCCCACGGCTGCGGACGACGGCCGAGGACGTGCTGGAGCGCCTGCGCAGCCGCGCCATGGCGCCTGCCAACTGATCCAACGACAACCACATTTCAAACCGGGAGATCGTCATGAACCAGAACGTACAGCCTCATAGCGGTGCCTGGGTGAGCTTCACCTACGCCTCCTTCTTCGCCGCCGCCGTGATGGTCGGCTCGGGTATCATGTTCCTGCCGCTGGACTGGTGGGCGAAGGGTTATCTTGCCATGGGCTGCGTCATGCTCGTCCAGTCCTGCATCACCATGACCAAGACGGTGCGCGACGTGCACGAGGCCGCCAGGCTGGTGAACCGCATCGAGGACGCACGCACCGAGCGCCTGCTGATGGATGCCGGCAAGCCGGCTCTGTGAGCTTTGCTGCCATGCCGGCAAGCCGCGCTTAACTGCAAATCGAGATCGGCCGGCGCAGGCAAGAGTTGCTTAGCCCCGCCGATGCAACCTCACCGTCCTTTCCGTGAGCCCGCCATGATCGACACCTTGATGCTGAAGCGGCGCTTCGCGCCGCTGTTCTGGGCGCAGTTCTTCTCCGCCTTCAACGACAATTTCCTCAAGAACGCGCTGGTCTTCATCATCCTCTACCGGCTGACTGGTTCGCATGGCGAGGCGCTGGTCACCCTGGCGGGCGGGCTGTTCATTCTGCCCTTCTTCCTGCTCTCCGGCATCGGCGGGCAGATGGCCGACCGTTTCGACAAGGCGATGATGGCCCAGCGCCTGAAGCTCGCCGAGATCGGGGCGGCCGGCGTCGCGGCGCTCGGCTTCACGCTCCATTCCGTACCGATGCTCTTCGCCGCGCTCTTCCTGTTCGGCGTCATCGCGGCCCTGTTCGGGCCGATCAAATACGGCATCCTGCCGGATCACCTGAAGCGCGAAGAATTGCCGGCTGGCAACGCGCTGATCGAGGGCGCGACCTTCATCGCGATCCTGCTCGGCACCATCGCCGGCGGCCTGACGGCGCGTGAGGGCGGCGATGCCGCGCAGCTCAGCCTGCTGATCATGGTCTTCGCGCTCGCCTGCTGGGTCTCGACGCTGTTTATTCCGAAGACCGGAGCGGCCGCGCCCGATCTCGTGATCGACCGCAACATCCTGCGCTCGACCCGCGATCTCCTGAAAGACCTCTGGGCGGATGCCCGGCTCTGGCGCACCGGTGTCATGGTCTCGCTCTTCTGGCTGATCGGCGCCGTCGTGATGGCGCTGCTGCCGGCGCTGGTGAAGAACGGCATGGGTGGCACGGAGATGGTCGTCTCGGCCTATCTCGCCACCTTCGCCATCGCCATCGCGATCGGTTCCGGCATCGGCTCCTTCCTGGCCAGCGGGCGCATCGTGCTGCTGCCCGTCCCGGTTGCCGGCATCGTCATGGGCCTGTTCGCGCTCGATCTCGGCTGGGCGGTCTCCGGCATCGTCGCGCATCAGCCGGCGCAGGATCTCGACGCCTTCTTCGCCACTTCGTCCGCCTGGCGCGTCGGCATCGACCTTGCCGGCCTCGCCATCGCCGGCGGCATCTTCATCGTGCCCTCCTTCGCGGCGACCCAGGCCTGGGCGCCGGCCGAGAAGCGGGCGCGCATCGTCGCCGCCGTCAACGTGCTCTCGGCCGCCTTCATGGTCGCCGGCGCGGCGGTCGTCGCCCTGCTGCAGGCGGCTGGCCTGACGCTCAGCCATCTCTTCATGCTGATTGGCGCCATGACCGTCGCGGCTTCCGTCTGGATCTTCCGGACGCTGCCAACCAATCCGGTCAGCGATTTCCTCTCGATCCTGTTCCGCGCCTTCTACCGCGTCGAGGTCACCGGCCGCGAGAACATCGCCAAGGCAGGCGACAACGCCATCATCGCGCTAAACCACGTTTCCTTCCTCGATGCGGCGCTGGCGCTCTCGATCCTCGACAAGGAGCCGGTATTCGCCATCGACCACGGCATCGCCCAGCGCTGGTGGGTAAAACCCTTCCTGAAGCTGACGCGGGCCATGCCGCTCGACCCCTCGCGCCCGCTGGCGACGCGCTCGCTGATCAATGCGGTCAAGAACGGCGAGAGCCTGGTGATCTTCCCGGAAGGACGCCTCACCGTCACCGGCAGCCTGATGAAGGTCTATGACGGCGTCGGCATGATCGCCGAGAAGTCGGGCGTGCCGATCGTCCCGGTTCGCATCGAGGGGCTGGAAGCGACGATCTTCTCGCGCCTGACCCGCGAGCAGGTCCGCCGGCGCTGGTTCCCCAAGGTGCGCGTCACCGTACTCGATCCGGTCTCGCTCACCGTGCCGGACGAATTGAAGGGCAAGCCGCGCCGCCAGGCGGCGGGTGCGGCACTCTACCAGATCATGTCGGATCTGATCTTCAAGACCACCGATATCGACCGCAGCGTCTTCGAGGCCGTGGCGGAAGCCGCGAAGCGCAACGGCGAGGGCCGCATCGCGGTCGAGGATCCGATCACGGGCACGTTGACCTACAAGCGCCTGCTGATCGGGGCTGAAGTGCTCGGCCGCAAGCTGATGCCGCTGGCGGCCAGGGGCGAGGCGATCGGCGTGATGCTGCCCAACGCCAATGGCGCGGCGGTGACGCTGCTCGGCCTGATGTCGGCGGCGCGCGTGCCGGCGATGATCAATTTCACGGCCGGCGCCGGCAACATCGCCGCCGCTTGCAAGGCGGCTGAAGTGAAGACCATCGTCACCTCGCGCGCCTTCGTCGAGAAGGGCCGGATGGGGCCGCTGATCGAGGCGCTCTCGGCCGATGTGAAGATCATCTATCTCGAAGACGTCCGCGCCACCGTCTCGACCGGCGACAAGCTCTGGGCGCTCTGGCGCCATGGCCAGGCGATCGAGCCCGCGAAGGGTTCGGACCGCGCGGCGATCCTGTTCACCTCGGGCTCGGAAGGCGCGCCCAAGGGGGTCGTGCTCAGCCATTCCAACATGCTGGCCAATGCGGCGCAGGCGGCGGCGCGGATCGATTTCGGCCGGCGCGACAAGGTCTTCAACGTGCTGCCGGTCTTCCACTCCTTCGGCCTGACGGCAGGGCTGATCCTGCCGCTGGTCTCCGGCGTGCCGGTCTATCTCTATCCCTCGCCGCTGCACTACCGGATGGTGCCGGAACTGGTCTACGGCTCGAACGCGACGATCCTGTTCGGCACCGACACCTTCCTCACCGGCTATGCCCGCGCCGCCCACCCTTACGACCTGCGCTCGCTGCGCTATATCGTGGCCGGCGCCGAGCCGGTGAAGGACACGACGCGACGCACCTATGCCGAGAAATTCGGCCTGCGCATCCTCGAAGGCTATGGCGTCACCGAGACCGCGCCGGTGCTGGCGCTGAACACGCCGATGTTCAACCGCTTCGGCACGGTCGGCCGGATCATGCCGGGCATGGAAGCCAGGCTCGAACGCATGCCGGGCGTGGAAGAAGGCGGCCGCCTTCATGTCCGCGGCCCCAACATCATGCTGGGCTATCTCAGGTCGGAGAATCCGGGCGTGCTGGAACCGCCGCCCGAGGGCTGGCACGATACCGGCGATATCGTCGCGATCGACAAGGACGGCTTCGTCACCATCAAGGGCCGGGCCAAGCGCTTCGCCAAGATCGCCGGCGAGATGGTCTCGCTCGCCGCGGTCGAGGCGCTCGCCGCCGAATGCTGGCCGGGCGTGCTCTCGGGCGTCGCGAGCCTCCCCGATGCCCGCAAGGGCGAGCGGCTGGTGCTGGTGACCCAGCAGAAGGACGCGACCCGCGCCGCCTTCCAGGCCTTCGCCAAGGGCAGGGGCGCGTCCGATCTGATGATTCCCGCGGAGGTGGTGGTCGTGCCGGCCGTACCGGTGCTCGGCTCCGGCAAGCTCGATTTCGCCGGCATCGCCAGGCTGGTCAAGGAGCGGACCGCTTCGCCCGCGCCTGCCCCGCTGGAGGCCTGATGCTCGGCTTCAATCCCGCTTCCGTCGGGAGCGGAAGCGATCGAGCATGCCGAGGCACCACAAGGCGAACCGCGCCATCGGCCGCTGCAGGACGGGCAGGTCAGCTGCGAGCAGGAGCAGGCCGAGCGGCAGCATCCAGAAGCCCAGCAAAGGCAGGAACGAGAACACGCCGCCGGCGATCAGCAGGAGCCCCGCGGGGATTCGGATGAGCCGCGAGCGGGGATGGCGCAGCCATCTCAGACCGGCCGCCATCCGGGCGGGCAATTCCTGCTCGATGCGCCGGAAGGCGCGGCGCAGCTCCTGTTTGGCCGATTGCGGTTGCATGAGCCTGTTCATCGCTTCCGCAGCGAGCGGAGGCGGCGCTGGTCAGGGGAGGCTATCGGACGACATAGCCATGCCTGCGCCCGCCTTTCGGGACGCGGCAGGAGCAGTCGTCACCCAGGGCGGCGGGCCTCGCAAGCGTGCATTGCCTTGATGACGTCCGGCAATGACGCCCGAATCCGCTCGTCCGGTCGGCCCTGCGGGAGAGACGCGTCGAAGACGGCTCGTAGAAGCCCGGACGGTTGGCTCCGGAACCGACCGCCGGGCCGGCCCCGGGAATGCCGCCCTGGCTCGAATGCAGCCGGATATCCGGGACATTGTCGGTGATCGACGGCGGCCCCAGGCCTTGCCGCGGCCCGCCCGGCACCAGCGGCCCGTTACCCGGCGTCGCGTCGAACTGTGCGCTGGCAGGCAGCGACATCAGCACGGCCAGCACGGCGGCCATCGCCGCGATGAGATTGCGCATCATGCTGTCCCCCGTGTCATGGCGGCTCATTACCACGCTTCCGAGGCCCAGGCACCGGTGCGACTCCCATCGTTGATGCCAGCGGCTGCGTCTGCCGATCAATCTTCCCCGGCCGAGATGTAGAAACCGAAAGCCGAAGCGCAGGCTAGAACCATGCTGATTTCGAGCAAGCCCATGATTGCCTCCATCCTTGCGATGGAGCGGAAACTGCCATGGGCTCGCCATTGTTCCGCCGCGTATGAGACTGCCCCGAAGCGGTAGCCTCCGGCGCGCCGGAGGGCTCCGTCAGCGAACGGGCGGGGCGTATTGCAGGCCGCCTTTCGACCAGAGATTGTTGGCGCCGCGCGGGATGCCCAGAGGCGAGGACGGCCCGAGATATTTATCGTAGCTCTCGCCGTAATTGCCGACCTGCTTGACGATCCGGTAGGCCCAGTCCTTGGTCAGCCCGAGGCCTTCGCCGAGATTGCCGTCGACGCCGAGGAAGCGTTTGATCTCGGGATTGGCCGATTTCAGCTGCTCGTCGACATTGGCGGAGGTGAGGCCGAGCTCCTCGGCATTGACCATCGCGTAATGCGTCCAGCGGACGATATTGGCCCAGGCTTCGTCGCCACGGCGCACCGCCGGCCCGAGCGGCTCCTTCGAGATCAGTTCCGGCAGGATCGCGAAATCCTGTCCATTGGCGACCTTCAGGCGATAGGCATAGAGGGCGGACGCATCGGTCGTGAAGACGTCGCAGCGGCCGGTCTCGAAAGCCTTGATCGCCTCGTCGCCCGACGCGAAGCTCACCGGCTCGTATTTCAGGCCGTTTTTTTGGAAGAAGTCGGCGATGTTCAGTTCAGTCGTCGTGCCGCCCTGGACGCAGACCGTCGCGCCGCCGAGGTCCTTCGCGGATTTGATGCCGAGCGACTTTTTGACCATCAGCGCCTGGCCGTCGAAATAGGTGATCGCCGAGAAGGACAGGCCGAGGGTGGTGTCGCGCGACAGCGACCAAGTGGTCTGGCGCGAGAGCACGTCGACTTCGCCGGATTGAACGACCGCGAAGCGATCCTTCGGGTTCAGCGAGATGTATTTGACCTTCTTGGCATCGCCCAGGACCGTTGCTGCGACGGCGCGGCAGAGATCGACATCGAGCCCGCCCCATTGCCCCTGCGCATTCGGCAGCGAGAAGCCGGGAACGCCCGGGCTCGTCCCGCAGATCAGCTCGCCGCGCTCCTTGACCTTCTCGAGCGTGCCGGCCTGTGCGGACACAGCCGACGCCGCGATAGCCGCTGCCGCGAAAGCAGCATGGATTGCCTTCATCGTTTCCTCCTGCTCATTTTTTAAAAGGACATAAGACTAGCCTATTGCCGTAATGGATCATCGTCAACCGCGGCCGCCGCTCGACCTTGAGAGCTCGATCACCACACGATCCCGCATGATTTGCGGGTCTAACGGCGTCCGCGTCTGGCAACCCGATCCGCCATCGCGCTCGACAGGTCAGCTCCGGGTTGTTATAGGCCATAAAACTAAACTAATAGATCTGCACCGATCGGCTTTGGGGGCGTGCAATGGGCGATATGACACTTCACTGGTCGCCGCGATCGCCTTTCGTGCGGAAAGTGATGGTGGCCGCGCATGAGCTGGGCCTCACCGATCGGCTGACGCTGCGGCGTACGGTCGTACAGATGACGAAGCCGAACCCGGACCTGCTGCCCGACAATCCGCTGAGCAAGATTCCGACGCTGGTGCTGGCCGACGGCTCGGCGCTGATCGATTCAGGGGTGATCTGCGAATATCTCGATTCACTAGCCGGTGGCGGGGTGATCATTCCCGTCGCAGGCGCGGAGCGCTGGAGCGAGCTCAGCCGTCATGCGCTGGCGACCGGCTTTCTCGACCTGCTGATCCTCTGGCGCAACGAACGCAACAAGCCCGCGGAAAAGCAGACAGGGGAATGGCTGTCGAGCTTCGCCACCAAGGCATCAGCCTCTCTGGCGCGCTTTGAGAGCGAAGCCGGCCCGATCGCGCCGGGGCCGCTGCCGCTTTCGGGAATCGCGCTCGGCTGCTGCCTGTCCTATCTCGATTTCCGCTTCGCCGATCTCGACTGGCGGGCTGGACACCCCAAGCTCGCCCAATGGCACGATGCGTTCCGCCAGCGCCCGTCGGCGATCGCCACGGAGGTCCGCGACGATGGCTGACATCCGGCGCCAGGGCCCTCTCAGCCATGTCCGGGTCCTCGATCTCAGCCGGATCATGGCCGGCCCATGGGCGACGCAGATCCTCGCCGATCTCGGCGCCGACGTGATCAAGGTCGAGCGTCCGGAATCCGGTGACGACACCCGCGCCTGGGGACCACCCTATCTCAAGGATGAGGCCGGCAACCCGACCAGCGAAGCCGGTTATTATCTCTCCGTCAATCGCGGGAAGCGCTCGATCACCGTCGATATCACCAGCCCGAAAGGGCAGGACATCATCCGCCGTCTCGCGGCCAAAAGCGACATCGTCGTCGAGAACTACAAGGTCGGGACGCTCACGCGCTACGGCCTCGACTACGAGGCGCTGAAGGCGATCAATCCTCGCCTGATCTTCGCCTCGGTGACCGGCTTCGGGCAGAGCGGCCCGCGCAAATCCGCCGCGGCCTATGATTTCGCGATCCAGGCCATGGGCGGCGTGATGAGCGTCACCGGCGAGCGCGACGGCATGCCCGGCGCCGGGCCGCAGAAGGTCGGCGTTCCGATCGTCGACATCATGACCGGAATGTACACCGCGGTCGGCGTGCTCGCCGCGCTGGTCCGGCGCAACGAGACCGGCAAGGGCGACAATATCGACCTCGCCATGCTGGATGTTCAGACCGGCTTCCTCGCCAACCAGGCGATGAACTGGCTGGTCTCGGGCCGAGCGCCGGTGCGCGGCGGCAACCGCCATCCCAATATCCAGCCGCAGGACGTCTTCCCCTGCGCCGATGGTTTCATCGTGCTGGCTGTCGGCAATGACGGGCAGTTCGCCAAGCTCTGCGAAGCCCTCGGCGAGCCGCAATGGGCACAGGACCAGCGCTTCGCGACCAATCCGGCGCGCGTCACCAATCACGGCTTGCTCGATCCGTTGTTGCGCGCCGCTTTCGGCCGCTTCGATCGCGACGCGCTCATCGCCGCGCTCGATTCGGTCGGCGTGCCCTGCGCGCCGATCAATACGGTGCCCGAAGTGTTCGACGATCCGCAGGTCAGGCATCGGGGCATGCTGCGCCATTTGCCGCATCCGCTCGCCGGCAAGGTCCCGCAGGTCGTAAGCCCCTTGAACTTCGAGAACGAGCCGCTCTCGTTCGATCGTCCGCCGCCCTTGCTCGGGCAGCATACCGACGAGATCCTCCGCGATATCGGCCTGGCCGAACAATCCTGATGGAACGCAGAATGGGGCGCCTCCACCTCCCGACCGTCGACGAGATGACCGCCGATCAGCGCAAGCTCTATGACGAGGTCGTCTCCGGGCCGCGCGGGCGATTGGTCGGGCCGCTGCGCGCCGTGATCCATAGCCCGGAACTCGCCACGCGCTGGTCGAGGCTCGGCGAGTTCCTGCGTTATGCGACGCTGCTGCCGGCCAGGCTCAACGAACTCGCCATCATCGTCGTCGGGCGCCACTGGAACAGCCAGTTGGAGTTCTTCATCCATGCGGAAGCGGCGAAGGTCGCTGGCCTGGGTGCGGACTGCATCGAGGCCATCCGCCTGGGCCATGCGCCGGCCTTCGCTGGGGATGAGGAGCGGGAGATCTACGACTATGCCCGCCTGCTCGTGCAGACGGGAACCGTGCCCGATGACGTGCATGAAGCGATCGTCGCGCGGTGGGGACCGCGCGGCGCCGTCGAGCTCACCGGCGTGATCGGCTATTACACGATGGTCTCGATGACGCTGAACGCACATGGAATTCCGCTGCCGGACGGCGCGGCGCCGCCCCTTCCCAAGTTGCAGGACGGGCCGACGCGCCTGCCGGCGGCCTTGCAACAGTCCGAGGAAACCCACCGTGACTGAGACGGTCGCCCCGCGATCGCATCGGGCGCCCGTCTGGGCGCTGCCGGCTGGGGCCTGCGATTGCCATGCCCATGTTTTCGGTCCCTACGACCGCTTCCCCGTTTCGCATCCCATGCATTACGTCGCGCCCCTGGCTCCGGCGGCAGCGCATCGCGACATGCTGGCGACCACTGGCTTGAGCCGTGGCATCCTCGTCCAGCCGGGCGCCTATGGCGAGGACCCGTCCCCGATCCTCGACGCTTTGGCTGAGGGCGATGGCCGCCTGCGCGGCATCGCTGCCGCTAGCGACCAGGTCCCGCAGGCCGATCTCGATGCCTGGCACACGGCGGGCATTCGCGGTCTGCGCTTCAACGACATGACCGTGCCCGGCGGCACCGGCCCCTTTCCCGGCTCGGTCGGCACGGAAGCTCTTGCGGCGATGGCGCCCGGCATGCGGGATAGGGGCTGGCACGCGGAGATCTGGGCCGGAATCGACCGGCATGTCGCGAACCTGCCGCTATACCGCGCCAGCGGTCTTCCGATCGTGCTCGACCATATGGCCGGCCTGCAGATCGCGCGCGGGCTGGACGATCCCTCCTTCAAGGCGATCCTCGATGCGCTCCAGGAAGGCTGGCTCTGGATCAAGCTCGTGCTGTGCCGCTGCTCGCAGGATTTTCCGGACTATGCCGATGCCCGGCCGTTCCATGATGCCCTGATCGCGGCCAATCCAGACCGCGTGGTCTGGGGTTCGGACTGGCCGCATCTGCGCCTTGCCGAGCGGGCGCCCGATATCGGGCACCTGCTCGATCTCTTCGCGGAATGGGTTCCGGATATGGCGCTTCGCCGCCGGATCCTCGTCGACAATCCCCGCAAGCTCTACGGATTCTGATGCCGCCTCGCGGCCGCGTTCGATACGGAGTTTCAGATGGCCAACGCTTTTGAGTGCCTGACAGTCGAGGTCAGCGATTTCGTCGCGACGGTGACGATCGATCGCCCCCCGGTCAACGCGCAGAACCGCCAGTTCCGGGAGGAGATCGTCGCCGTCTTCGACATGCTGAGCGACCGTGCCGATGTGCGGGCGATCGTGCTGACCGGCGCCGGCAAGACCTTTTCGGCCGGCGCGGACCTGAAGGAGCGGCCCGGCCTGGCGCAGGAGCCCGGCGCCTATCCGCGCCATAACCGCCTCGTGCGCGCCTCCTTCGACACGGTGATGGAATGCTCAAAGCCGGTCATCGCCGCGGTCAATGGCGCGGCCATCGGCGCGGGCTGCGTGCTGGCCCTGTGTTGCGACATCATTCTCGTGGCGGAGGAGGCCTTCTTCGCGATGACCGAGGTCGATGTCGGGCTGGCCGGTGGCGTTAGCCATGTCAGGCGCTTCTTCCGGGAATCCGATGCGCGGATGCTGATCTACACGGCGCGCCGGATGCGCGGCGCCGAGCTCTACCGGATGGGCGTCGCCTCGGATTGCGTGCCGGCCGAGCGCCTGCTCGGGCTGGCGCAGGGGATCGCGCGCGAGATCGCCGCAAAGAGCCCGTCGGCCGTGCAGGCCGCCAAGCGCTCCTTCAACGTCACCGAAGGACTCGAATTGCGCGACGGCTATCGCTTCGAGCAGTCGCAGACCGTGGCGCTGGCCTCCTCCGAGGACACGAAGGAAGCGCAGCGCGCCTTCGCCGAGAAGCGCAAGCCGGTCTTCGGGGGGCGCTAGATGGGCGCCCCCGAAATCGTCACGGTCGAGCACGCTTCCGATGGCGTCGCGGTCCTCACGCTGAGCCGACCGGAGCGTCGCAATGCGTTGAACCTCGACATAAAGGCGCGCATCGCCGACGCCGTCCTGACGCTCGAGGCCGACAGCAATGTGCGCGTCATCGTCC
>NZ_JAELTI010000099.1 GCF_016428755.1 Allobosea sp. ASV33
CATAGGGACGGGGATCGCCGACCTGTACCACCGCGAAAGCCCGCCGCGCCTGATCGTAGAATGCGAAGCGCTCGATGCCGACGAGCGGCTCAGCGCGGCCGAGCGCGGTGTCGATCTCGGCCTGCACGGCGCGCTGGACCTCGGGAATCGCGGCGGCGTCGCCGACCACTTCCATGCGCCTGACAGGCTCAGGCTCGAAATCGTCGATCGGCAGCACCGAGAGGATGGCGCGGGCGGCGCGCTGCATCGTCAGGCCGGGCAGGCGGATCAGGCGGCCGCTGGTGGTCGAGCTGGCGATGGTTTCGGCCGGGTGGTTGGCATCGACCAGCGCGAGGTCGTCGCCATGGCCCATCGCGGCGAGCACCCAGAGCAGGTCGGCGGAGAGGACGGGGTCGAGATTTCTCAGCATGACGGGCGGCGGCCCCTCTTCGTCAGGTAGATGCGGGCGGCGTTGCCGCCGAAGATCGCGGCGCGCTCGGCTTCCGAGAGCGTCGCGGTGAGGCGCTCAGCGGCGGCGAGCCATTGGTCGTAAGCAGCGGCGAGCGTCGCGACCGGCCAGTCGCTGCCCCAGAGCAGGCGCTCCGGCCCGAAACAGGCCAGCAGCTGGGCGACGGCCGGCGCCAGCGTCGCCTCGCGCCAGCCGGGTCCGGCTTCGGTGACGAGGCCGGAGAGCTTGCAGGTCGTGTTCGGCCGGGCGGCGAGCGCCGCGATGCCGCCGCGCCAGGCGGAGAGATCGGCGCCTGTCAGGTCGGGCTTGGCGCCGTGGTCGATGACGACGGGCAGTTCCGTCTCCCGCTTCAGCAGCTTCAGGAGAGCGGGGATCTGCGGCGGCTTCACCAGCGCGTCGAAGACGAGGCCGTGTTCCCTGAGCGCCGCAAAGGCGGGCGCGAGGCTCGGTTTCGCGAGCCAGCCGGGATCGGGAATGTCCTGCACCATGGGGCGCAAGCCGACGAGCAGCGGGTCGGCGGCAAGCGCTGCGATGCGGGCGGGGGCGTCGGGCGCCTCGAAATCGGTCCAGCCGACGACGCCGGCGACGAAGGGCGTGGCGGCGGCGATGGCGAGCAGATGATGCGTCTCGGCTTCGGTCGGTGCAGCCTGGACGAGGATGGTCGAGGCGATGTCGTGCTGCGCCAGATGCGGGGCGAGATCGGCGGGCTCGAAATCGCGGTAGATCGGCTTCAGGGCCGGCGTCAGCCAGCCGTAATCGCCGCGGCACAGCCGCCAGAAATGCTGGTGGGAATCGATGCGGGGCGGGCTCGTCACGGGCGGCTCTCGCAGGGGATTCGGCGGCGGGGAGGAAGGGTGTGGCGATACTATGTGCACGCCAACATGTTAGCTTGCAACCGGGCCGAAAGGAGATTAGCGTTCAGCCCGATCACGGATGCGGGAGGCGGTCTTCGCCTGTCGTTCCGCGCGACATCAAAGGCCCGAAACGGGCCGTGTTCAAGTCCTGGGGAGGACGCCGATGACCGATAGCATTCTCAAGCCGACGCGCCGTGTCCTGCTCGCCGGCGGCGCTGCCGCGCTGGCCTCGCCGCTGGTGCTGCGCAAGGCGCAGGCGCAAGGCGCGTTCGACTGGAAGAAATTCTCCGGCCAGTCGATCGACGTGCTCCTGGTCAAGAACCCGCGCTCGGACCTGATGCAGCAGGCCGAGAAGGAATTCACCGAGCTCACCGGCATCAAGGTTTCCTCCGAGCAGGTGCCGGAGCAGCAGCAGCGCCAGAAGGCGGTGATCGAATTCGCCTCGGGCAAGCCGAGCTTCGACGTCAGCGGCATCTCGCTGCATGTCCAGAAGCGCATGGCGGCCAAGGGCAAGTGGTTCGAGAATCTCGATCCCTACATCAAGAACGCGGCGCTGACTGCGCCGGGTTTCGACTTTGCGGATTTCGGCGCCGGTCCGGTCGCCTATGCGCGGCAGGCCGACGGGGCGCTCGATACGATCCCGTTCTTCGTCGACTATTGGATGATCTACTACAACAAGGAGCTCTTCGACGCGAAGGGCGTCGCCTATCCCAAGACGATGGATGAGATGTTCACCGCGGCGCAGAAGCTGCACGATCCCGCCAAGGGCGTCGCCGGCTTCGTCTCGCGCGGCCTGAAGAACGCCAATGTTCCGGTCTGGACCTCGCTGATGCTCGGGCAGGGCATGGAAACGACCTCGCCCGAAGGCAAGTTGCTGACCGATACGCCGGAGGCGATCTGGGCGGCCGATCTCTATCGCAAGCTCAACAAGGAGACCGGCCCTGCCGGGCAGGTCGGCTTCAACTGGAACGAGTGCCAGACCACCTTCATGCAGGGCCGCGCCGCGATGTGGCTCGACGGCATCGGCTTCGCAACGCCGCTGGAAGACCCGTCCAAGTCGCGCATCGTCGGCAAGGTCGGCTATGGCGTGACGCCGCCGGGGCCGAAGGCGCATTACGCCGGCATGTTCGCCGACGGCATGGGCATCTCGCGCGGCTCCTCCAAGAAGGAGGCCGCCTGGCTCTACCTGCAGTTCATGACCAACAAGAAGAACCAGCTCGCCATGCTCAAGGCCGGCGCGGGCGCGCCGGGTCGTTCCTCGGCCTATCTGGACACCGAGACGATCCAGGCGTCGAAGTTCGGCAAGCAGTATTTCGAGTGCCTGCTCGGCTCGGCCAAGATCGCGCGGGCCGGCCTGCCGCAGATCGTGCCGGTGACCGAGTTCCGCGACGTGTTCGGCGTGGCGCTGACCAACGCGATCGGCGGGTCGGATGTCGCGGCCGAGCTGAAGAAGGCGACGGAAACCTTCGCGCCGGTGCTCGCCAAGAGCGAGCAGGGGTGAGGCAACGCGCGACGCGGGAAACGTCATGGTCGGGCTTGTCCCGACCATCCACGTCTTCCTCCGCCGCAGAGCGCGTTCAAGACGTGGATGCTCGCCACAAGGGCGAGCATGACGATGGGTTTCAAGTGAAGCAGACCGCATGACCAGCACGTCCCTGCCAGCCAGCCTGCCGAGCACGACGCAAGGGCGCGCCGCCGCCGCTTCGGCCGATTTCACACCGCGCTACTGGCTGTTCTCGCTGCCGGCAGTGCTGGTGATCGCGGCCGTGATCGTGTTCCCGTGGCTGTTCACGCTCTACATGTCCGGCCAGGACTGGAAGATCGGTGGCGGGGTGGAATTCGTCGGCCTCGGCAATTTCGCCGAGCTGATGAAGGACCAGCGCTTCATCGAGTCGATGGGGCATACGTTGTATTTCACCGTGCTGGCGGTGGTGCTGCCGATCGTGTTCGGCACCGCGGCGGCGCTGGTCTTCCATCGCGAGTTCCCGATGCGGGGCCTGCTGCGCACGATCTTCGTCATGCCGATGATGGCGACGCCAGTCGCGGTCGCGCTGGTCTGGACGATGATGTTCCACCCGCAGCTCGGCGTGCTGAACTACCTGCTCTCGCTGGTCGGCATCGGGCCGTCCGGCTGGGTCTACGAGCCCTCGACAGTGATCCCGACGCTGGTCATGGTCGAGGTCTGGCACTGGACGCCGCTGGTGATGCTGATCGTGCTCGGCGGATTGGCCGGGCTGCCGCGCGAGCCCTACGAATCCGCGCTGATCGACGGCGCCAATGATTGGCACATGTTCCGGCACATCACGCTGCCGCTGGTCTGGCCCTTCATCATGGTGGCGATCGTCATCCGCACCATCGATGCGCTGAAGGCTTTCGACACGATCTTCGTGATCACGCAGGGCGGGCCGGGCACAGCGTCGGAGACGCTGAACATCTTCCTCTATCTGCAGGCCTTCCAGTTCTACAAGATCGGCTACGCCTCGGCCGTCGTGGTGATCTTCTTCGTCATCATCATCATGCTCTCGCTGCTGCTGCTCTATGCCCGGCAGAAGTCGAAGTGGAACGCGTGATGAACCGCACGCTCAAGAAAGCCGGCTTCTGGGCCTCGGTCTTCGTGCTGGTGTCGCCGGCGGTGCTGGTCTTCCTCTGGATGATCTCGCTGTCGCTCAAGAACGAGCTCGACAACACCGCCTTCCCGCCGGTCTTCATTCCCGATCCGCCGACGCTGAAGAACTATGTCGACGTCTTCGCGCAGAACAATTTCGGGCTCTATCTCTGGAACTCGATCCTGGTCACGGGCGGGGCGGTGCTGCTCGGGCTGATCGTCGGCGTGCCGGCCGGCTACGGCATCGCGCGCGGCAAGGCGCATAAATTCGCGGTGCTGATCCTGGTCGCGCGGATGACGCCGGCCCTGTCCTACCTGATCCCGCTCTTCCTGCTGTTCCAGATCACGGGATTGGTCGGCTCGATCACGGCGCTGGTCATCACCCATCTCGTCATCACCATCCCGATCATCGTCTGGATCATGATCGGATATTTCGAGAACGTGCCGATGGAGCTGGAGGATGCCTCGCGCATCGACGGCGCCACGACTTGGCAGGCCTTCCGCCATGTCGCGCTGCCGCTGGCCAAGCCCGGCATCGTCGTCGGCGGCATCCTCGCCTTCATCTTCTCCTGGAACAACTTCATCTTCTCTGTCGTGCTCGGCGGCAAGGGGAGCCGGACGCTGCCGTCTGCCGTCTACAATTCGCTGACCTTCGAGCAGATCTCCTGGGGGCCGCTCGCTGCGGCTGCCCTTCTGGTGACGCTGCCCGTGCTCCTGGTCACCGTCATCGCCCAGCGCCAGATCGTCGCCGGACTCTCCGCCGGGGGCCTCAAGGACGGCTAGCGGCAAGCCTGCGGGATCGCTTGCGGGCGGTTCTGTCTTCATTCTAACATGTCAGTCAACATTCAGCTCTGAAAGTTCCTCGAAATGGCCACCGACAAGACCCGCTTCGGCCTCTCCTGCGCAATCACCACCCCGATGCGGGAGGGCGGCAATGTCGACCTGCCGCGCCTCGTCCACCATGCACGCCATGTGCTGGCGGAGGGCTGCGATTCCGTCACCCTGTTCGGCACGACGGGCGAGGGCGCGGCGCTCGGCCTCCCGGCGCGGACCGCGATGATGGGCGCGCTGATCGGGGCGGGGATCGATCCCGCCAAGCAGATCTATGCCGGCATTGCCGCGGCCTCGATGCATGAGGCGGTGGAGCAGGCGCGCATCGCGCTCGATGCCGGCGCGAAGGGCCTGCTGGTCGCGCCGCCCTTCTACTTCAAGGGCGTCAGCGACGAGGGGCTCTATGTCTGGTTCTCGCAGTTCTTCGAGAAGCTGGGTGCCTCTGCCCGCAACGTCGTCGTCTACCACATCCCCTCGGTGACGGCGGTCGATATCAGCGTCGGCCTGGTGCAGCGGCTCAAGACCGCGTTCCCCGGCCTCGTCATCGGCGTCAAGGATTCCTCGGGCAGCTATGCCAATACCGAAGCGCTGCTGAAGGCGCATGGCGAGCTCGCCATCCTCGTCGGCGACGAGCGCCAGCTCGCCAAGGCGGTGCGCAACGGCGCTCAGGGCACGATCTGCGGCCTCGCCAATCTGGTGCCCGGCCTGCTGCGCCCGATGGTCTACGAGGGCAAGGACAGCCCGGTGGTGAACGCTCTCGTCGACGAGATCTGCTCGCATCCGGTGCTGGCGGCGGTGAAGGCGCTGGTCGGCCATGTCCATGGCGACGACGGCTATGGCGCGATGCGCCCGCCGCTGGAGGCGCTGGATGCGGCCACCCGCAAGCGGCTCTTCGCCGCCTTCGATTCGATCAAGCAGGCCAAGGCAGCCTGACAAGGATGTCGCAAGGAGGGATCGTGAGCGAGCCGGAGCAGGAAGCGCGCGAGGGCGAACCGCTGAAGCTAAGGGAGCGCGCCTATGCCTCCTTCACCGAGCGATTGCTGGCGCGCGAGATCAAGCCCGGCCAGTTCGTGACCCAGCGCGAGCTCGTCGCGATGACCGGCTTTCCGCTCGGCGCCATCCGCGAGCTGGTGCCGCGACTCGAGGCGGAAGGCCTGATCAAGACCGTGCCGCAGCGCGGCATGCAGGTCGCCCATGTCGACCTCAACCTGATCCGAAACGCCTTCCAGTTCCGGCTCTTCCTGGAGAAGGAGGCGACGGCGCTCTACACCCGGAATGCGACCGAGGACGAGATCGCCGAGCAGCGCGCCCGGCACGAGGCGATCATCGCGCGGGCCGAGGCCGGCGGCGACGAGCGCCTGATCGAGGATGCCGAGGATGTCGACCGCCTGATGCACGAGGCGATCATCGACCATCTCGACAACGACATCGTCAGCCAGGCCTTCCGCGTGACCTGGCTGAAGATCCGGCTGATCCGCCAATACGAGACGCGCATCCAGAACCATATCCTCGTGCCGGTGATGCAGGACCATCTCAAGATCATCACCGCGATCGAGAGCCGCGATCCGGAACGCGCGTCGGAAGAAATGAGCATCCATATCGGCAATGCCCGTGCGCGGGCGATGCAGTACTGACGACCGCAACCATTACGAGCCGGACGAACCGGCCGCTCCCCGGAGGGAACAGGCGATGACGAAGCAGACGAGGCGCGAATTCATGGCCGCTGCGGCGGCGGGGGCGGCTGCGATCGCGGCGCCCAATATCCTGAGAGCGCAGGCACTGGTGCTGCGCTGGGCCGACGGCCAGCCGGCGAGCCATCCTTCGCCGCAGAGTGCGGTGAGGGCCGCCGCCGAGATCAAGGAGAAGACCGGCGGGCGCATCGACGTCCAGTCCTTCCCGAACGGGCAGCTCGGCTCCTCCCGCGACATGGTGGAATCGGTCGCATCGGGCGCGCTGACCATGGTGACGGAAGGCGCGGCGCAGCTCGGCCAGTTCGTGCCGCAGCTCTCGATCATCGAGGCGCCCTATATCTGGAAGGACGCGGCGCATATGACGCGCGCGCTGAAATCCCCGCTGATCGACGAGCTCAACAAGGCGCTGGTCGAGAAGCGCGGCATGCGCATGATCGGCGTCAATTATTACGGGGTGCGCCATCTCACCAGCGGCAAGAAGGCGATCAACTCCGTCGACGACATGAAGGGCTTCAAGCTGCGCGTGCCGGAGGTCGACACCTTCCGGGCGATGGCGGAAGCCTGGGGCGCGCGGCCGACGCCGTTGAATTTCTCCGAGCTCTACCTCGCCCTCTCCCAGGGCGCGGTCGACGGGCAGGAAAACCCGCTGCCGACTATCGCCTCGGCCAAGCTCGGCGAGGTTCAGAAATACCTCGTGCTGACCGCCCATATCATCACGCCGCGGCTGGTGATCGTAAACGAGGCGGCCTGGCAGAAGATTCCGCAGGCCGATCGCGACATCGTCGTCGCGGCGATCGACAAGGCCGCGACCTGGCAGGACAACGAGATCCTGGAGCAGGAAAAGGGCCTCGCCGACACGCTGGCGAAGGGCGGCATGACGGTGATCAAGCCGGATAACGAGGCCTTCCGCAAGCCGGTGCTGGCCAGCGTGCCGGCCAAGTTCGAGAGCAAATGGGGCAAGGGCCTCTGGGACCGCATCCAGGGGCTGTGAAGGCGGGTCTCAATCGCGTTCCGTCACGCTGCTTCCATTTCCCGTCCTGGTCGGGCTTGTCCCGACCATCCAGGTCTTCGCTGGTCCAACCGGTGTTCAAGACATGGATGCTCGCCACAAGGGCGAGCATGACGGGCGGGCAGGCCTTCGGCTTGCACGGCGTGACGGCAGCGCTGTCTGGTCCGAGAGAAGGAAAGCAATCCGCATGACGCGCTGGTCCAAGGCTTTCGACCGCCTGATGGAGGTGATCGCGGCGATCCTCATCGTCGCGCTGCTCGTCGTCGTCACCCTTGGCATCGTCACGCGGGCGCTGGGCGAGCCGTTGATCTGGACCGACGAGGTCTCGCGCTTCCTGATGCTCTGGGTCGCCGTCGCCGGCTGGATCCTGGCGAGCCGGCGGCGCGCCCATATCCGCATCCGCTTCTTCCATAACCTGCTGCCGCAGCATGGCTGGCGGGCGGCCGAGAGCGTGATGCAATCGGCGATGGTCGTCTTCGGCCTGCTGGTGAGCTGGTACAGCGTCCATCTGATCCAGGCGAACTATGATCTCGAGGCGACGACCGTGCCGCTCTCGATGGGGCTGCTCTATGTGCCTATGCTGGTAGCGGGCGTCGTCACCGCGCTGCAGGGACTGGCCGAGCTGATCGACAATATCCGCAACTGGCACAGCCCGCCGTTCCAGCCAATTGCGCCGACGCTGCAGGAGGCGGCCGAGTGAGCACGCTGATCTTCCAGATCTCGGCCGTCTGGCTGCTCTCGATCCTGGCGGGGTTCCCGCTCTTCGCCTCGATGGGGCTTGCCGCCTTCGCCTTCGTGCTGATCGGCGATTTCTCCGCCTCGATCGTGCCGCAGAAGATGGCGCAGGCGATGAACTCCTTTCCGATCGTGGCGGCGCCGCTCTTCATCCTGATGGGCAACATATTGGGCGCGGCGCGGATCACCGACCGCATCGTCGCCTTCGCCACGGCGGTGCTCGGCTGGCTGCGCGGCGGCTATGCCCATGCCTCGATCCTGACCAGCATGATCTTCGCCGGCATGGTCGGCTCGGCGGTCGCGGACGCGGCAGGCTCGGGCGCGATCGAGATCCGGGCGATGCGCAAGGCGGGCTACCGGCCGGAGACCGCGGCCTCGATCACGGCGGCAGCGGCGACGATCGGCCCGATCATCCCGCCCTCGCTGCCGATGGTGATCTATGGCGTGACGGCCGATGTCTCGATCGGCCGGCTCTTCATCGGCGGCGTCATTCCCGGCATCCTGATGGGGCTGTCGCTGATGGTCATGGTTGCGATCATCGCCAGGCGGCAGGGCTTCCGGAAGGAGCCGTTCAAGGGCTTCCGCGAGATCGGCCGCAGCTTCTTCAACGGCTTCTTCGCGCTGATGACGCCACCCCTGATCCTTGGCGGCATGTTCACCGGCATCTTTACGCCAACGGAAGCGGCGGCCGTCGCCTGCCTCTACGCGCTGTTCCTCGGCTTCTTCGTCTATCGCACGCTGGAGGTGAAGCAGCTCTGGCCGATCCTGATCGAGACGGTCGAGACCACCGGCCTCGTCACGGTGCTGGTGATGGCGGCGGGCGCGCTCGGCTGGTGCATGTCGATCTCGCGCGTGCCGCAGACGCTGACGCCGCTGATCGTCGAGACGATCAAGGACCCGCTCGTCTTCCTGCTGGTCTGCAACCTGATCCTGCTCGTCGTCGGCTGCTTCATGGAGGCGCTGGCCGCGCTGCTGATCCTGATCCCGATCCTGGTGCCGGCGGCGCACAGCTTCGGGATCGACCCGGTCCAGTTCGGCATCATCATGATCCTGAACCTGATCCTGGGGACGATCCATCCGCCGATCGGGGTGGTGCTCTTCGTGGTGACGCGCATCGCCAATGTCTCGTTCGAGACGATGTCGAAGGCGATCCTGCCCTGGCTCGTGCCGCTACTGGTGGTGCTGGCCATGATCACGCTCTGGCCGCCCCTGACGACCTGGCTGCCGAACCATGTGATGGGGCCGTGAAGCGGGTACCGGAGGGTTCTCAGCTCTCCGGCTCGCCGCCATTGTCGAGATAGCGATCGACCGGAATGACGATGTCCTCGTCCAGCAGCCCGATCGCGGCTTCGTCCTTGCCCTTGTAAGGGATCGCCTTCAGCACATGGCGGATCGCGTTGAGCCGGGCGCGGAGCTTGTCGTTGCTGCGCACGACATGCCAGGGCGCGGCCTCGGTCGAGGTCCGGGACAGCATCTCGTCGAAGGCGCGGGAATAATCGTCGAAGCGCGGGACCGACTCGAAATCGATCGGCGACAGCTTCCAGCGCTTGAGCGGATCGTGCCAGCGGGCGTGCAGCCGCGTCATCTGCATCTCGCGCCCGATGGTCAGGAAGAGCTTGATCAGGCGAACGCCGTCGCGGGCGAGCATGCCCTCGAAAACCGGCGCCTCTTTCAGGAATTGCTCGGTTTCTTCCGGCTTGCAGAAGCCCATGACACGCTCGACGCCGGCGCGGTTGTACCAGGAGCGGTCGAAGAACACGATCTCGCCGGCGGTGGGCATCTGCGCGGCATAGCGCTGGAAATACCACTGGCCCTTCTCGGTGTCGGAAGGCTTGGGCAGGGCGACGATGCGGGCCTGGCGCGGATTGAGATGCTGGGTGAAGCGGGCGATGGTGCCGCCCTTGCCGGCGCCGTCGCGCCCCTCGAAGACGATGACGATGCGCTCGCCATGCTTGGCCGTCCAGCGCGTCAGCTTCTGCAGTTCGATCTGCAGCGGCTCCATCTCGCGGTTGTAGCGCTTGCGCTTCATCCGCTTGCCATAGGGATAGTTGCCGCTGTGATAGGCGGCATCGATGATCGCTTCGGGCAGGCTGTCGGCTTCGAGGTCGAAGTCCTTCGCCTTGATGGCTTTGGTGCGCGTTTTTGCCCGCTTCGCAGGTTCTTCCGACGGCACGACGACGGGATCCTTCACGTCCGAACCCGAGAACTTCTTCGCCATGGTTAGGCTCCTCTTTCGCAAGCAGCCTAGCCGGCTAGCTCGCGGAAGGGAATTGACGCCCGTCGCGCTTCCGCTCAGGAAGAGGCCCGTCGGCACCCGCCGTCTGTCTCCGGGTTCTCCATGGTCAATCTTTCGGCTTCCAATGCCGCGCTGGTGCGGGACATGGTCGAGGCGCTCGGCGCGCCGGCCGTGCTGCTCGACGGCCAGGGCGTGGCGCAGGCGCTGAGCCCGGCGATGCCCGTCCTGATCCCGGGGCTGGCTGTCGGCAAGCTGCTGGCGCTGGTGCTGCGCGACCCCGATCTCAACGACGCGATCGAGCACGTCGCGCTCGGAGGCGGACGCAAGACCGTCGAGCTCGTCGAGCGCGTGCCGGTCGAGCGGACCTTCCGCATCCATATCGCCGCGCTGAACGACAGCGGCCTGCGCCACGCGACGCTCCTGACCTTCCAGGACCTGAGCGAGCAGCGCGTGATCGAGCGCATGCGCGTCGATTTCGTCGCCAATGCCAGCCACGAACTGCGCACGCCGCTCGCCTCGCTGCTCGGCTTCGTCGAGACCTTGCAGGGGCCGGCCCGCAACGACGAGCGGGCGCGCGAGCGCTTCCTCGGCATCATGCGCGAGCAGGGCCTGCGTATGGCGCGGCTCGTCGACGACCTGCTCTCGCTGTCGCGGATCGAGCAGCGCGCCCATGTCGCGCCGGATACGCCGGTCGATCTCGCCGGCATCGCCCGCGAGATCGTGGATTCGCTGACGCTGATGGCGCGGGAGCGCGACGTCACGCTGGCGCTGAAGACGCCGCGGGAGGCGCTGCAGGTGCCGGGCGACCGCGACGAATTGCTGCGCCTGATGGAGAACCTCGTCGAGAACGCCATCAAATACGGCAAGCCGGGCGGAGAGGTGGCGATCACCGTCGAGGCCGGCGAGAGCGAGGCCAGCGTCAGCGTCCGCGACGACGGGCCGGGCATCGCGCCCGAGCACCTGCCGCGCCTGACCGAGCGCTTCTACCGGGTCGACACCGCCGCGAGCCGCGAGGCCGGCGGCACGGGCCTGGGTCTCGCCATCGTGAAGCATATCGTGCTGCGCCATCGCGGGCGGCTGACGATCGAGAGCAAGCCGGGCGAGGGCGCGACCTTCAAGGCGATCCTGCCGCGCTTCGAGGGCAGAGCGTAGGGGATACCCGCGCATTGGACCTGCCCCGGCCTTCGTGACTCCGCCGTCATTCCGGGGCTTCGCGCCAGCGAAGAGCCCGGAACCCAGAACCGATACCGTTTCCGAAAGAGGGCGAGGTCGGATGAGCGCCTGCATTCATCACGACATCGGTTCTGGATTCCGGGCTCAGGCCTGCGGCCTGCCCCGGAATGACGGCGAGTTTGCCGACCGGTGCCGGGACAGCTTTCGCAGCTTCATGACACCTTTCATGACGGATTGTCATTTGGCTGTCATACAGAGGGTGTTCTGACAGGGCCGCTGCATATAGCGACCCAATGAGGACATCTCACATGCGCAAGATTCTCGTTCTCGCGGCCGTTGCCGCCGGGATCGCCGGTTCCGCCCAGGCTGCCGACATCACCGGCGCCGGCGCGACCTTCCCCTTCCCGATCTATTCGAAGTGGGCCGAGGCCTACAAGAAAGAGACCGGCACCGGCCTGAACTACCAGTCGATCGGCTCGGGTGGCGGCATTCGCCAGATCAAGGCCAAGACCGTCGCCTTCGGCGCGACCGACGCCCCGCTCAAGGGCGAGGACCTGACCAAGGACGGCCTGATCCAGTTCCCGACCGTGATGGGCGGCGTCGTGCCGGCCGTGAACATCGCCGGCGTCGAGCCGGGCAAGCTCAAGCTCTCGGGCGAGATCATCGCTCAGATCTACCTGGGCGACATCAAGAAGTGGAACGACCCGAAGATCGTCGCGCTCAATGCCGGCGTCACCCTTCCGGACGCGAACATCAACCCGGTCTACCGTTCGGACGGCTCGGGCACGACCTTCGTGTTCACCGACTATCTCGCCAAGGCCTCGGCCGAGTGGAAGTCCAAGATCGGCGCCAACCAGTCGGTCCAGTGGCCGGTCGGCATCGGCGGCAAGGGCAACGAGGGCGTCTCGGCCTCGGTCAAGCAGGTCGCCAACTCGATCGGTTATGTCGAGTATGCCTATGCCAAGCAGAACAAGCTCTCCCACGCCCTGGTGAAGAATGCCGACGGCAACTTCCCGGCGCCCGAAGAGAAGGCCTTCCAGGCCGCCGCGGCCAATGCCAACTGGCAGGAGCAGCCCGGTTTCGGCATCTCGCTGAACAACCAGAAGGGTGCGGATGCCTGGCCGATCACCTCGGCGACCTTCATCCTGGTCTATGCCAAGCCGGAGAAGCCGGAAGAGACGCAGGCCGCGCTGAAGTTCTTCGACTGGGTCTACAAGAACGGCGACAAGCTCGCCAGCGAGCTCGACTACGTCGCCCTGCCGGCGAACGTGAAGGATCAGGTCCGCAGCGCCTGGAAGGGCGTGACCGACACCTCGGGCAAGCCGATCTTCTGATCGCTGCCAAGCGACAAGGCGAGGCGGGTTCGACCCGCCTCGCCACCCTCATCAAGCCCTCATCCTGAGGAGCCACCTTCGGGCGCTCTTCAGGATGAGGGCTGGGATCGGGCGGGTTCCCCGCCGATCCCGGCTATGCCACCGGAGCTTCCGCGGATGACCGCAGCAACCGACATGACCAGCATTCCCGGCGCGACGCCGATCGTGCGCAAGACGCCGAAGGCGACCTTTGATCTCGTCTTCCGCAATGCCAGCTTCGGCGCAGCGTTGCTGGTGCTGGTGCTGCTCGCCGGCATCATGGCCTCGATGGTCATCGGCGGCTGGCCGGCCTTCCGCGAATTCGGCCTCGGCTTCATCACCTCCAGCGTCTGGGATACCCAGAACGATCAGTACGGCGCCTGGCCGGCGATCGTCGGCACGCTCTCGACGGCGCTGATCGCGCTGGTGATCGGCGTGCCGCTCTCGCTGGGCATCGCGGTCTACCTGACCCAGCTCGCGCCGGGCTGGTTCAAGAAGCCGGTCGCGACCGCGGTCGAGCTGCTCGCCGCCGTGCCGTCGATCATCTACGGCATGTGGGGCCTGTTCGTCTTCGTGCCGCTCTTCGCGGCCTATGTGCAGATCCCGCTCTCGAACATCGTCGAGGGCCTCCCCATCGTCGGCACGGTGCTCTACTCGCGCTCGCCCTCGGGGCTGGGCATCTTCACGGCCGGCATCATCCTCGCCTTCATGATCGTGCCGTTCATCGCCTCGATCACCCGCGACATGCTGGAGCAGATTCCCTCGGTGCTGCGCGAGAGCGCCTACGGCATCGGGGCGACGACCTGGGAGGTCGTGCGCCATGTGCTGGTGCCGCAGGCCGGCGTCTCGATCATCGGCGCGGTGATGCTCGGTCTTGGCCGTGCGCTCGGCGAGACGATGGCGGTGACCTTCGTCGTCGGCAACGCCAACCGGCTCTCGGCCTCGATCCTCGATCCCGGCTCGACCATCGCCTCGCGCATCGCCAACGAGTTCAACGAGGCGATGGGCCTGCAGCTCAACTCGCTGATCGCGCTGGGCTGCATCCTGTTCTTCGTCACCTTCGTCGTCCTCGTCATCGCGCGGCTGCTGGTCGCCCGCGTCAAGCGCTACTGAGGCTCAACCCATGACCATGACGACCACGCCTCGCGAATTGCCGCACCAGCCCTGGGGCCGCGTGCGCCAGACCCGCCGCACGGCCGACCGGATGATGAAGATCATCGCCACCGGCTTCACCTTCACCGCGATCTTCGTGCTGTTCTGGATCCTCGGCATGCTCGTGGTGAAGGGCATCGGCGGGCTCTCCGTCGCGACCTTCACGGCGGTCACGCCCGGGCCCGGCTCGGAGGGAGGCGGCATCGCCAACGCCATCGTCGGCTCCTTCGTGCTGACCTTCCTAGGCATCGCCATCGCCACGCCGATCGGCGTGCTGGCGGGGACCTGGCTCGCGGAATATGGCCGCAGCTCGAAGCTCGCGAACCTGATCCGCTTCATCAACGACATCCTGCTCTCGGCGCCGTCGATCCTGATCGGTCTGTTCGTCTACGTCATCCTGGTCGAGCCGTTCCGCGGCTATTCCGGCTGGGCCGGCGGCGTCGCGCTCGGCATCATCGCGATCCCCGTGATCGTGCGCACGACCGAGGACATGCTGAACCTCGTGCCCGGTCCCTTGCGCGAAGCCGGCGCCGCGCTCGGCGCGCCGCCCTCCGTCGTCATCACCTCGGTGACCTGGCGTGCGGCCAAGGCCGGCATGGTCACCGGCATCCTGCTGGCGCTCGCCCGCATCGCCGGCGAGACCGCGCCGCTGCTCTTCACCGCGCTGAACAACAATTTCTGGTTCTCGCCGACGCTCGTCGGCGGCGTCTCCAACCTGCCGGTGACGATCTACCAGTTCGCCTCCGCCCCTTACGAGAACTGGCAGCAGCTCGCCTGGGCCGGCTCGCTCATCATCACCGTCTCGATCCTCGTGCTCTCGATCGTTGCCCGGCGTATCGTCGCCGGCAGCAAGTGAGCCTGAAACCAACCCGGTCGCGACCGACCTTGAGGACCTAAGTCGATGCTTTCGACCCTTGAACTCTCCCCCCAGTCGCTCGATGCCGAGGCGCCCGTCCGGATCGCGGTGAAGAACCTCGATTTCTACTACGGCGAGCACAAGGCGCTGAAGAACATCAATCTCGACTTCCGCGACCGTCACGTCACGGCGCTGATCGGCCCGTCGGGCTGCGGCAAGTCGACCCTGCTGCGCATCTTCAACCGCATCTACTCGCTCTATCCGGAACAGCGCGCGGAAGGGCAGATCATGCTCGACGGCCGCAACATCATCTCCAACGACGTCGACGTGAACGAGTTGCGCTCGCGCGTCGGCATGGTCTTCCAGAAGCCGACGCCGTTCCCGATGTCGATCTACGACAACGTCGCCTTCGGCATCCGCCTCTACGAGAAGCCGCCGAAGTCGGAGCTCGACGACCGCGTCGAAGGCGCGCTGCGCCGCGCCGCGCTCTGGGACGAGGTCAAGGACAAGCTGAAGAGCTCCGGCATGGGCCTCTCCGGCGGCCAGCAGCAGCGCCTGTGCATCGCCCGCACCATCGCGCAGAAGCCGGAAGTGATCCTGTTCGACGAACCGACCTCGGCGCTCGACCCGATCTCGACCGGCAAGATCGAGGACCTGCTGGAGCAGCTCAAGAGCGACTTCACCATCGCGATCGTGACGCACAACATGCAGCAGGCCGCGCGCATCTCGCAGTACACCGCGTTCATGTATCTCGGCGAGGTCATCGAGTTCGCGCCGACCAACACGATCTTCATGAACCCCGCCAAGAAGCAGACCCAGGACTACGTCACCGGCCGTTTCGGCTAAGCGGGATTTTTATTTCGCATCGGCTTGCCCGAAAACCGGTTTCCACTTTTCGGGCCGATGCGCCGGAGGAACACGCCATGACCGACCACATCGTCCGCTCCTACGACACCGATCTCGAAGGTATCCGCCGCAGCCTCGCCGAAATGGGCGGCATGGCCGAGCGCATGCTGGGCGATTCCACGGTGGCGCTCGTTCGCCGCGACACCGCGCTCGCCCAGAAGATCATCTCGGCCGACCAGCGCCTCGACAATCTCCAGCGCGAGGTCGAGGAGAAGGCCGTGCTCACCATCGCCCGGCGCCAGCCCCTGGCGCAGGACCTGCGCGAGCTGATCTCGGCGATCCGCCTCGCCTCGGACATCGAGCGCGTCGGCGATCTCGCCAAGAACATCGCCAAGCGCGCCGTCGCGATCGCCGGGCAGTTCCAGCCGCCGCATCGCGCGGTCGTCGGCCTCGAGCATATCAGCCGCCTCGTGCAGGCCCAACTCAAGGACGTGCTCGACGCCTATGCCGCGACGAACGAGCAGAAGGCGCTCGAGGTCTGGAAGCGCGACGACGAGATCGACGCGCTCTACACCTCGCTGTTCCGCGAACTCCTGACCTATATGATGGAGGACCCGCGCAACATCACCTTCTGCACGCATCTGCTGTTCTGCGCCAAGAACATCGAGCGGATCGGCGACCACACCACCAACATCGCCGAGACGATCCATTACCTCGTCACCGGCGATTCCCTCGACGTGAACCGGCCGAAGCTCGACACGACCAATATCGAGGTCGAAGCGGTGACGGGAAACTGAACGACCGAAAAGTGCCGTAGCCTTTCCGTCTTGGTCGGGCTTGTCCCGACCATCCCCGTCTTCGCCTCTTCAGGCGCTGTTCAAGACGTGGATGCTCGCCACAAGGGCGAGCATGACGGAAGGCTCGAAGGACGGAAAAGAAGCATGGCCGCACGCATCCTGATCGTCGAGGACGAGGAGCCGCTCACCCTGCTGCTGCGCTACAATCTCGAGGCCGAGGGCTTCGAGGTCGACAGCGTCGCGCGCGGGGACGATGCGGAGCTGCATCTGCGCGATCACACGCCCGATCTCGTCCTGCTCGACTGGATGCTGCCGGGCCTGTCCGGCATCGAGCTCTGCCGCCGGCTGCGCTCGCGCCGCGACACCGAGCGCGTGCCAATCATCATGCTGACGGCGCGCGGCGAGGAGACCGAGCGGGTGCGCGGGCTTGCGACCGGCGCCGACGACTATGTCGTGAAGCCGTTCTCGCTGCCGGAGCTGATCGCACGCATCCAGGCGCTTTTGCGCCGGGCGAAGCCAGGTCACGTCGCGGGGCTATTGGCGGCGGGCGATCTCGAACTCGACCGCACGACGCGGCGTGTCCGCCGCGCGGGCAGCGAATTGCATCTCGGGCCGACCGAGTTCCGCCTGCTGGAGTTCCTGATGCAGGCGCCGGGCCGGGTCTATTCGCGCGCCCAGCTCCTCGATGCGGTCTGGGGCCGGGATGTCTATATCGACGAGCGCACGGTCGACGTCCATGTCGGGCGGCTGCGCAAGGCGATCACGCCGGGGGACGCCAAGGACCCGCTGCGTACCGTGCGCGGCGCCGGCTACGCCTTCGACGAGACGTTTGCGCGCGGCGGGGCCGCTTGAGCCTCAGGCGTTCGGGCCGCCCTCGATATCGCCGACCCAGCTCAGCGCCTTCTCGTAATCCTCGGGCTTGAAGGCGCGGACCTTCACGAAGGGGATCGCCGGGTCGAGCAGATCGACGAAGCCGGCGAGCCAGCCCCTGTCGGTGACCACCGCTTCCTTCGGAAAACGCCTGAGCTCCCAGAGCTTGCCGAGGCTGTAGCGCGCGTCCTTCCAGGCCGCGGCCAGCGTCATGTCGGTGAAATCGGTCATATCCGCGAGAATGCCGAGCTTCTCGTGACGGGCGAGCCGGGCTTCGATATCGGCCATGATCGCGTCGAGATCCTCACCGGTCAGCGTCTGCGACAGGCGATAGGCGGCGACATGGTCCGGGGCCGGCAGAATGGTGAGCATGGATCGTCCTCCTGCCCGACAACGCGCGGGCGCGGGCGAGGTTCGCCGGGCTGGTCTTGCCGCGGATCGAACGCTATGGCCTCCGACGCCATTTTCGAAGGCGATACGGAGGACGCGAGGTGAGCGCGGCGCAGACCACGAAGGCTGAAGGCGCGGCCGTCACGATCGCCCATGTCGGCAAGCGCTTCGGTGGCGTGCAGGCGCTGACCGACGTCTCGCTTGCGGTCGCGCCTAGCGCGATCCAGTGCATCATCGGGCCGTCGGGCGCCGGCAAGTCGACGCTGCTGCGCTGCATCGACGGGAGCGAGGCGGCCGACGAGGGCACGATCCAGATCGGCGGGCAGCTAAGCGAGACGGGGACCGCGGGCCAGCCTCTCGCCGTCGGCATGGTCCCGCAACGGCCCGTGCTGTTCGACCATATGACCGCCCTGCAGCACATTCTCGAAGGGCCGTTCGCCCGGCTGAAGCTCTCGCGCAGGGAGATCGTCGCGGAGGCGATGGCGGCGCTGGAACGGGTCGGGCTCCCCGACAGGCGCGACGCCTATCCGAACGAGCTTTCGGGCGGGCAGCAGCGGCGCCTTGCCGTCGCCAGAGCCTTGGCGGCGAAGCCGCGGCTGATGCTGCTGGACGAGCCGACCGCGGGGCTTGATCCGGATGCCGCGGGCGAGGTGCTCGATGTCATGCGCGGCCTCGCGGGATCGGGCCTGACCCTGATCGTGGCGACCCATGAAATCGGCTTCATCCGGGAAACCGGCGACCAGGTCGCCTTCATGGATGGCGGCGAGATCGTCGAGATCGGGGCGCCTCGGAGCATCCTCGCCGCGCCCAAGCAGACGCGTCTGCGCGACTTTCTCGCCTCGCTGTCGGTGTAATGGCGCTTCGCTGGAAGTGTCCTGCGGGCTTGCGATGCGGGCAGTGCTAACGTAACCCGGTCAGGTCTTCCTCGGATCGCCAGCGCCCGCCGTCATGTCAGCCTCGATCACCGACCGTTATGCCGCCCTGGTCGAGGCGGGCGCCATCGAGCGCGATCCCGCGCAGGTCGCCGTGGTCAGGAAGCTCCAGGCGCTGACCGAGACGCTCGCCGCCCGCCGCCTCGCCCGCAAGGGCAGCGCGCTCGGCTGGCTCTTCGGCAAGAAGCCGGACACGGCTAGCGCGCCGAAGGGCCTCTATGTCTGGGGCTCGGTCGGCCGCGGCAAGACCATGCTGATGGACATGTTCTTCGAGGCCGCGCCGGTGAAGCGCAAGCGCCGCGTGCATTTCCACGAGTTCCTCGCCGACGTCCATGGTCGCATCAACATCTATCGGCAGAAGATCAAGAGCGGCGAGGTCAAGGATTCCGATCCGATCGCGCCGGTTGCGGCGGATCTCGCCGATGAGGCCTATCTGCTCTGCTTCGACGAGTTCACCGTCACCGACATCGCCGATGCGATGATCCTCGGGCGGCTGTTCACGGCGCTGTTCGCGGCGGGCGTCGTGGTGGTCGCGACCTCGAATGTCGAGCCGTCGCGGCTCTATGAGGGCGGGCTCAACCGGGCGCTGTTCCTGCCCTTCATCGAATTGCTGCAGACCAAGGTCGAGGTGCTCAAGCTCGATGCGCGCACCGATTTCCGTCTGGAGAAGCTTGGCGGCGCGCCGGTCTATCATGTGCCGGCCGACGAGAAGGCGAAGGCTGCGCTCGATACGGCCTTCAAGGCGCTGTCCGGCGTGGCGCAGGGGCAGCGCACCGTGCTGAACGTGCAGGGCCACGACCTCGTCCTGCCGCAGGCGGCCGGCAGCGTGGCGCGGGCGAGCTTCGCCGATCTCTGCGCCCAGGCCTATGGCGCGTCTGACTATATCGCCCTGGCGCAGCGCT
>NZ_JAELTI010000009.1 GCF_016428755.1 Allobosea sp. ASV33
CATGTTGCCCCAGCTCGGCGTCGGCGGCACGATGCCGAAGCCGAGAAAGCTCAGCACCGACTCGAACAAGATGACGCGCCCGACAGTCAGGGTGAAGGCGACGATGATCGGCGTGATGGTGTTGGGCAGGATGTGCCGCGCCATGATGTAGAGCGCGTTAGCGCCGCTGCCGCGCGCCGCGCTGACATAGTCGCGCTCCTTGACCGAGAGGGTGGCGGCCCGGACGATCCGGGCGATCGCGGTCCAGTCGACCAGCGCGATGATCAGGATGATCCGCCAGAAGGCGACCGATTGCGAATGGGCGGCCTCGGCGGAGAAACCGAGCTTGGTCAGATCGACCGCGCCGAGCACGATCAGCAGCGGCAGCAATGGCAGGGCGATCATGCCGTCGGTCAGCCGCATCAGGGCATTGTCGAGACGGCCGCCATAATAGCCGGCGAGCAGGCCGAGCGAGACCCCGAAGACGCCGCCGATGACCGTGGCCAGCAGCCCGACCAGGAGCGAAACCTGGCCGCCATACATCAGCCTTGCCAGCACGTCCCGCCCGGCATCGTCGGTCCCCAGCCAATGCTCGGCCGAGATCGGCAAATAGCGCTTGAACAGGTCGGTCTGCGTCGCGTCGATGCCGCGCCAGGCTTCCAGCGGCCCGGCCATCAGGCAGAACACGACCAGCAGAGCGAGCACGACGAGGCTCGCGACGCCGGTGCGGTGCCCGCGGAAGCGACGCCAGCGCAGCGCCCAGATCGATTGCGTATCGGCCGCACCCGGCCTGCCGTACCCGCCTTGCGCCACGGGCTCGTCCAAACTGCTCATTCCAGTCGAATCCGCGGGTCGAGGGCGACATAGGCCAGATCGGCCAGAAGATTGGCCATCAGCGTCGTGAACGTCGCAAACAGCAATCCGATCAGCGCGAGGTTGAAGTCGTTGGACAGGATGGAATCATAGATCATCTTGCCCATGCCCATCTGCGCGAACATCGTCTCGGTGACCAGCGCGCCGGAAAACAGCGAGCCAAAGCTCAGGGCCATGATCGTCACGAACGGCACCATGGCGTTGCGCAATGCGTGGACGAAGATGACGCGCCGGCTGCCGCTCCCTTTCGCGCGCGCCGTCCGGATGAAATCCATCTGCAGCGTCTCGATCATCGCAGCGCGAACGTAGCGGGTGAATTGGCCGGTATTGGCCAGCGTCAGCGCCAGGACCGGCAGCGCGAGATGCCGCACCTGATCCCAGAAGCCGAAATCGCCGACCTGCCCCATGCCGCTCGCCGGCAGCCATTGCAGCCCGACCGCGAAGGTCAGGATCAGCACGAGCGCGAGCCAGAAGATCGGCACCGAGATCCCGGCGAAGGCGAACAGGCTGACGAAGCCGTCGATCCAGCCGCCGGGCTTCAACGCCGAGGAGACGCCCAGGACCAGCGACAGGATCACGCTGAACGTGAAGCTCGCCAGCATGAGCTTGCAGGTCTGCAGCAGGGCCGGGGTCAGAACCTCCAGCACGGGCCGCGCATGCGTGCGCGAAAAGCCGAAATCGCCGCTCAGCACCGCCATCAGCCAGCGCGCATAGCGAACCATGAGCGGCTGATCGAGCCCATAGATCGCCCTGAGATTGGCCATCACCTCGGGCGTCATGCCGGGCTGGCTCGCCGCCATGATGTCGACGGGGTCGCCGGGCATCAGCCCCATCAGCCCGTAGATCACGAACGACATCACCAGCAGCACCACCAAGGTCTGCAGCAGCCGGCGGGTGATGAAGGACAGCATCAACCCAACTCCCTGTCGCGGCGCGCCTGCGCGCGCCGCCGCCTCGAGCTCCGGCCGGTCACCGCCGCGCTGCCGCGGCTGCCGAACCGGGACACGCAACCGCCCCGATCACTCGGCAGCGCGCCAGTTCTCGCTGAACATCGAGCCGTAATGGCCATGTCCGGTCGGCTCGTAGCCCTTCAGCCATTTCGGATAGACATGGGCCTCGGAGCGGAAGAACAAGGGAATGACGGGCAGTTCCTTGGCGTAGATCTGCTCCATCTCCGCCCAGAGCGCCTTGGCCTCGTCCGGATCCAGCACGGATTCGGCCTTGGTGATGAGCTCGTCCATGCGCGGGTTGGAGAAGTTGATGTAGTTGGCGCCGCCCCAGCCATTGGCTTCGGTCGGGATGTTGTCGGTGGCCAGCGTCCGGCGCGGCGATTCCGTCACGCTGCTCGACCAGGCGTACATCGCCAGCCCGCTATAGCTGCGCTTCTTCATGGTCTCGCCGAAGAGGGTGCGCGCCGGCTCGTTCTTGATGCGCACCTCGATGCAGGCGGCCTTCCAGTTGTTCTGCAGCACGGCCTGCTGCAATTCGCGCAAGCGATTGCCCGCCGTGGTCGCGAACTCCAGCGACAGGCGCGTGCCCGCGGCGTCGCGGCAGATGCCGTCGGGGCCGGGCTTCCAGCCGGCCTCGGCCAGAAGCGCCTTCGCCTTGGGCAGGTCGAAGGGATAATGCAGCGTGTCCTTGGTGAAGTTGGCGCTGAGCGGATTGACCCAGGTATCGGCCACCGGCTGCAACCCCTGGAACAGGCGGTCGGTCAGCGTCTTGCGGTCGGCCGCGTAGATCAGGGCCTGCCGGACCCGCAGATCCTTCAGCAGCGGGTTGCCGTTCTGCAGGTCGATATGCTCGTAGTTCAGGCTCGGCTTGAACAGGTACTCGAAGCGGTCGGGATGCTGCTTGCGCAGTTCCAGGACCTGATCGATCGACAGGCCGACGCCCTCGCCGCCGATCATGTCGACATCGCCCGACAGGAGATTGGCCTGCAGGGCCGCGGTGTTCTCGATCAGCTTGAGGACGATGCGCTTGAAGCCGGGCTTGGTGCCGGCCCAATAGGGATTGGGCTCGAGCACGACCTGCGATCCGGAGGTGTAACCGGTGACCATATAGGGGCCGTTATACAGGCCGGGCGTGGTCGGGTTGCGGGCATAGGTCGTCTGCTTAATGTAGTCGCCGGCTTCCTTGGCCTTCTCGTAAACCGGCCCCTCGATATGCTCCGGCAGGATCTGGTCCCATTCGTTATAGGAGGCCAGGACCTTGTCGAGCGTCAGAACCGCCGTGGTCGCGTCGATGATGTCGATCTTGACGGCCCGCGTCCAGGGCTGGGAATTGGAGAAACCGGTCTTCGGATCGCGCCCGAGGCGCCAGGTGAACTCCAGATCCTTGGTCGTGACCGGCTTGCCGTCGGCCCATTTCAGGTCCGGCTTGAGCTTGATCGTGACCTCCATGCCCTTGCCGCCATTGGGCAGGTCGATGATCTTGGCCGTGCCGTTCTTCACGCTGGGAAGCTCGGTGCAGCTCAGGCAGGTGTTCTTCCAGTCCTTGTCGAAGGCCGTGATGTTCCGGATGACGAAGCCCAGCGTATAGGACTTGATCACTTCGGCATCGATGTTGGGGTGGAGCGTCGAGGGGAATTGCGCGACGCCGATGGTCAGTTGATCCTTGGCCGCCTGGGCCGGCGCAGCGGCCATCATCAAACCCGCGATGCCCAGTGCGGCCAGTGTCGTCCTGAAAGTCATACAATCACCTCCGGCGTCATGCGAGGCTTCACCGCGCCGCCGAGCGCGACGCTGGACCTCGTCTGCCGGCTTTGCGAGACCGGCTGCTGACGCGAGACTATTGCCATCGCTTCCCCCGACGCAATCGGTGATCAACCACCGCCGGCCATGTGCTATGTGGAGGGCAGCGACAGTCCAACCGCGTCACCAACAGGCGCCACCCCCGCCGCGGCCTCGCCTCCCCATCGTGTCACGGCCTGGTCGACGCTGTGGAAGATCCGATCCTCCCCGATCGCGCTGACGATGCCGAAACGATCGAGCGCGGCGCGGGCCCGCACCGATTCCACGCGCGCGATCGCGAAAACCGTCCCTTGCGCGTCGCAGGCCTCGGCGACGGCCAGGAGCGCCTGCGCCGCCGTATAGTCGATGGCGGCGATGCCGCTGCCCTCCAGGACGAGCAGCTTCGGCTTCCGCTGCGCCAACCGGTCGAGCAATTCCTGCTGGAAGCCCAGCGCGTTCGCGAACAGCAGCGGCGCCGGGAAGCCGGCGACGAGAATGCCCGGAAGCGTCGCCGGGGGCTTGCCCTGTTCCGGCGGCCACCACACCGTCGTGCCGGGGATGCGGCCCAACTCGACGAGATGGCTGCGGGTCGTCATCCAGATGCCGTGCAGCAAGGACAGACCGATGCCGATGGCGACGCCGCTCTCGATCGGCAGCAGGGCGACGGCCAGGGCGGTCAGCAGGACCAGCGCGAATTCCGGCCGGCTCTGGCGGGCGATCTGGACGATCAGGCCGATCCTCAGGATGCGACCGGCGACGAAGAAGAGGACCCCGGCAAAGGCCGCCTCCGGCACGTCGGCCAGGAGATCGGTGCCGAACAGCGCGAGACCCAGGACGAGACCCGCGGCGACAAGCCCGACCACGGGGTTGCGGCCGCTGCTTTCGACGACGATGGCCGTGCGCGGCGGACTGGCATTGACCGGGAAGGCGCCGGCGAGGCCGGCGAGCAGGTTGGCGCCCGCCAGCCCGAGATAATCGCGCCCGACATCGCTCGCGCGGCCGTCGGGGTCGCGGAAGGAGCGGCTGACGGTCGCCGTCTGCATCATCACGACGAGCGCGATGATCAGGGCGAGTGGCAGCAGCGCCCGGAAATCGGTCCAGGACAGGGCGAAGCCGGGCCAGGGCGGCAGGCCCTTCGGCAATGAACCGAGCACCGCGACGCCGTGGCTCTCCAGGTCGAAGGCCATGACGGCGGCCGTCGCCAGCACGAAGGCGATCAGGGCGCCGGGCAGCGCCGCCGCCGTCTTTTCGCAGAGAAGGATGATGCCGAGCACACCGAGCCCGAGCAGGGCCGAGACAGGATGGCTCGCTGCGCGCTGCGCCCAGATTTCCGCCAGCCGCGGAACAAGGCTGCTCGCCTGCACATGGAGCCCGAGCAGGCCGGGCAACTGCGACACGACGATATGGGCGGCGATGCCGGCCAGGAATCCCGCCACGACCGGCGTCGACAGGAAATCGGCGATCCAGCCGAAGCGCAGGATTCCCGCGAGCAGCAGCAGCGCGCCGACCAGGATCGCCAGGGTCGGCGCCGCGGCCGGAGCGACTGTACCGCCGACGGCCAGCGTGGCCAGCGTGCCGGCGAAGATCGGGGTGATCGTCGAGTCGGCACCGACGGTGAGAACCCGGCTAGCGCCCAGCAACAGGAAACCGAGCGTCGCCGCGACGAAGGCGAACAAGCCGACCTGAACCGGAAAGCCGCCGAGGCGCGCCGTCGCCATCTGCTCGGGAATGGTGATCGCCGCCAGCGTCAGGCCCGCAAGCAGACTGCGCCCCAGGCCCGCAGGACGCGACAGGCTTGCCGAAGGGCGGGCCGGACCGGCCAGAGGTCCATCATTCGACATGACCGGTCCACCGCGTTGCATGCGTAGCCAGAATGGTAGCAACTATAGCAGCTTGCAAGTCTTCGCGCCGGCGCGTTCGCGACCGGCAAAAGCGATGCGCATCATGGTTTTTCGAACGAGCGGGTGAACGTCATGACACTTCGGGAACCCATCCTGCAGCCCGTGCGGATCACGGAGCTACGCCCGACCCAGATGACCGTCGGCCTCAGGGAGGTCGAGGACAAGCGCCGGATCTGGCGCGAGCGGGACGGCGGCGAGGCCGAGGATTTCCTGGGCCGGCACATGATCCCGGTGATCAAGGGGCCGAAGGACCGGCTCTACGTCATCGACCACCATCATCTGGTCCGTGCGCTGCACGACGAGGGCCAAAGCAAAGTTCTCGTCAACGTGATCGCCGATATCTCGTGGTTGACGCAACCGGCCTTCTGGACGGTCTGCGAGCACCGGAACTGGGTGCATCCGTACGATGCCAAGGGACGGCGCTGCGGCACCGATGCGCTCCCCCGGAAGATCGGCGAGATGGTCGACGACCCCTATCGCTCGCTGGCGGGGGAATTGCGCCGCTGCGGCGGCTTCGCCAAGGACACGACACCCTATTCCGAGTTCCTTTGGGCGGATTTCCTCCGGAGGAACCTCCCCCGCCGGCAGGTCGATGCCGATTTCGACAAAGCCATCGGGAAAGCGCTGAAGCTCGCGCGCGGCCGGGATGCCAGCTACCTCCCCGGCTGGTGCGGACCGGTCGATGCCTGAGCCAGACTCTGACGGGTCGTAGCTCCGGGTTAATCGGCTTTTTTGCCGGCGGCGTCGAACTGCTTGAGATAGGCCAGGAGGTCGGCGATGCGCTTCTCGTCCTTGAGCCCGGCATAGATCATCCTGGTGCCCACCACCTTGGCACGCGGGTTCTGGATGCACTCGGCGAACGTCGCCTCGTTCCAGGTGAGGCCGGATTCCTTCATCGCCGCGCTGTAGCTGCCGGCGCCCCTCTCCGGCGAGGTCAGCCGCGCAGCGCCTCCTGATGCGCCTTGGCGAGATCGGCCATGCTGTTGAAGCGGAAATCGTATGTCGGCATGTCGCCCGGATGCATCGTCGCGCCGAAGCCGTCCTGGTCGTAGCGGCGATAGATCCAGCAGGATGCCAGGCCATGCCGGTTCGCCGGGGCATGGTCGTGGAACATGCTCTCCGCCGTGTGCAGGATCTCGCCCTTTTGGATGCCGAGCGTCGCCAGGTTGCGGAGCATATAGTCGAAATTGCGCTCCGACGGCTTGTAGGAACCAATATCCTCGGCGGTGTAGATCGCGTCGAAGGCGACCCCGAGCTTCGCTTGGCTTGCGGCGAAGCTTTCATTGTCGACATTCGACAGGATCACCAGCTTATAGTGGCGCTTGAGATACTGAAGTGCCTCCGCCGAGTCGGGGAAGGCCGGCCAGTTCTTGATCGATTGCCCGTAGGCCAGGCACTCCTCCCAGGACACCGGCAAGCCCCATTCCTCGGCGAGGCGCTTGTAGACGATCGGCAGGAGCTCTCGATAGATTCGGGCCGGCGTCTGTAATTGCTGCGCGGATTCATGGCGCGCATGGGCTTCCAGAACCTGGTCGCGGGTCGGCGGGGTGGCGAGACGGCCGATGAGGGGCTTCAGCCCCTCGAACATGCCGGTTTCCCAATCGATCAGCGTGCCGTAGCAATCGAAGGTCAGCGCCTTGAAGTCCGTCAGTTTCATCGGCCTCGTCCTGTCTTCGGGACAGGCTAGGCGACCTAAACGCTTAATCCTATACGTATCGGACACTTAAGTATCCGGCCGGGAGAGAAGCGCCGATGGAGGTGGATTTTCGGCAGGCCTTCGAGAATGCCCCGGTCGGGCTCGCCGTCGGCGGCAATCGCATCATCCAGGCCTGCAACCATGAATTCGCGCGGATGTTTCGCGGATCGATGGACGAGCTGGTCGGACAGACCTTCGAACGGCTCTACCCGACACAATCCGATTTCGAGGAAACCGGGAAGCGGGTCGGAGCGCGCCTGTCCGGCGCGCCGAGCTATACGGACGATCGCGTGATGCGGCGCCTCGACGGCAGCCTGTTCTGGGTCAGGGTCAGCGGCTTCACCCATACGCCGGACGACGCGCATGCCCACGCGCTCTGGGTGTTCTCGGAATTGGCGCGGACCAAGCCCGCCGGACAATCGCTGAGGTCTTCGCTGACCGCTCGCGAGCGCGACGTCGCCGCGCTCCTGATCGAGGGCAAGACGGGCAAGGAGGTCGCGAAGATGCTGGGCATCAGCCCGCGCACCGTCGATATCTATCGCGCCCGGCTTCTGCGGAAATACAATGTCGGCAGCACCGCGCGACTGGTCGAGCTGCTGCTGAGCGACTGATAGCCAGCGCCGGCCCTGTCGAGCCCCCTACCGCAGCAGGAAGCCGTGCCGCAGCGGATCATCGCGATCGATGAACCAGGTCGCCTGGCCGCAGAGATGCGCGCTGCCGGAAACCTCGGGGATGACCGCGTCGATGTCTCCGAGCTTGGTCTCCTGCAGGACGCGCCCGGTCATGATCGAGCCGACGATGGATTCGTTGACCAGGATCTGGCCGGGCTTCAGCAGCCCCTTGGCATGGAGGAGCGCCGTACGTCCGGCCGTGCCGGAGCCGGTCGGGGAGCGGTCCAGTTGCCGGTCGGCGAAGATGCAGCAATTGGCCTGCGTCGCGTCGGGAGCGAGCGGATCGCCGTCGATGATCGTGCCGTAGATATGGTTCAGCTCCGGGATTTCCGGATGCATGACCGGGAAGGCTGCGTTGGCGGCGATCTTCACCTCGGCCCCGAAGCGGATCAGCGCCTCGGCGTTCTCCCGGCGGATCGATAAGCCGAAGGGGCGGCCGTCGGTATAGAAATAGAAGGCGCCGCCGAAGGCGATATCGCCGTTGACCCGGCCGAAGCTCGGCGTTTCCACACTCACATCGCGATGAACGAGATAGGAGGGCACGTTGACGAAGCGGACGCTGGCGGCGCGCTTTCCGTCCCAGGCGACGAAGGCCTCGATGAAGCCACAGGGCGCATCGATGCCGACGCGGGTCTCCGGCTCCGTGCGCTCGACCCAGCCCAATTCGACGGCCGCGGTCGCGAGCGCGATGACGCCATGGCCGCAATGGTCGCTATAGCCCTCGTTATGGACGAAGATGACGCCGAAATCGGCGCCGGGCGTAACCGGCTCGGTCAGGTAGCCTGCATACATGTCGGCATGGCCGCGCGGCTCGAAGATCAGCGCCTGCCGGATTTCGTCGATATTGACCTTCACCCAGTCGCGCCGCTGGACGATCGTCCGGCCGGGCAAGCGCGGCAGCCCGCTGGTCACGATCCGGAAGGGCTCGCCGCCGGTATGGGCTTCGACGGTCTGAATCACGCGGTCGGCTTGCATCGTTCTCTCTGGCGCCCTGTCAGCTCGTTGCCGCGCCGAGGGGCAGCCCCGGCGCAGGTTTGCGCCGGGATCATCGCGTTCGTCCCGGCCGCGGGCAAGACGGGATCGCCTGAGACAGTGCTTCAGGCCAAGGCCGCCGCATTCATCTGGAGCGTAGAGAGAAGGCGCTTCTGCCGCAATTCGGGATGCTCGTCGAAGGGCTGGAGCGGCGTCATCCAGCGCCGGAGCGTCCCGGCCGGGTCGATGCGGGCGGTGAAGGGGTCCTGGCCATGCACCGTCCAGGCGATGGTCTCGCCGAGTTCGAGCAGGGCGAAGGCGCCGGCCGGCCCGGGCATCGTGGTGAAGCTCTCGGTCAGAGACTGCAGCGTCAGATGGGGGATGGCGTCGACGGTGGTCAGCGTGTTCCAGTGGACATGGCCGGCGATGCAGACCATCGGCACCTTGGCCCGGGCGAGCACGGCCCGGACGCGCTCGGCGCCGGGATAGGTCGAGGAGGCCGGATTGCGCTCGAAATAGTAATTGCCGATCTGGCCGTGGCCGGAGACCGGGACATGGCTCATCACCACGAGCGGCCGGTCGGCGGCCTCGACGGTCGCGGCGAGCCAGATCAGGTCAGCCTCGCGCAGGACGAAACCGCCCGGACGATGGATGCGCGAATCGGCCGCCCAGAGCACAAGGCGCCAGTCGCCGAGATCGACCGTGCGATGCCCGAGCGCCTGGCCGAGGATCTCCTCGTTCTCGGCGACGCTGAGATGGTCGCGATCATGGTTGCCGCAGATGTGGAAGCGCGGCACGGCGATCGGCGCGAAGGCTTCCGCCACCTCCCGCTCCAGCCTGAGATCGGTGTCATGGTCGATATCGGAAATACGATCTCCAAGGTCGATCACCGCATCGGGCCGGGCGTCGGCGACGAAGCGGCGGAACTCGTCCATCAGCGGCAGGGCCGCGGTGCCGATCTTGGTGAAGCTGTTCGCGCCGTGATGGATGTCGGCGACGAAGGCGAGGCGGAGCGAACGGGTCATGGCGGGGCTCGTCGAGAAGGGGTGGACATCGGGTGCGGGAGCCGGCAAGCCGGCTCCCGCGAGCACCTCAGCGCGCAGCCAGCGTCACGCGGCCGGCGCGGAAATCGAGCACATAGGGGATGTGCCCCTGCAGCGGCCGCCAGGCGAGCGAGCGCTTCATGCCGTAGGACTCGTAGGGCTGGTAAAGCGGCAGGACCGGCGGGTCGTTCTTGATCGCCTGCATCAGCGCTGCATAGGCCTGCTTGCGCTCGGCGAGGTCTGTCGAGAAGCGAAACTTGTCCCAGAGCGCGACATAAGCGTCGTCGGCCTTGAAGCGGCCTTCCGAGGCCGAGTTGCCGGTCGGCGCCCACATGATGCCGAAGGCGCCGGCGGGATCGGGGAAATACATCGGGTTCGACCAGCCGCGGGCCATCATGGTCGGGTCGGAGCCGGTCCATTGCTCGGTGACGTTGAGCTGCATCTTGACGCCGACAGCGGCCCACATCTCCTGGATCGCCTGCGCGGCGAGGAGGCCGTTGGTGTAATAGGCCGCCTGGATGTCGTAGCGGATGGGCGAGCCGTCATAGCCGGCTTCCTTGAGCAACGCCTTGGCCTTGGCCGGATCGTATTCGAAGGTGTTGAGCTCCGGCATATAGAGCGGGCCGAACTGCGGGAATGTATGCGAGGTCGGCACCTTCGCCTTGCCGAACCAGAGCGCGTCGTTCAGCGTCTTGCGGTCGATGGCGTAGGACAGCGCTTGGCGCAGCTTCGGATTGGCCATCTTCGGATTCTGGGTGTTGAAGATGACGACGTGGAAGAGCGGCGTCTGCATGCCCTCGACCTTGAGCTTCGGATCGGCGGCGATCGGCTCGAGCTGATCCGGGGGAACGTTGGTGATCAGATCGACCTCGGCGTTCTTCAGCGCCGTCAGGCGACCGGACAGCTCGGGAATGCGGGTCACCGTGACCTTCTGGAAGGGAGCCTTCTCGCCCCAGAAGCCGTCATAGCGCTCGTAGACCAGGCGCTGGTTCGGCACGAACTCGGTGATCTTGTAGGGCCCTGTGCCGACCGGCTTCAGCGCGAAAGCCTCGAAATCGGAGGCTTCGGCGACGTTGGGATCGCCGGTCAGGCCCATCACGTATTTCTTCGGCACGATCATGCCCTGCTGCACGTTGAGCAGCGTCTCGAAGAGCGGCTCCGGCCGGGTCGCAGTGATGCGCACGGTCTCGGCGTCGACGGCCTCGACCTTGGCCATGTTCGGCAGCGTGTCGCGCTTGCGGACAGTGTAGGGCGCGAAGGTCGAGTTGATGATGCGGTCGAAGGAGAAGACGACGTCCTCGACCGTCATCGGGTCGCCGTTATGGAAGGTCACGCCCTGGCGGATCTTCAATTCGAACACGGTCGGCGAGACCTGCTTCCAGCTCGTGGCGATGCCCGGCTGCCAGACGCTTTCGGCCTTGGTCGCGTCCTTGCCGATCAGCGGGTCGAAGGCGTTGAAGTAGAATTGCGAGCCGACATTCGAGAAGTCGCGGCCGGGATCGAGCCAGGGCGCCATGTTCTGGACGCCGACCTTCAATTCCTGCGCCTGGGCGACGCCGATGAGGGCGGTGGCCGACAACGCGGCGAACGCCAGGGTCTTCACTATCTTGCGCATGGATTTCAGTCCCTTGTTGGGTGAGCGGGATGAGGCTTGGGCGTGGCGGTCAGCGTCCGCGCAGGCGCGGGTCGAGACGGTCTCGCAGCGCATCGCCGAGCAGCATGGCGACGAGGCTGACGAGCACGATGAAGAGGGCGGGAACCGCGACGATCCAGGGCGCGGAGGCCATGTAGTCGCGCCCTTGCCCGACCATGGAACCCAGCGTCGCCGTCGGCGGCTGCACGCCGAGGCCGAGGAAGGAGAGCGCCGATTCCAGCAGGATCAGGTTCGAGAAGTTGAGGCTCGCCATGACCACGACCGGCGAGATCAGGTTCGGGATCATATGGACGGTGGCGATGCGCCAGGGGCCGGCCCCGGCGGCGCGGGCCGCCTCGACGAAGGGCATCTCGCGAAGGCTGAGCACCTGGGCCCGGATCAGCCTAGCGAAATGCGCCCAGTAGGCGATGCCGAGCACGCAGATCAGCACCGCGACATCGGTGCCGGCCAACGCCACGACGAAGAGCGCGACGAGCGTGAAGGGCAGCGACATCATGATGTCGACCAGGCCCATGATCAGCGCATCGGCCCAGCCGCGCAGCAGCCCCGCCGCGAGCCCGAGCGCCGCGCCCAGCGCCAGGCCAAGCAAGGTACCGAACAGCGCGAGCGCCAGCGTCAGCCGCAGGCCATGGAGGCAGCGCGAGAGCAGATCGCGGCCGAGTTGGTCGGTGCCGAGCCAGTGCAACGGGTTGGCGCTGGCAAAACCGACCGGCGGCTTGAGGCGCGCCAGCAGCCGCTGCTGGTCGGGCTCGAAGGGCGAGACCAGCGGCGCGAGGATGGCTAGCGCGAGCAGCACAAGGCCGAGCAGAGCGGCTGCGGTCACCAGCACGCCGGCTCCACCCAGCGCGGGAAGCTTCAGGCGCGGCAACCGGCGTGGCGGCAGCATCAGCTTGGCGTCTGCGATCTCGGTCATGACGGGTCAGGCTCCGACGAGGCGCACGCGCGGATCCGACGCCGCATAGGCGAGGTCGATCGCGAAATTGACGAGGATGACCGCCCCGGCGACGATCAGGACGCCGAATTGCAGGACCGGATAGTCGCGCCGCAGCGTCGCACCGACGAGCAGATCTCCGACCCCGTTCCAGGCAAAGACGGTCTCGACCACGACAGCGCCCGAGACGAGCGTGGTGATTTGCAGGCCGAGCACGGTGATCACCGGGATCAGCGCGTTGCGCAGCCCGTGCCGCAGGATGATGGCGCCCTCGGAGAGACCCTTGGCGCGGGCCGTGCGCATATAGTCCTCGGAGAGGACGTCGAGCATGGCGTTGCGCGTGTAGCGGGTCAGCGCCGCGACGAAATAGGCGGCGAGCGCCACGGTCGGCATCGCGTAATGCAGCAAGGTGGCGGAGCCGGCGCTCGGCAGCCAGTGCAGCGTGTAGGAGAAGACGAGCAGCAGCAGGATGGCGAGGACGAAATTCGGCACGGCATAGCCGAGGAAGGCGACGAAGAGCACGCCCTGCCCGCGCGGCTGCCCACGCCAGAGCGCGGCGAGGATGCCGAGCGGCACGCCGACCGCGACGGTGAGAGCCAGGGTCGCGATGAGGAGCGAGGCGCTCTGCCAGAGCCGCTCGCCGAAGATCACCGCGACCGGCCGCCGCTCCATCAGCCCGAGGCCGAAATCGCCCGAGAGCAGCGACTTCCAGAACAGCAGGTATTGCTCCGCGATAGGCCGGTCGAGGCCCCAATAGGCGATCATCTCGGCGCGGGAGGCGGCGTCGAGCCCTTCCGGCATCAGGAAGTCGATCGGATTGCCGGTCAGCCGCGTCGCCAGGAAGACAGCGGTGACGATCGCCCAGAGGGTGATCGACATGCGCAGGAGACGACTGCCGAGGAACGAAAGCATGGCGTCCTCCGGAACGAGCTGCGGGGATATGGCCGGCTATCGCAAGCGGCCGATGCCGGAGCCTTCTGGCAGCCTTCCATGACAGGTTTATGAATTTAACTCAGGAAATAACCTATTTGACACTGAGACAATCTCAGTTCATGCCTGCCGCACTTCGACGCGGAGTTTGCGGTGCACGCAGCGGACGATATTCGTGGCTGGCTGATCGATCTCGACGGCACATTGGTGTGCGGCGGCCGGGCGATGCCTGGCGCCCCGGCCTTTCTGGAGGCCTGCGGCGGCCGCTTCGTCGTCGTCTCCAACGATGCCGAACATACCCCGGCGGAACTGGCTGATGATCTGCGGCGCATCGGGCTCGAGATTCCCGCTGATCGCATCGTGCTGGCGGGAGCCTTCGCGCTCGACGAGACCGCCCGGCGCCGTCCGGGCGCGCGCGTGCTCATGCTGGCGGGCAGGAGCCTGGCGCGCCATGCCCGCGCGCGGGGGCTTCGGCCCGTCCAGACCCGGCCCGACATCGTCTTCCTCGGCCGCGACCGGCAGTTCAGCCATGCGAGGCTCGCGTTGGCAGCCAATGCCGTGCGTGCGGGCGCGGAGCTCGTCGTCGCCAACCCCGATCTCGTCCATCCCGGCCCAAACGGCACCGTCGTGCCGGAAACCGGCGCGCTGCTCGCGGCGCTGCTCGCCTGCACCGGCCCTGTCGCTTACCGTCTCGTCGGGAAGCCGGAGCCGACGCTGTTCGCCGCCGGCCTCGCCCTGCTCGATCTGCCCAAGCGGGTCGTCGCGATGCTCGGCGACAATCCCCGGACCGATGGCGAAGGCGCGCGCCGCTTCGGCCTGCGCTATGTCGAGATCGCCGATGGCGCTTTCCCGCAAATCCAGGGCGAAACGGCTTGCCGGCACGAGACGAGCGTGATGGCCTTGCCCGCAT
Organism: Allobosea sp. ASV33; assembly: GCF_016428755.1. GTDB lineage: Bacteria > Pseudomonadota > Alphaproteobacteria > Rhizobiales > Beijerinckiaceae > Allobosea. The sequence continues at coordinate 14,290 of NZ_JAELTI010000009.1, forward strand.
GACCTCGTCGCGACACAAGCCGGATGCCGGTGCGATGCCCGAGAGCCCCGAGCCCGCGCGCAATGGCGGACATGACGGTTTCGACGGCGTGATCGAGCGCCTGACGGCGCTGCGCGCGACGCTGCCACCAGCCGCCGCACGCATTGCGGACGTCTTCCTCAGCCATGCGGCGGAGGTCGTGCATATGTCGGTGACGGAAGTGGCCGAGCGGGCGGAAGCGAGCGAGGGCAGCGTGATCTCGCTGTGCCGCCAGCTCGGCGCACGCGGTTTCCAGCAGGTCAAGATCGCATTGGCCCGCGACCTTGTGCAGCCGGTGCAGTTCATCCACGAGGATCTCGCCCGTGCCGACGACACGGGGACGGTGATCGAGAAGATCTTCCGCAGCGATCTGCAGGCCCTGCACGACACGATGAAGGTGCTCGACAAGGGCGCGATGGAGCGCGCGGTCGCCGCGATTCGGGGGGCGCGGCGCGTCGAGCTCTACGGCATCGGCAGCGCCGCCCCGATCGCGGAGGACGCGAATTACCGGCTCTTGCGCATCGGCGTCGAATCCAAGGTCGTGGTCGACTCGCATGTCCAGGCAATCAGCGCCTCGCTGACCGGGCCGGATGTCGCGACCATCACGATCTCGCATTCGGGCTCGACGCACGAGACGGTCACCGCGACGCGGCTCGCACAGGAAGCGGGCGCAACCACGATCTGCATCACGAATTTCGGCAAGTCGCCCCTGCTCGCCCATGCCGATATCGTGCTCAACACCATGGCACGCGAGACCCAGTTCCGCACCGAGGCGATGACGAGCCGCATCGCTCAGCTCGCCGTCATCGACGCCCTGATCGCCTGCCTGTCATTGGCCGATTACGACAAGGCGGTGGCGACGATCGGCCGGACCTTCGACGTTCTATCGACCAAGCGATTCTAGCGTGATCAGCCGGCTCGAGCCGGGCTGCGTGACGCCCAGGATTTCGGCCGCGCTAGACGGTTCCGGCTTTCATGACGGCGGCAAAGACTTCGATCTGACGGCTGTTCAAGGTCGATCCGCCCGGCGCATCTCAATTGCGCGATGGTAGCGCATCTTGCCTGCAGGCGGACAGCCTCCAGCCGTCCGGCATGCAGGGCGCCCCCTCGCCTGCGAGTCCTTCTCAAGCCCGAGGCTTGCTCCTACGGTCGTCGTCACAGATCGACGAGACCCGGCTCAGGAAGGCTTTACATGGCGCGCCACAACTTCGTTCCGACCCATTATTCGAACGTGCTCGCCACCCTGCCGCCGGTGCTGGAGATCGCCAGCGGCGAGAGCGTCGTCACCACCACGCTCGATGCGGCGGGCTTCGGCGGCGACGGCGCGCAGCACGCCCCGCGCGGCAACCCGATGACCGGCCCTTTCTTCGTGACCGGCGCCGAACCCGGCGACGCCCTGCTCGTCACCATCGAACGGATGACGCCGAACAGGAAGACCGGCTGGACCTATTCGCCGCTGGCGCCGGGCGTGCTCGACCCCGGCATGCTGCACGAACTGCCGAAGCGCGAGCGCTACGAATGGGCGATCGACGCGGAAGCCGGCACGGTGAAGCTGCTGGAGCCCTCCGCCCGCATAAAGGACTGGAGCTTTCAGCTGGCGCCGATGCTCGGCTGCTTCGGCGTCGCCCCGGAACGCGGCCAGGCGATCTCGACCGCGACCAGCGGCGCCAATGGCGGCAACATGGATTACCGGCTGTTCGGGCCGGGCGCGACGATCGCCTTCCCGGTCTTCGTCGATGGCGCGCTGTTCTTCCTCGGCGACGGTCATGCCTGCCAGGGCGATGGCGAGATCGCCGGCACCGGCGTCGAGACCTCGTTCGAGGTCGAATTCTCGGTGAAGCTCGTCAAGAAACAGAACCTGCACTGGCCACGCTGCGAGACCGAGACCGACCTGCTGGTGATCGCGAGTGGGCGCCCGCTCGACCAGCCCCTGCAATTCGCGACGACGGAACTGCTGCGCTGGGTCGGCGAGGCCCTCGGAGTCGATTCCGTCGAGGCGAGCCATCTGCTCGGGCAGGCGGTGCGCTACGACATCGCCAATGTCTTCAACCCCGCCTATTGCGTCGCCGCCCGGCTGGAGAAGACCAAACTGACGCGCGCGATGTCGTTCAGCAGTCGCTGAGCGTCCTTCATCCCCTTCGAAACGCCGACCAAGAAGACAAACCATGTCCACGGATAAAGCCGCCCTGAAAGCCGAGCTGCTTCAGGCGATCGATCAGCGCCGCGACGAGATCGTCGCGCTGCTGCAACGCTTCCTGCGCATCAAGAGCGTCAACCCGCCGGGCGACACGCGCGAGGCCGCTGCCTTCGTGCGCGAATTGCTTGATGCCGCCGGCGTGCCGCATCGCACGGAAGCCTTCGTGCCGGAGATGCCGAACATCATCAGCCGCTGGGAGGCCGGGAAGCCCGGTCGCCATCTCATGCTCAACGGCCATATGGATATCTTCCCCGTCACCAACGAGAAGCTCTGGGACGCGGATATCGTCGACGGCAAGATCATGGGTCGGGGCGCCTCCGACATGAAGACCGGGACGCTCGCCTCGATCCTGGCCTTCTGTCAGCTCTACCCGCACCGCGAAAAGCTCCATGGCGCGCTGTCGCTGACCGTGGTCTCTGACGAGCAATCCGGCGGACGCTACGGCACCAAGTTCCTGTTCGATGAATTCGGCGACGAGATGGAGGCCGATTGCTGCCTCAACGGCGAGCCGAGCGGCCTCGCCAATCTCCGCTTCACCGAGAAGGGCACCTTGCGCTTCTCGCTTTCGGCCAGGAGCATCGGCGGCCATGGCGGCTATGCCCATCGCGCACGCAACCCGATCGCGGATGTGAGCCGGCTCGTGACCGCGATCTACGACCGCTACCATCTCAAGCTCGCCGCGCTGCCGCCGGAGATCGACGCAGTGCTGACCTCGCCGGAGACGATCGCGGCGGCCGACCTCAACCTCGGCAAGGGTGCAGGCGATGTCGCAAGGCGCATCACCGTCAATGTCGGCATCCTGCAGGGCGGGCAGAAGGCGACGCAGATTCCGACGCATTGCATCGCCCATCTGGACATGCGCATCCCGATCGGCTCCGACCGCGATGCGATCCGCGCCGATCTCGAAATGCTCGCCCGCGAGGCCGATTGCGAGATGGTGGTCAACGAGGACCACAGCTATCCCGCGAGCCTGACCGATCCGTTCGGCGAGATGGCCAATATCCTGCGCGGCAATATCCGCGACCTGCTCGGCCATGACGCACCGCCGGTGTCGAGCCTCGGCGGCACCGATACGCGCTACTGGCGCTGGCGCGGCGTGCCCGCGCTCATCTGCGGGCCATCGCCGATCAGCATGGGCACGGACGAGGAGCACGTCACCATCGAGGAAGCGATCGCGGTGATGAAGCTGCATGTCGCCTGCGCGGTCGATTATCTCGGCTCGACCGGCCCGGCCAACTAACCCGCCGTCATCCTGGACAAGCCGTGCAAGCGGCACTGATCCGGGATCCATCGTAAAGCTCCGGAGCTCTACGATGGATCCCGGGTCAAGCCCGGGATGACGATGCGTGTGGGGACGCGTTTCAACCGCTTCGGCGGCGTTCAAGCCTCGGGGACAGGCGCCGCCTCGGCGAGCAGGCCCTCGTGCTTCAGCTCATGCCAGAGCGCGGCCGGCACCGACCGCGCGACGAGGTCGAGATTGCGCGCGACTTCCTGTGGCGTCACGGCGCCAAGCACGATCGTTGCGACCGCCGGATGGGCGGCACAGAAGGCGAGTGCCGCTTGCGGCAGCGCGACTCCATGGCTGGCGCAGACCGCCGCGATCCGGGCGACGCGCGCCAGCACCTCGGGCGGTGCCGGCTTGTAATTGTAGAAGGCGCCGGGCTTTGCGCCGGTGGCGAGGATGCCGGAGTTGAAGACGCCGGCCAGCATCACCGCGATCTTCTTCTCCAGCGCCAGCGGCAGGAATTCCGGCAGGGCGCCCTGCTCCAGCAGCGAGTAGCGGCCGGCCAGCATCATCACGTCGAAATCGCCGGCGCGAGCGAAGCGCACGCACATCTCGGCTTCGTTGACGCCGACGCCGATCGCCTTGACCGCGCCGGACGAACGCAGCGTCTCAAGGGCGTGATAGGCGCCGTCCATGGCCTCGGTGAAGCGCTGCTCCATCCGCTCGCCATGGGTCCAGACATCCACATCGTGGATCAGCAGGATGTCGATATGGTCGGTGCCGAGCCTGAGCAGCGACTGCTCGAAGGAGCGCATCGCGCCGTCATAGGAATAGTCGATCATCGCCGGGTGCGGCAGGCCGCCCGCATAGCCCGAGCCGTCGCGCTTCGGCGCCCCGGCCTGCATCCAGCGGCCGACCTTGGTGGAGATGATGACGCTGTCGCGCGGCACGCTGCGGAGCGCCGCGCCGATGCGATGCTCGGAGAGGCCGTGGCCGTAGAGCGGCGAGGTATCGAGGAGGTTGATGCCGGCCGCGAGCGCGGCACGGACCGTGTCCTGCGCCGTGACCTCGTCGAGATGGCCATAGAGATCGCCGAGCGGCGCGCCGCCGAAGCCGATCAGGCTGGGGCTGAGACCCGCGAAGGGGCGGCCCGGCGGAACGGGAAAGGACGGAGCGGCCGCGTTCGCCATGCAAAGACCCGGTTCAGACAAGGGGCGGCAGAGTTGCGGATCGTCGGCAGGCACGCAAGCCTGTCTCGGCTCATCCCCGCGACAATCCGCGGGCCTCGCCGTCAGCGCGCCAGCCAGCCGCCATCGACCGGCAGGACGACCCCGTGGACATAGGCGGCGGCATCCGAGGCAAGGAATACGGCGGCCCCGCCGAGCTCCTGCGGCTTGCCCCAATGTCCGGCCGGGATGCGCGCCAGGATCGCCTCGTTGCGGGCGGGATCGGCGCGCAGCGCTTCCGTGTTGTTGGTGACGAAATAGCCGGGCGCGATCGCGTTGACATTGATGCCCTTCCCCGCCCATTCGCAGGCGAGCAGACGCGTGAGACCCGCGAGCCCGCTCTTCGACGCCGTATAGGAGGGGATGCGGATGCCGCCCTGGAAGGAGAGCAGCGAGGCGATGTTGATGACCTTGCCCCCCTTGCCGTCGGCGAGCATGCGTTTCGCGACGCCTTGAGTCAGGAAGAAGGTCGACTTCAGGTTGACGTCCATCACCGCGTCCCAGTCGGCCTCGGTGAAGTCGATCGCGTCTGCGCGGCGGATGATGCCTGCATTGTTGACGAGGATGTCGAGCCGCGAACCATCGGCTTTGGCGGCGGCATCGGCCTGCTCGACGATGCCGGCGATCGGCTCCAGCGTCCCGAGGTCGGCGGTGATCTCATGGAAGGGGCGGCCGGTCTCAGCGACCAGCGCCTTGGTCTCGGCCATGCTGGAACGGCCGACAGCGACGATGCCCGCGCCGGCTTCAGCGAGCGCGACCGCGATCGCCTGCCCCAAGCCCGTATTGGCGCCGGTGACGATGGCCGTGCGGCCGGTGAGGTCGAAGGGAGCGGCCATCAGCGCAGGTCCCCGGTCGCGACCATGTCCATGTCGGTGTAGTCGACATTGTCGCCGCCCATGCCCCAGATGAAGGAATAGGCCTTCGTCCCGACGCCGGAATGGATCGACCAGCCCGGCGAGAGGATCGCCTGCTCGTTGGCGACGACGAGATGGCGGGTCTCTTGCGGCTCGCCCATCAGGTGGAAGACGCGGGCGTCTTCGGCGACGTCGAAATAGAGATAGATTTCGCAGCGCCGGTCGTGGGTGTGCGCCGGCATCGTGTTCCAGATGCTGCCCTCGTCCAGCGTGGTCACGCCCATGACGAGCTGGCAGGTCTCGCAGACGCCCGGGATGATGTATTGGCGGATCGTGCGCTTGTTGGCGGTGGCCTGTTCGCCGAGCGCCAAGGTCTTGGCATCGGCCTCGCGGATCACCCTGGTCGGGTGCGCCGCATGGGCCGGGGTCGAGAGCAGGTAGAACTTGGCCGGATTCGACGCATCGTCGCTGGCGAAGGAAACCTCGCCGGCCTCCTTGCCGATATAGAGCGCATCGCGCTTGGCGAGCGGATAGTCCTTGCCGCCGACGGAGACCTTGCCGGGGCCTCCGACATTGACGACGCCGAGCTCGCGACGCTTCAGGAAGGCATCGGTGCCGACCGCCTTCGGCGTCGGCAGCACGACCGGCTTGGCGGTCGGCATGACGCCGCCGACGATGACGCGGTCGAGATGGCTATAGGTCAGCCTGACCTCGCCGGAGACGAACAGCGTCTCGATCAGGAAATGGCGGCGCAGCTCGGCGGTGTCGAAGCGCTTCACGGCCTCGGGATGCGAAACCTGGCGGATGTCGATGGTCATGTCGTCTCCAATCGGGCAACCGGCGGAGCGGCGCGCCGTGGCCGCTCCGAACCGTCGCCCATGTCGAAATAGGGGCTGTTGAGGGCTGCGACCGCGTCGAGGTCGTCGAAGAGCTTACCGAGATGCTCGCCCATGGCATGGGCGGCAGCTTCCGCATCGCCGCGCCGGATCGCCTCGACCACCGCGCCGTGCTCGCGCAACACGCGCTCCATGCGGCCCTGCTGCGGCAGGGTGAGCCGGCGGAAGCGGTCCATCTGCAATTTCACCTGTTGGGTGAAGCGCCAGATGCCGGGATAGCCGGCGAGCTCCGCGATGCCGGCGTGGAAGGCATCGTCCGACTGGTGGAAGAGTTCGCGCTCGCCGCGATCGGCCCGCGCGGCCAACTCATCCATGATGCGGGCGAGGCCATCGGCCCGACCGGCTCCGCGTTGGGCCGCGAGCCTTGCGCAGGTCTCTTCCAGCGAACGGCGGATCACCAGCGCCTCGGGCAGCGCCCGAAACGGGATCAGCGAGGCGAAGGTGCCCGATTGCGGGAAGATCGAGACCAGCCCCTCGTCGGCGAGCTTGAGCAAGGCCTCGCGTACCGGCGTGCGGCTGACCGCGTGGGCCTCGGCGATGTCCTTCTCGACGATCGGGCTGCCGGGCGGGATGGCGAGCGAGACGATCTCGGCCCGCAACGCATCACGGATCACCGCCGCAGCGGTGCGCCGTCCAGATGAGCCCGAACCCGCAGCCATGATGCCGCCGACCGACACTGAACGCCCTCCCAAGGCTGTGTTTCGCGTTCATATACTAGTATATTAATTGCGATCAAGTTGGTTTTCGGGCCTGCAAATGCATCAGGGCCGCGTCAGCAGCGGCCCTGATGGGCATTGATACGAAACAGCTCACGTCCCTCCGGGACCACCGGGTCATCCCGGCTTGACCCGGGATCTATGCCGGAACGCTTCCGATCAAGGTTCAGGCATGGATCCCGGCTCTTCGCTTCGCTCTAGCCGGGATGACGGCACCGGTTGGCGCGCCCGCAATCAAGCCCCGACCTTGGCGAGCACGTCGGCGCGGAGGAAGCGCTCGATGAACAGCATGAACAGCACCGAGGGCACCAGCAGGATCAGCGCCGTGATCGAGGCAACCTGATAATTGCCGCCCATCGCCGCGTTGTAGAGAAGCAGCGGCAGGGTCGTGACCTGCGGCACGCCGACGAAGAAGGTGCCGGTGAATTCGTCGAGCGATTCCAGGAAGACGAAGATGCCGCTGGCGATGATGCCGGGCGCGGCCAGAGGCAGCGTCACCGTGAAGAAGGCCTTGAGCGGCGACGCCCCGATATTGCGGGCGGCGAGCTCGAGATCCTTGTCGACGGCGGCGAAGGCGGCGGCCGCGATCCAGACGGAATAGACCAGGCCATGCGCGGCATGGACGAGAACCACGGCGAAGACCGTGCCGTTGATGCCGATATTGTAGAAGACGCGGGCGACGTTGATGTAGATCGCGACCGAGGGAAAGGCCTGCGGCAGCAGGAAGAGCACCATGAAGAAGGCGCGCGCCGGCAGCTTGAGCCGAGCGAGCGCGTAGCCGGCGGGTATCGAGAGCGCGAGCGCGACGAGCACGGTCAGCACCGCGATCCAGACCGAGGTCGCCAACGAGGCCATGGCGTCGCCGGTCGGGCGGAAGACCTGCTCCCAGTAGCGCGTGCCGTAGACGACCGGCAGCTTGTAGGGGGTGTACCAGCGCTCGGCGACCGACCAAAGCGCCAAATTGACCAGCGGGCCGATCAGGAAGAAGGCGAAGGCCGCGAGCGCGAAGGCCGCAAGGACCATGCGCAGGCCGGAGGCGACGCGGATCATGATGTGCCCTCCTTCGCCATGCCACGCTTGAGGTAGATGATCGCAGCACCGGCCGAGATCAGATAGGTGATGACGCCGAGCGCATTGGCCGTGGCGTAGTCGCCATAGGCATTGATGCGGAAGGCCATGTCGACGGTCAGCATGGTCGGCTGCGAGCCTGCCACCATCATCGGCACCGAGAGCACCGAGAGCATCGTCACGAAGGAGAGGACGAGCGCGACGAGGAGCTGCGGCATCACCTGCGGCAGGGCGAGCTCGACGAGGACGCGCATGCGCGATGCCCCGAGATTGCGGCCGGCCTCCAGCGTGGCGCGGTCGAGTGAGGCGAGCGCGCCGGCCAGCAGCAGGGCGACGAAGGGCGTCTGCTTCCAGACGAAGGTCGCGATGATGCCGCGCCAATCGAGGAAACTCACCGCCTGCAACGGCTCCATCAAGCCCATCGAGACGAAGGTATTGTTCATCAAGCCGTTCTTGGCGAGGAAGGTGCGCATGCACTGCGCCGCGACGATGAAGGGGATGAAGAGCGGCCAGCGATAGAGCGCCTTCAGCGTGCCGACGATCCAGCGGTTCTCGCCGAGGGTCAGCGTGCCGGCGATGACGATGGCGGCGAGGCCCGTCAGCAGGCAGGAGGCGAGCACGATGACGACCGTGAACACGACGTCGCCGGAATAGAGCTCCCAGGCCTTGCCGAAGGCCTGCAGCGAGAAGCCGCCCTCCGGTCCGGTAAAGGCCGAGATCAGCGAGAAGCAGAGCGGATAGAGGAACAGCGCCGCGACGAGCGCGAGGCCGGGCGCGATCAGCAGCAGGGCGAGATTGCGTTGGGACAGGGACATTCTCTGGTTCCGGCAAACCAATCCGCGGCAGCGGAAAAAGCCGTCATGGTCGGGCTTGACCCGACCATCTCGGAAACCAGAGCGAACTGGTCATGAGATCCTCGGGTCAAACCCGAGGATGACGGAGGATGAAGCCGGGTTGACGCGGTGTTCCCCACGCCATCCCGTCAGGCGAAGCTCAGTTCGCGACCTTCTTCTCGTAGCCCTCGAGGATGTCGTTGAAATAGGGCGCGATCGGGAAGGGCTTGCCGTTGGCGGCGAGCTCGGCCGGGGTGACGTCGGTGAAGAGCTTGTCCCAGGCGGCCTTGTCGAGCTTGCCTTCGAGGTTCTTGGCGTCGATGCCCGGATACCAGTTGAACTTCTTGACGATGCCGTCGGCCTGCACCTGCGGCGAGGTCGCGAGCGCGATGAACTGCTCCGCCAGCTTCTTTTGCGCCGACTTCTCCGGCACGGCGTAATACATCGGCTGGCCGGGCATGCCGGGCGAGACGAGCTTCAGCTTCATGTTCGGCGGCAGCTTGCCGTCGGCCTGCCAGGAATAGAACATGTCGACCCAGACCGGGCCGATCGCGATCTCGCCGCGGTTCAGCATGTCGAGCGTGCCGGCATTGCCGGGGGTGATCACGGCGTTCTTGTTGAACTCCTTGAGATCGGCGAAGGCCTTGTCCCAGCTCGTCTTGGTGGCCGCGTCATAGGGGCCCGTCATCAGCTTGTCAGCGTCGCCGCCGAAGGCATAGACCCAGCCGGCGACGAAGGAGACACCGGACATGCCGCCCTTGATGCCGTTATAGCCGAACTGCTTGGGGTTCTTCTTGGCCCAGTCGGCGAGCTCGGCGAAGGTCGCCGGCGGCGTCTTGACCATGTCGGCATTGTAGGCGAGCGCAGTTTGCGACTGGAACATCGGGATGACGAAGCCGCCGACATCGGTGCCGAGCGAGTTCTTGGCGGAGTCGCCCGTGGCGAGCTTCGCCGTCTCGACATTGGCCGTGTACTTGTTGAGCAGGCCTTCCTTGACCATCTGGCCGGCGGCCTTCTGGTGGATGACGACCACGTCGAAATCGGTGGTCGCGGCGCCCTTCTGGGCGTCGAGCTTCTCGTAGATCTTCTGCGAGCCGGAATCGCCCGGGCCGGTGCCGACCGAGACGACCTTTACGCCGGGATGGGCCTTCTCGAACATCGGGCCGAGATAGTCCTTGACGTAGTCGACCATGTTCTGGTCGCCGGCGGAGGCGACATTGAGGGTCTGCGCGGATAGCGGCGAAGCCACGATCAGCGCAGCAAGCGAGCAGGCAAGCGTGATAATGCGCATGTGTCTGACTCCCTGTCAGGCGGCAATCCCGGCCTCGGTCGCCGGGAAGATGTGAAGGCGCTGCAGCGGAATGCGCAGCCCGACCTTCGTTCCGAGTTCGTGACGGGCGACATCGTCGACCGTGATCTGGCGGCCGGCGGCTTCGACCTTGTAGCGGTAGATGCCACCGGGATAGGCGCGCGCGGCGATCGTGCCGGGAACGACGAGATCGACGCCAGCCGCCACCGCGTCATGCGCATCGAGGCTCGCGACATCGTCGCGGAAATAGGCGAGCGCCTCACCGTTCGGCAACGCGGCCGCGGCTTCGCCGGCAAGCGTCGCGTGGGCATCGCCAGTTGCGATGGAAACCTGGCCCTCGCCGCGCTGGATGCTGAGCGGCAAGACGTTCTCCGCGCCCATGAAATTCGCGACGAAGGCGCTGGCCGGGCGGTCATAGACCTCCTCGGGCGTGCCGACCTGGGCGATATGGCCGGCCTGCATGATGACCAGCCGGTCGGCCATGGTCATGGCCTCCTCGCGGTCATGCGTGACATGGACGGCGGTGAGGCCGAGCCGTTGCTGGATGGCGCGGATCTCATGGCGCATCACCATGCGGATCTTGGCGTCGAGATTGGAAAGCGGCTCGTCGAGCAGGAGGATGCCGGGATCGATGGCGAGCGCCCGGCCAAGCGCGACGCGCTGGCGCTGCCCGCCGGAGAGCGCCGTGACCTTGCGATCCTCATAACCGGAGAGGCCGAGGAAGCTCAGCATCTCGCCGACCTTGGCCGCGATCTCGGCCCTGGACTTGCCACGCAACTTGAGGCCGTAGCCGATATTCTGGAGCACGGTCATATGCGGCCAGAGCGCATAGGACTGGAAGACCATGGCCATGCCACGCTTTTCCGGCGGCAAGCCCGCGACATCGCGACCGCCGACGACGATCGAACCATCCTCAACCGGGACGAAGCCAGAGAGCGAACGCAGCAGGGTGGTCTTGCCGCAGCCGGACGAGCCGAGAAGCGCCGTGAAGCTGCCGGGCGTGAAGTCCAGATCGATGCCATGAAGCACGCGCGTGCCGCCATAGGCGACCTTGAGACCGCGCACGCCGATGGCTGCGCCGCTACCCGCTCTGGCTTGCGTTTCCGGCTGCAAGGCGCCTACTCCCCCGGTTCTGCTCTTATCGCCTGACAATGGAATATTTCTTCCATCGTTGGCTCAGTTGAAATAAACGTTACGCACGGGGCGCAGTCTATGCAAGAGCTTTGTGAAGGGCGGATGACAGTGCGGATTCATTCTCTCTGGCTGATGCCGGCGCCTGCGGACGAGGCGATGCTGGCATGGATCGTCGGCGACCTGTCGAGCCGTTTCGGCACGCCACTTTTCGCCCCGCATCTGACATTGCAGGGCGACACCGAGACGACGCCTGCCGAGCTGGAAAGTGCCATCGCCGCGGCGGCCGGAGCGGTCGAGGCCTTCGCAGAGCCCGTCTCCATCGTCGAAGGAAGCGATGCCTATTTCCGCTCGTTCTACGCCCGTTTCGCCGTCTCGCCGGCCTTGGCGAAGCTGAAGCAGGCGCTCGATCCCGAGGGTCTCGCGAGCTTCATGCCGCATGTCTCGCTGCTCTACGGACCGGTCGAGGCTCCGGCGAAGGCTGCGGCCATCGCCGAGATCAATGCTCGCCTCGCCGGCCGCGCCATCCGCTTCGATCGGATCGGCATCGTGACCTCCGGCCAGGACGTGCCGATCGCCGATTGGCGGGTCGTCGCGAGCGTCGCGCTGGGTTCGGCCTGAGCCTTCCCGCTATTCTCCGGTCAGCTCGCGATTTCGGCGGCTGACTTCGTCGCTGTAGCGCTTGATCGCATGCGCCTCGCTGAGGATGCCGACGAGGCGGCGTCCCTCGCGATCGGCGACCACGGGCAGCGCCTCGCTCTCCGCCGCCTCGAACAGCTTCAGCGTATCGCGCACCGACATGTCGGTGAGCAGCATCCGATCGGGATTGCGCAGGAGATGGCGCACGGTGCGCGGCGCGGGCTCGGCCGCCGCCTCCTCGTCCAGCGCCGGATCGGGCTCGTAGAGCGCGCCCGGCGGCACCATGCCGGCATAGGCGTCGCCCGGACCGACCGCGACCAAGTAATTGGTCGAGCCCGGCGGGTATTTCAGCCGGGCTTCGGCGATGGTCGCGTCGACTGCGATCTTTGGCACCTCGATGCGCATCATGCTGCCGGCCGTGAGATCACGCATCCAGCCGACATCATGGGCGCCGCGGATGCTCTCGCCGCGCAGATGGAAGCGCCAGGTCGCGAAGGAGAAGCCGAAGAGACGGCGCGTGACGAGCGAGGCGGCGCCGGCCGCGCCGACCACCGCGAGCGTCAATTTGAGGTCCCCGGTCATCTCGAGCGCGAGCAGCGTCATCGTCATCGGGCCGCCGACGATCGAGACCGCGAGTGAGCTCATGCCCACCAGCGCGAACAGCGTCTCGTGTCCGGCGAGATTGGGGAAGGCGAGGCCGAGCAGGCCGATGAAGAGGCGCCCGGTCAGCACGCCGAGCAGCAGCGAGGCGAAGAACAGGCCGCCGCGGAAGCCCGAGCCGATCGAGACCGAGGAGGCCAATGCCTTGGCGACGAGCACCAGCGCGAAGAGCAGCAGGCTGGCATCCATGCTGACATAGAGGTTGATCGCGCCATGGCCGGCCGAGAAGACGGAAGGGTTCCAGATCGCCAGCGCACCGACGACGAGCCCGCCGAAGGCGGGCCGGAGCCAGGTCGGGATCCGCGAGCGCCGGAAGCCGGCCTCGACGAAAGCGGCGGCACGCATCACGACGATGCCGACGAGCCCGCAGGCGGCTCCGAGCAGGACGACCAACGGCAGGTTCGCCATCGTGATCGTCCCGATCGGCGGCACCTCGACCGCGAGCAGGGCGGGCGCGAGCAGGCTATGGGTGACGGTCGCCATGAAGGTCGCGGCCATCACCGGCACGAAGGCGGCGATCGAATAGCTGCCGAGGATCAGTTCGAAAGCGTAGAAGGCGCCGGTCAACGGCGCATCGAAGGCCGCGCCGATGGCGCCGCCGGCCGCGCAGCCGACCATGAGCCGCATATCCGCCCGGCGCAGGCGCAAGCGGCGGCCGATATGCGAGGCGAGCCCGCTCGCGGCCTGCGTATAGCCGGCTTCCAACCCGACCGAGGCGCCGGCACCACTGGAGCCCATGGTCTGGAGCGCGACGAAGACGCTGTCGCGCAAGGACATGCGCCCGCCATGCAAGGCATTGGCCTCGATCGGGTCGATCGGCTGCTTGCGGCGGCGGAAGAACAGCCAGGAGGCGCAGCCGATGGCGAGGCCGCCGAGCACCGGCCCGGCAATGGCCCGCCAGGGCGGGATCGTGGTGGTGATCGAGAGCCGCGCGCCATGCTCCAGCCCGAAGATCACCTCATGCAGGAGCTGCGTCGTGAAGGACATCGCTAGCACGGTCAGCCCCGCGAGCACGCCGACCACGGAAGCCAGCACCACGATGCCGATTTCGCTGGACCGGACGAGCGCGCGCCAGCCCTGCGATCCATCGCTGGTCCCGGCCGGGGTTTCGGTGGCTTTCACGGTGATCACGGCAAGGCCCGTCAGGCTCGTTCGTCACGTCCGCACGCGGTCGCATATCGAAGCGGCCGGAACAAGACGCCTCGGCAATAGCAGCCCTGTTTTCGCCGCAAGGCGCTAGGAAATCGGCACGGCAAGGCCCGTCTTGACCCGGTCCATCGCGACGAAGGAACGGAACTTGCGGATATTGGGATTGGCGAAGAACAGGCGCCGCGTCAGCGCCTCATAGGCCGCCATGCTCGGCACCAGCACGACCAGCATGAAATCGACCTCGCCGGTGACGTAATAGCATTGCTGCACCTCGGGCGCGGCGAGGAAGGCGCTCTTGGCCACGTCGATATCGGGCGCGGTCTCGCTGACCAGCTCGATCTCGACGAAAACAGTGATCGGATGGCCGAGCGCGGCGGGATCGACCACCGCGACATTGGCGCGGATGACGCCGTTCGCTTCCATCCGGCGGATGCGGCGCTGCACGGCCGGCGCCGACAGGTTGACGCGCTCGCCGATCACCCGCTGCGGCGTGGTGTTGTCCCGCTGGAGGATCGCGAGGATCGCGCGATCGAAAGCGTCTAGATCGTGAGCGGTCGGCTCGGCCATGCCTCATCCTGAGAAAGAAACTTGCAAGGGCACGCGCCAAATCCAGCGCCTTTTTCACCTCGGATGCAATATCCATTCAGGCAACCCTGCCAGACGAGGCCGCCATGTTCCTGCTCAACCATCATCCGGACTACCGCACCGCCCTGCACCCGGAGGATGTCGCGACGCTGGGACCCGCCGGCGCGGACGCGATCACCGCGCATCTGGCGCAGCGGCCGAACCATGTGACGACACCGCTGCACAACCTGCCGGCGCTGGCTGCCGCGCTCGGCATCGGCGCACTCTTCATCAAGGACGAAGGCCAGCGCCTTGGTCTCGGCAGCTTCAAGGCACTCGGCGGCGCCTACGCGGTGATCCGGCTGGCGCTGGAAGCCGCTTCCGACAAGCTCAGCCGGCCACTCGGCGATGCCGACATGAACGATCCCGCCGTGCGCGAGGCAGCGGCCGGCATGACCTTCGCCTGCGCGACCGACGGCAACCATGGCCGCTCGGTCGCGCAGGGCGCGCAACTGCTGGGTGCGAAGGCCGTGATCTTCGTCCATGGCGGCGTCAGCGACGAGCGCGTCGCCGCCATCGCCCGCTTCGGCGCCGAGATGGTGCGCGTCGATGGCACCTATGACGATTCCGTGGTCGAGGCCGCCCGCGTCGCGACGCAGCGCGGCTGGACTATCGTCTCCGACACCTCCTGGGACGGTTACGAGCGCATCCCGGGCCTGGTCATGCAGGGTTACACCGCCATCGCCCGCGAGGGGCTGGGGCAGATGCCGCAGCGGCCGACCCATGTCTTCGTGCAGGCTGGCGTCGGCGGCATCGCCGCCGCGCTTGCCGCGCAAATGGAAACGAGTCTTGGCGACGAGCGGCCGTTCTTCACGGTGGTCGAGCCGTCGCGCGCGGCTTGCATCTTCGAGGCGGCCAAGAGCGGCAAGCCCGGCAAGATCCCGCATGGCGCTCCGACCGTGATGGCGATGCTCGAATGCTACGATCCCTCGCCGCTGGCGTTGCGCGTGCTCTATCGCGCCGCCGATGCCTTCATGACCGCCGAGGATTCCGATGCCGTCGAGGCGATGAACCGGCTCGCCCGGCCGGCTGCTGGCGACCCGGCCATCGTCGCAGGCGAGAGCGGATCGGCCGGGCTCGCCGGCCTGCTTGCGGCCCTGCGCGATCCGCAGGCCCGTGCCGCGCTGAAGCTCGACAGCAGCTCCCGCGTCTTCCTCGTCAATACGGAGGGCGCGACCGACCCGGCGCGCTATGCCGAGCTCGTCGGGCTGAAGCCGGAGGAGGTCGCGTGACCATGCAAGCGACCGACCGACTGACCCTCCATTCGCAAGGCCATTCGCCCTATGCGCGCAAGACCATCGTCTTCGCGCATGAGGCGGGCATCGCCGACCGGCTCGCGATCATCGACCAGGAGACGAGCCCGACCAATCGCAATCCTGAGGTCTTCGCCGTCAATCCGCTCGGCAAGGTGCCGGTCCTGATCACGCCGGAAGCCGGGGCGATCTTCGACTCCCTGGTGATCTGCGATTATCTCGACGGGCTGCATGGCGGGCGCCGTCTGATCCCGGCTGAGGGCAAGGCGCGCTGGCAGGCTTTGCGCCTGCATGCCATCGCGCAAGGGCTTTGCGATGCCGGCATCGCGCTGCGCTGGGAGACGCTGCGCCGGCCGGAGCATCTGCGCTATCTCCCGCTGCAGGAGGGGCAGACGGCCAAGCTCGTCGAGAGCTTCGACGTGCTGGAGCGCAGCCAAAGCTTCGACGAGCCCGTCCATATCGGCCATATCGGGCTGGCGACGGCGCTCGCATGGCTGGAATTCCGCGACCTGCCGGATTTCCGCAGCGGCCGGCCGCGACTGACACGCTGGTATGAGGCCTTCTCGGAGCGCCCCTCGATGCGAGCAACGGCCTATCACGGCGAAACGCAGGACCGGCCGACGGCTCAAGGCCATTGCGGGATGACCGGCTGACGTCGTAGCAGGGCCTGGCAGCGCGGCCTTTCCCCGGCCGTGCCGGAGGCAGCGCATGAAGCTTCGTCCCGATACGCTGGCGATGACCGCCGTCCTCGCGATGCTGACGGCGCTCGGGCCCCTCTCGACCGATTTCTATCTGCCGTCCTTGCCGGAGATCGCGCGGGTGATGCAGACGGATGTCGCCGGCGCGCAGGCGACGCTCTCGTCCTTCCTCTTTGGCTATGCCGCCGGGCAGATCTTCTGGGGGCCGCTTTCCGACAGGCTGGGGCGCAAGCCGATCCTGTTCGCGGGGCTCGGGCTGTTCTCGCTGGCGACGCTGGCCTGCGCCTTCGCGCCCTCGATCGAGGCGCTCACCATCGCGCGGGCCTTCCAGGCGCTCGGCGCCTCCGGCCCGATCGTGCTCGGCCGCGCGATGGTGCGCGACCTCTATGACGGGGTGCGGGCGGGGCGCGAGCTGGCTCGGATGGGCATGATCATGGGGCTGGTGCCGGCGATCGCACCGGTGATCGGCGGCGTGCTGCAGGTCGCCTTCGGCTGGCGCTCGACCTTCCTCGCCTCGCTCGCCTTCGGGTTGGCCCTCGCCGTCGTCATCCTCACGGTGATGCCGGAGACGTTAAAGGCACGCTCGGCGCAACCGCTCTCCCTCGCCAGCATCTTCCGCGGCTTCGGGACGCTGCTGCACAACCGTGCCTTCCGCGTCTATGTCGCGCTGACGGCGCTGGCTTATGCCGGGCTCTTCGCCTTCATCTCGGGCTCGTCCTTCGTGCTGATCGGCATCTACGGGCTGACGCCGATCGAATACGGCTTCTCCTTCGGCTTCGGCGTGCTCGGCTTCATCACCGGCACGATCATCGCCCAGCGCCTCGTCGGGCGACGCGGCATGGACGGCGTCATCGCGATCGGCGTCGCCTGCCTCGCGGGCGGCGGGGTGATCATGCTGATCTGCGTGCTCTCCGGCCTCGGCGGCGCAGCCGGTGTCGTCGTGCCGATGGCGCTCTATGCCTGCGGCGTTGGGCTGACCATGCCGCAGGCCCAGGCCTCGGCGATGATGCCTTTCCCCGACCGGGCCGGCGCGGCCTCATCCTTCAACGGGCTCTGCCAGATGCTGCTCTCGGCCTGCGTCGGGCTGCTCGTCGGGCATCTCCTGAAGAACGCCGCGCTGCCCTTGCCGCTGGTGATGGCGGCGCTGGGCGTGGCGTCCCTGGTGCTGTTCCGCGCGACGCGGGAAATCCGGGCGGCGAAGGCCTAGGCTTCAGCCGCCGAAGAGCCGCTCGAAGAAGTTCTTCTCTTGCGGGGCCGGGGGCACCCAGGCGCGATCGCCGGTCGGTGGCGGCGCTTCCTGCTGGCGGACCTCCGCGACCGGGGCGCCGTCGCCGAGCGTCTTCGGGGCGCCCTGCCAGAGGCCTCCCGGCAGCGGAATGGGCTGCGCCCCGGCATGGGCAGCCTTCATGTACTTGCCCCAGATCTCGCCGGGCAGGCCGCTGCCGGTGACGCGCTTCATCTTCGAATTGTCGTCGTTGCCGACCCAGACGGCCGTGACGAGCTTGGCGGTGAAGCCGACGAACCAGGCGTCGCCATAATCCTGCGTCGTGCCGGACTTGCCGCCGACCTGCCAGCCCGGGATGTTGAACTTGCTGCCGGTGCCGCCGTTCATCACGCCGTAGAACATCATATCGATCATGGCGAGTTGCTGCGGCTGGATGACCTGGCCGAGGCCTGCGGCCTTGCGGGCATAGACCACCTTGCCGTTGGTCTGGCGGACCTCGCGGATGACATAGGGCAGCACCGACTGGCCGCCATTGGCGAAGGTCGCGTAGGCGGCGGTCATCTCCAGCGGGGTGACCTCCGAAGTGCCGAGCGCGAGCGACATGTTCGGCTGCAGGGCCGAGGTTATGCCGAGGCGCTGGGCGGTGCGGATGACCTCCTTGGGCGTCACCTCCTGGATCAGCCGCGCGGCGACGGTGTTGAGCGAATGCTGCATCGCCGTCGCCAAGGTCACCGGGCCGCGATAGGTGCGCGAATAGTTCTCCGGTTCCCAGCCCTTGATCGAGACCGGGGCGTCGTCGCGGATGGTGTCCGGCGTCATGCCCTTTTCGAGCGCCGTGAGATAGACGAAGGGCTTGAAGGACGAGCCCGGCTGGCGGCGCGCGGCCGTGGCGCGGTTGAACTGGCTCTTGGTGTAGTCGCGGCCACCGATCAGCGCGCGGATCGCGCCGTCCGGCGCGAGCGAGACGACCGCGCCCTGCGAGGCGTTCAGCTTGGCGCCCTGCGCCGAGAGCGCATCGACCAGCGTCGTCTCGGCCGAGGCCTGCAGCTTCGAGTCGATCGAGGTCAGGACGGTGACGTCACCCTCGACCGCGCCGATGAAGTCGTCGAGCACGTCCATGACGTAGTCGGCCGCATAATTGACCGAGCCCGCCCCGACGCGCTCGGGCACCTCGGCCGGCGCCGTCAGCGCGGTCTTGGCCGCGGCCTGCGTGATGAAGCCCTGATCGGCCATCGCGGCGATGACGAGCTGGGCGCGCTTCTCGGCCAGATCGGGATTGCGGTTGGGCGCCAGACGCGAGGGGGCCTGGACGAGGCCGGCGAGCATCGCCGCCTCCGCGATCGTCACCGAGCGCGCCGACTTGTTGAAATAGCGCTGCGCCGCAGCCTCGACGCCATAGGCGCCCGAGCCGAAATAGACGCGGTTGAGATAAAGCTCGAGGATCTGATCCTTGGTGTAGGTGCGCTCCAGCCAGAGCGCCAGGATCGCCTCCTGGATCTTGCGGGCGGCGGTGCGCTCCTGCGTCAGGAACAGGTTCTTGGCGAGCTGCTGAGTCAGCGTCGAGCCGCCCTGCATGCCGCCGCGGCCGCGCAGATTGTTGACGACGGCGCGTGTGATGCCGACCGGGTCGATGCCGAAATGCTCGTAGAAGCGCCGGTCCTCGATGGCGACGAACGCCTTCGGCAGATAGGGCGGGATCTCTCCGATGGTGACGGTGCGCCCGCCGGTCTCGCCGCGATTGGCGAGCAGCGCGCCGTCGGCGGCCAGGATCGCGATGTTGGGCGGCCGTTTCGGCACGGTGAGCTGGTTGATCGGCGGCAATTGCGAGGCGTGGTAGGCGATCAGGCCGCCGACGCCGATGACGCACCAGAGGCCGAGCACCATCGACCAGTAGAACAGGCCACCGAGCAGCGAGCGCCGCCGGCGCCCGCGACGCTTGCCGCCCCCGCTGCCACCGCCACGCTTGTCGCGCTTCGGCGGGTTGCGGAGCTGCCGGCTCGGCTCGGGCTGCGCCGCGGCCTTCTGGAAGCGGGTGGGACGATCGTCTGGAGAAAGGCGCATGTCACCGTCCACGTGGCGCTCGCCACGCTCATAACCAAAGGAGGGCTCGCGCCGCTCGCCTCGTGCAATCCGGTCGTTCATCCTGCCCCGTTTTCGGCCGCCAAGCCGCCTCGCAAATGCGGTCAGGTCACACAGGATTCAAACATGGCGCTTTTAAGGGTTCGTAAAGCGTGCAGCGCGGCGCGGCGGACATAGTTGTCGCGCAAACGTGATCAAGCTTGCAAACACGCAAACGAAATCGTCAACGAGCCGGATATTGCGCAAGCTTTAGCAGGTTGACTACAAGCGCCTCACCCATGCGGTCATGGCGGTGCCCTGAGGCGAGCTGCTCGACCCACCCTTCGTCAAAGAGGCCTATTCCATGCAGTCGCTCAATCGCTACGCACCGCATTTCCTCGGTGTCCTGCGCATCGTCACCGCGCTGATCTTCATCTCACACGGCACGCAGAAGCTGTTCGGCTTCCCGATCATGCCGCCGAACGGCGCGCTGCCGCCGGCCTTCACGCTGTACTGGTTCGCGGGCGCTCTCGAACTTGTCGGCGGCCTGCTGGTCCTCGTCGGCTTCCAGACCCGGATCGTCGCCTTCATCCTGTCGGGCCAGATGGCCTTCGCCTACTGGATGGCCCATGCGCCGAAGAGCCCGTTCCCCGTCGCCAATGGCGGCGATGCGGCGGTCCTCTACTGCTTCGTCTTCCTGTACCTCGTCTTCGCGGGCGCCGGCGCCTTCGCAATCGACAAGGACAGCCGCGGCTGAGCCTCAAGCATTCGAACAAAAAAGGCCCGCCTCCTGCCGGAGGCGGGCCTTTCGATTCAGGCCGCAGCGCGAATCAGACCGCCGCGGAAATCCAGCGCGAGAGATCGCTCTTGGGGGCGGCGCCGACTTTCTGCGAGGCGAGCTTGCCGTCCTTGAACAGCATCAGCGTCGGGATCGAGCGGATGCCGAACTGGGCCGGGATTTGCTGATTCTCGTCGACATTCATCTTGACGATCTTGACCTTGCCGTTGAGCTCGGTCGCGATTTCCTCGAGCGCCGGGCCGATCATGCGGCAGGGGCCGCACCATTCCGCCCAGAAATCCACCACGACCGGCTCGGACGACTTCAGCACGTCGGCCTCGAAGCTCTGATCGGTAACCTTGCTCGTTGCCATGACTGGCCGCCTTTCGGTTTCAATGGGCGGCAATGCCACCCTTCGCCAGCGAAGCTATGAACGCCGGCCCCCCGGGTCAAGGCGCGTGCACCGCAGGGCTGAATCGTGCCGGCTGCGTCACGAACCGCCCGAGACGAGGCTCGCCCCGACATTGATCGCCATCGCCAGGATCGAGGTGTTGAAGACGAAGGCGAGAATCGAGTGCAGCAGTACGACGCCGCGCGCCTCGCGTGTGGTCACGCCGACATCCGAGGTCTGCGAGGTGCAGCCGATCGTATAGGCGAAATACAGGAAATCGACATAGTCGGGATCGGCCTCGCCGGGGAAATCGAGACAGGGCTCCTTCCGGCCGCCGCGGTAGTAGACGCCGGCATAGTGCAGCGTGAAGAACGCGTGCAGCAGCGTCCATGAACACAGGATCGTGACGCCGCCGAGCGCGAGATGAAGGCCGCGATCGGGGGCGGGCACGGCGCCGATGCCGGTAAGTTGAAGCACGATGGCGACAAGGCTCGCCCCCGTCGCCAGACAGGCGATGACGAGGATGGCGAAGGCGCCCTCGTCCTGCCGCTCGGCCCGCGCCCGGATCTGCTCGACCGTTTCGGTGAACATCGTCGTCGCCAGCAGACAAAGATAGACGATAGCCCCCGCATCCCAGGCGACCAACAGCCGCGTCGCCCAGCGCCAGTTGCCGGGCAGCAGCAGTGCGAGCAGGATGCCGGCGGCCAGAGCCGCCACAAGGCGCGGGCGCAGCGCGAGAGAATGAGGCAGGAGCTTCATGGCCGGAACGATCCCTCGGTTGTGCTGCCGCGTTCGCCCGCCGCCAGCGCGGCGAGCGCCTGATCGAGCCGGCCGGCATCCAGTTCGAAACAGGTGAGACTGGCGGTGTAGATCGCCAAGGCCCTTACGGTGCGACCTGGATAGATCTCCCGCATCAGCGCGGCATAGGCGGCGAGCTGCGCGACCGTCGTGACGGGGATGGCATCGACCTCTCGCGGCGGACGCGCCGTGGTCTTGAAATCGGCGACGATGACGGCGTCGGCGGTGACGGCCAGCCGGTCGATCCGGCCGGAGACGGCGCGCCATTCGCCGTCCGGCATGCGGATCGAGCCCGCGACAGGCACTTCCGCCAAAGCGTCGGGTGCAAAGAGCCCGGCTAGCGCGGGCGCCGCTAGCAAGCGCACGGCGTCCGCGACGATGGTGGCCCGCCTCTCGGGGCGAAGCGCTCCGCCGCGCGCTTCGGCAAGGGCTTCGGCAGCTACAAGGCGACGCGTCTCGGGAACGCCCGGCAGGACTTGCAGAAGCAGATGGGCCAACCGGCCGGCCGCAGCAGCCTCGGCCAGGAAGGGGCCGTCGCCGGGCCGCTCCTCACCATCGGCAGCGGTGAGAGCGCTCGACGGCTTCAGCGGCGGCAAGGGCTCGGCATCGCGGATGACCCGCTTCGCCAGCCAATCCGGCACGGCGAGGGGCTTTGCCTCGCCTTCCAACCGGTTGGCCTCATGCTCCATCGACGACGGGGCCGAGACCATGAAGCGCAAGCTGATGTCGTCGCCCTCGCCGATCAGCTTCAGGCCGGCATCCGACTGCATCAGCCCCTGCTCGATCATCGCGTACCAGCTTCCGGGCGGTGCCTCGCCCTTGGGCTGCGCGCCGCAGACGATCAGGCGGTCCTCGGCGCGGGTCATCGCGACATAGAGGAGGCGGTGATGCTCCTCGACCATCTGCGCGACCACCAAGGCCTTGGCCGCCTCGGTCGCCCCGACATCCTCGGCGGAGGCCGGCGGCCAGAGCGGCACGAGCCCGCCTGATGGCGTCCGCACGGCGATGATCTTCGGCAGGCGCCTCGCGCCCGGCTCGACGCCGAGATCGGCGAGGATGACGATCTTGGCCTCAAGCCCCTTCGAGCCGTGCACGGTCATGACGCGAACTTCGCCGGCGCTGGCCGAGAGATCGCGCTTCACATCGGCGGCGCTGCCGGCGACATGCTGGAGGAAGCCGGAAAGCGAGGGGCCGTAGCGGCGCTCATGATCGAGCGCGGCGTTGAGGAAGGCGTCGAGCGCATCGCCCGCTTCGGCGCCGAGCCGGGCCAGCGCCAGATTGCGCCCGCCGCCGGGGCCGAGCAGGTCGGCGAAGAAGCGGAACGGTCCTTGCCGCCCGGCCTGCTGCGTCCAGTGGACGAGCTTCGCTTCGGCCGCGGCATAGCGCGGCTCTTCCGCCGCAGCTTCCTGCAAGGCGGTGCGCAGCGAGCCCTGGCGGTTCGGCGCGAGGCGGAGAAGGTCGTCGTCGTCGAGATCGATCAGCGGCGTCTTGAGCGCGGTCGCGAGCGCCAAGTCGTCGTCGGGCAGGAGCAGGGCGCGGCCGAGCACGACGAGGTCTTCCACCGCCGGATGCTCCGCCAATGTCAGCCTGTCGCGACCGGCCACGGGGACATCGGCATCCTTCAGCGCCTTGACGATCGCCTCGAACAGCGCGCCGCGCTGGCGCAGCAGGATCATGACGTCGCCGGCCGCGAAGGGATGGCCGAGATCGTCGCGGCGGTCGCGATGCCAGCGCTGCAAGGTCCGCGCGATGCGCCCGGCGAGCTTCACCGTGCCGCCGCGGCGCTCCGGCGCATCGACCGGCGTGGTCCAGGCATCAGGCGGCTCGCCCGTGTCATTGGCGGCGAGCGGCCAGATATCGACGGTGCCGGGCGCATTGCGGCGGACGGTATCGTGGATTTCAGGCCGCTCCGCGCCGTCGAAGACGAGACCGCGCGCATGCGCGGGCAAGGCGAAGACGGCATCGACCGCCTGCATGATGTCCGGCGCCGAGCGGAAGGAGGTGTTGAGGCTGATCGCCTCGAAATCGCGTTCCGCCGCTCTGATACGCTGGCCGAGCGCGCGGCGCTCCTCGCCGAAGGCGGCAGGTGCGGCGCCCTGGAAGCCGTAGATCGACTGCTTCTCGTCGCCGACGACGAAGATGGTGCGCGGCTTGGCCCGGAGATCGTCTCCGCCCGTGAACTCCTCGGCGAGCTTGCGCAGGATCGCCCATTGCGCCTCGCCGGTATCCTGCGCCTCGTCGAGCAGGATGTGGTCGATGCCGGCATCGAGCTTGTAGAGCACCCAGGCCGCCTCGACCCGCTCCAGCAGCGAGCGCGTACGCGCGATCAGGTCGTCATAGTCGAGCAGCGAGCGCAGGCTCTTCTGGCGCTGGTAAGAGGCGAGCATGCGCGTCACCAGCAAGGCGAGCGCCGCGCTGCGATCGCGGATCGCGACGGCGTTCAATTGCTCGGAGGCGGTCAACAGGAGGGTGGCAAGTTCCTCCAGCGTGACAAGCAAGGCGCCGTCGAACTCGGATTTGCCCTTGCCGCGGATATTGGCGTTGATCGTGCCGGCCTCGGTGATGAAGCCGCGCCGGCAGAAACCGACGGGGTCACCGTCATCCTGCCCGGCGAGAAGGGTGCGCAGGTTGGTCGCGAAGTTCTGGCGGGTGGCGCTGCCGGCCCGAAGCGCCTCGATCAGGGCAAGCAATCCCGGCAAAGCCGCCAGATCGGCGCGGAAGCGCGCCTTGATCGCGTCTGCCGACAGGTCAGGCGCGATGCCGAGGAAGGCGGCGATGCCTGCTGTCACCACCTCTGGGTCACGGGCACGGCCATTCTCGTCGCTGAACAGGGCGCGCTGTCGCAGCGCCTCCTGGAACATGGTCTCGAACGAGTCCTGCGCCGCCAGCCGCGCCAGCAGATCGAGCGCGCGCGCCTCCGGCCCGTTCGGCTGGGCCGTGACGAGGGCGAGCAATTCGCGGCGCGCCGCACGCAGCATCTCGGCCTGCGCCAGATCGTCGGCGACCTCGAAACGCGGCGGCACGTTTGCTTCGAAAGGTGCCGCCTGCAGGACACGGGTGCAGAAAGCGTGGATCGTCTCGATGCGCAGGCCGCCCGGCGTCTCCAGCGCCTGCGCGAAGAGGCGGCGGGCCTTGGCCCGCTCGGCCATCGTCGGCGCGCGGCCGGTGAGCTGCGTCAGCTCTCGCCCCAGCGCCTCGTCGGAGAGCGTCGCCCAGTTGCTCAGCGCCTTGAAGATGCGGTTCGCCATATTGGCGGCGGCCGCCTTGGTATAGGTGATGCAGAGCATCCGGCTGGGCGCGACATCGTCGAGCAAAAGCCGCAGCACGCGGTTGACCAGCACATGGGTCTTGCCCGAGCCGGCATTGGCCGAAACCCAGGCGGAGAGGCCGGGATCGGCGGCCTGTGCCTGGCGCTGGTTGGTGAGCGGCGGGACGATCCAGCCGGGCTTCATGCCTCGCCCCCTTCGTCCCCACCGGGCGCGGCCGACCACTCCTTGACGCGGGCGAGGTGGTCGTAGGGGCTGGCATAGCGGATATAGTCAGGCGCGCGACGCGAGACGAAGGGCTCGCGGCCGGAGCGCAAGCGATCGAGATATTCGAGCAGGCGTTCGAGATGGCGCGCGGCGACATCGGCCAAGGATTCGCCATCGAATTCCAGCGGCTTGTCCTTGGCCCAGCCTTTGGGATCGTGGTGGAGCTTCATGTAGAGGACCGCGGCGACCGGCGTCGGGCCCACCAAACCCTCAAAGCCGGCGCGGGCGGCAAGCTCCGCCTCCAGCGTCAATTGCGGGGCAAAGCCCTTCTCCACCTGCGCCTTGCTCGGCGGCGCGCCGGTCTTGAAATCGACGATGCGCAGCGCCGGTTCGCGCGTCAGCTCGATCCGGTCGGCGCGGCCGCTCAGGCGGAAGATGCTGCCATCGGCGAGCGGGAAGCTCGCGCCGGTGAAGAGCTCGACGCCGATATTGGCGATGTCGCCGCGTCGACGCTCCTCCCAGCGAATGAAATGCCCGGCCGTCAGCAGGAAGCGCGGCCACCAGAACGCGCGGACCTCCGGCACGTCGTCATAGGCGCGGAAGAGCCGGGCGCCGATCCCGACCAGTTGGCCCAGCGCATCGGCCGGCAGAGCTTCGGGATAGGTCGTGGTGAATTCCTCGACGATGCCGTGCAGGAGCTTGCCGCGATCCTGCGCGGTCGGGTCGGCCACGAGATCGTCGAGCGCGTCGAGCTTCAGGATCTTGCGGGCATGGATCTGGTAGGGGTCGCGATAGAGCGTCTCGACCTCGGTGACGCTGAGCGAGAGCGGCTGAAGGTCGCGCGGCGGGCGTGGCGCCGGGCGGCCGATCGGCTTCGCATCCGCGGGCGCGCTCAGCGCGCCGGCCAACACCCGCAGCTTCGCGCCTTCGTCCACGGCCTTCGTCCAGACCGGTTGCGGCGTCACCGCCTGAAGGCGCTGCCAGAAGCGGGAGGCGATGGTCTCCGCCTCGCCGGCCTTGCGCGGGCGCGTCAATGTGACCTCGGGCGCGAGCGCCGCCATGACGAAATCATGGGCGGTCTGGCCGACGCGCCGCTCGGGTGGCGACAGGCCGAGCTCGGCGCGCATCGGCCGGTTGATGAAGGAATCGGTGGTGGTCTGCGGCGGCCAGACGGTCTCGTTCAGGCCGCCGAGAACGACATGGTCGGCCTCCAGCAGTCGCGCTTCGAGCAGCCCCCAGATCGCGACGCGCGGATAGCCCGGCGCCGCCCGCTTGACCACGGTTTCCGCCAGAAGCCCGTCGAGAATGGCGACGAAATCCCGTGCCGTCCCGTTCGGCGGCATCACGGGCTCGGCGCCGGCCAGCTCGTCGAAAAGCCCGGAGAGCGCTTCGCCATCCGGCCCGACATAGGCGAGCGGCGTGCCGGTCTCGCTGAGGCTGAAGGCGGTAACAGTCGCGCGCGCCGCCGAAACGACGGCGGCCAATGACGGCGCCTCGGCAGCGAACGCCTCGCGCAAAGCGGCGCTGGCCGCACCGAGCGCATGCAGCACCTTCGCCGCGGCGGCCTGATCTTCGGCCGTCAGGCGCTTGCGCGGACGCGGGACATGCCCGCTCTCGCGAATCGGCTCCCAATTCGCCAGTGCGGCCTCCAGGCCCGGCATGCCGCGGCCGACCGCCTGGCCGCGCCATGTCCCGATCTCGAGCGTAGCAGCGCCACGCGCGAGCACATCCCGGCCAAGGCCCAGGCGGCAGAGCGGATGGGCCATTAACGGCACGAGAGAAACTGGCGCCATCTCGGCCAGTACGGCTTCGAGGACGAGCCGCAGCAGCGAGCCCGCTGGCCAGCGCCCGAGCGGCAGACCGGCGGAATCATCGACCTCGACACCCCAGCGCTTGAGCTCGACGGCGACGCGCTCGGCGAGGCCGCGATCCGGCGTCACCAGTGCCGCGTGGGCGCCCGGCCGTTCCAGAGTCTCGCGCAAGGCGATGGCGACGATCAGCGCCTCCTCGCGCTCGTCCGCGGCTTCGACGACGCGCAGGCCCTTGAAACCCTCAGCTGCCATCGCTTGCGGGATGCGGGCGCCGATATCGGACCAGAGTTCGGTGACCGAGGCGGGCAGCATCGCCTCGCGCAGCAGCGCGGCGCGGGCCTCACGCGCGGCATCGGGCTGCGACAGCTCGCGCACGTCGTCGCGGACAGCTTCGAGCGTCTCCAGCAGGTGGTGCAGGGCGGCTTGCGGGTGGGACGGGGCAGGTTCCCTGACGATCGCGTCCCAGGCGCGCTGCTCCAGGCCGAGATCGATGCCGGGCAGGACCACGGCGCCGTTCGGCAGGCGGGCGATGGCCGCGAGCAAACGTGCGGTCGCGGGGACCGTGCCGGTCGAACCGGCCGCGATGATCGGCCCGGCCGCACCGCCGGCGGGCAGACGGTCGCGCTCGGCCGCGAGCATGCGGTTGCGGAAGTCGGCCGGGTCGCAGGCGCCGCGTTCGGCCAGAATCTCGGGCCAGGCCTCGCCGAGAATGGCGAGGAAGCCGGCATTGAGCTGCCAGACGCGGTCGAAGCGCGCGGCATCGAGCGAGGCCAATCGCTCGACCGAGACGTCCTCGGTCTGCATCTGGTCGAGCAGGGCCGCAAGGTCACCGGCGAGGCCATAGGCCTCGGCCAACGTCGCCGGCACCAGGGCGGGCTCGCTCGGATCGAGCCGGAGATGGTTGCGATTGGCCGTACGGCCCCAGGCGTCGACCAACCGCGTCAGCAGCATGCGGCGTTCCAGCGGCGCGATCGGGGCGACGCGTGCCTCCGCCCAGGCGCCGGCACCGATCAGGGCGGTCTCGGCCTCGTCGACATCGCCGAGCGGGACGATGCGCGGCAGGAGCAGCGGCCTGCCGCCGAGCTTCCCAGCGAGGATCGCGGCGAAGGCGCGGGCGGCGCGACGCGTCGGCAGATAGAGCGTCGTCCGCGCCATCGCGGCGGGATCGTCGGGGTCATGGATCGGCCCGAGCCGGCCATCCAGCATCGCCTGCGCCAGCACCTCCAGGAAAGGCGCACCGGCCGGGATGCTGAACAGGTTGAGCTCAGGCATCGACCGGCTGGGCGGCGGCGAAGGCAGCCTCGGCCGGCGCGATCGCTTCCGGCCGGTCGACATGCAGCCAGCGGCCTTGGAGAACATGGCCGGAGAGGCGCCCGCGCGCGGCGGCGCGGTCGAAGAGCAGGTTGAACGAGAACGATGCCGGGGTATCGACGAAAAACTCCGGCGTCACGATCCCGATGCCGGCATAGACGTAAGGCGCGGTCGCCGCTGCGCCACGCCGCGTCAGGCGGCCCTCGTCGTCACGAAAGAAATCGCCGGGGCCGTTGAAGCCGACGCTGCTCTCGCGCTCCGCCAGCAGCAGCAGCATATCCATCTTGTCGCCGTCCCAGGCGGCGGCCATCGCGCCGAAATTGGAGATGCCGCGCTCGCTCCAGAGCGAATCCGAATTGACGCTGAAGAACGGCCCGTCGCCGAGCAGCGGCAAGGCCTTCTTGGCGCCGCCGCCGGTTTCGAGCAGTTCGCCGCGCTCGTCCGAGATCGTGATGCGCGGGCGTGTCCGGCCCGCGACATGCGCCTCGACCTGCCCGGCGAGATGATGGACGTTGACGACCGCCTCCTCGACACCGGCCTCAGCCAGTCGATCGAGCGCATGGTCGAGCATCGCCTTGCCGCCAATATTCACCAGCGGCTTCGGCAGCGTATCGGTAATCGGGCGCATGCGCTGCCCGAGGCCGGCCGCCAGCACGATCGCCCGGCGGATCGGCGGCGAAGCGGTTGTGGTCACGCGAATCTCCGTGTCGATCTGCCTGAGCTTAATCCGCCGCTTCGTTCTCGAACAGCTTCGGCATATGCGCCTGATACCAGCCCTTCAGCTCTTCGAGGGCGGGGTGGTCGAGATTGCGGCGCAGATAGCCCTCGATGCGCGGCAGATGCTTCAGGTAGTCCGGCTTGCCGTCGCGCTTGTCGAGGCGGGCAAAGATGCCGGCGATCTTGGTGTTGCGCTGCGCGCCGAGGATGGCATAGGCGCGGGCGAAATCGGCCAGGTCGAAATCCGGGGTATCGGCCCGGCGGGCGGCGCCATAGGCGGCGAGCAGCCTCAGTTCCAGCGAAGCGGGCATGTCGACGCGCGCATCCTGACCGAGCGAGGCGAGATCATAGGCGGGGTGCCCGAGCACCGCGTCCTGGAAATCAATCAGGCCGAGCTTGGCATGGCCCTCGCGCCCTTCCAGCCAGATCAGGTTCGGCGAGTGATAGTCGCGCAGCGTCCAGGTTGTCGGCTGAGCCAGGATCTCGTCGAAGAGCCTGCTCCAGATCCGCGCGAACTCGGCCTGCGTCACAGCCGGCAGCGTGACCCCGGCGATGTGCGGGGCATACCATTCCAGGATCAGCTCGGTTTCGATCGCCATGGCCTGGCGGTCATATTCGGGGATGGCGTGGTCGATCCCCTCCGCGACCGGCAGGATCGCCGGCAAGGTATGGCGGTGGAGATCCGCGAGCAGCCGGGCCGCGGCCTCGTAGCGTTCGGCGATCGGCCGGCGCTCGGCATCGATCACGCCCTCGTTGCCGAGATTTTCCAGGACGAGCAGGCCGGTCGTCAGGTCCGCGGCGAGGATGTCCGGCGCGGCATAGCCGAGCGAGCGCAGGCCGCGATCCATCGCGACGAAGGCCTCGACATTCTCCGCGAGATGGGCGAGCGCGCTATAGGGCTTGCCGAGGCGGATCGGCGGGCCGTCCGGACGCGGCGGCGAGATCATGAGGATCGAACTCTCGCCGGTCGGCCGCGTCAGGCGCTCATAGGCGCGCGTCGAGGCGTCGCCGAGCATAAAGTCGCGGCGGGCATCGCCCCAGCCGGCCGCGTCGAGGAGCCGGCGCGAGGCGACCGCGATGGCGAGGCGCTGCTTCCAGAGCACGCCCCCCGAGAGATCGGCGATGCGGCCGGTCTCGGGACGATCGGGATCGACGTCGAGCACGATGTCGAGACGCCGGGCCGCCGGCAGGCGCGTGCCGGCCCGGTCCGGCCATTCGACCAGCAGGATGAGCCGGTCGATATCCTCGACCAGGCCGATATCGTCGAGTTCGTCGGGCGAACGCACCCGGTAGAGATCGGCATGCAGGACGGTGCCCTGCCCCGTCTCATAGCTCTGGACGAGCGTGAAGGTCGGGCTCGGCGCCTCCAGCGCCGGATTACCGGCGAGCTCGCGCAGGATGGCACGGGCCAGCAGCGATTTGCCGGAGCCGAGATGGCCGGAGAGCGCTACGATGTCGCCGGGCTTGAGGATGGCGGCGATATCGGCGGCAAGGCGCAGCGTCGCCGCCTCGTCCGCCAGCAGAAGCCGGTGGGTGCCGGCCTTGCGGGCTTCTTCCGTCATTCGGCTGCATCCGAGAGCGGCACGCCCTGTGCCGGGAAGACGGCCGTCACCCGCGTGCCGCGGCCGGGCGCGGAATCGAGCTCGACATGGCCGCCATGGAGCTCGACGATCGAGCGGACGATGGAGAGGCCGAGGCCAACGCCGCGATGGCTGGAGCCGAGCGAATGGCTCTCGAAGCGCTCGAAGACCTTCTCCATGACCTCAGCCGGGATGCCGCGGCCCTGGTCGGCGACGGTGATGCGGATGTCGCCGCCCGTGCGCGTCGCGCCGACCGTCACGGTCTGGCCTGGCGAGGAGAAGCCGATCGCATTGGAGAGCAGGTTGAAGAGCACCTGACGCAGGCGCTTGCCGTCGGCGCGCAGCGGGCCGGTGCGGGCGTCGATCTCGACCTTGAGCTCGAGCTTGCTGTCGGTGAGGCGATCCTGCAGCCCGGACGCCGCCTGGGCAATGGCATCGGCGACATCGACCTCCTGAATCTCCAGCGTCAGCGCGCCGTTGTCGATCGTGGCGAGGTCGAGGATGTCGTTGATGATCGCGAGCAGCGCCCCGGACGAGCGGACGATGTGGGAGGTGTAGTCGCGCTGCTTCTCGTTGAGCGCGCCGACCGTCTCGGTACCCAGCAACTGCGCGAAGCCGATGATGTTGGTGAGCGGCGAACGCAATTCGTAGGAGACGTGGTGGACGAAGTCCTCGCGCAGCCGCGAGATCGTCTCCAGCGCCTCGTTCTTCTCGGTCAGCGCCCGCTCGACATTCACGCTGGCCGTAACGTCGGCGAAGGAGATCAGCGTCGCGCCGTCCGGCAAGGGCGCGGCGGCCATGTCGAGCACGGTACCGTCGCGCCGCTCGATGCGGCTGCTGTAGTCCTCGCGGGCATCACGCACGCCGGTGACGACGCTGTGCAATTCGCTCCAGACCTCGTCCTGCGGGAAGAGCGGCCGGCAGAGTCGGATGACCTCGTCGATATGCGGCGCGCTCGCCGCGAGATCGCCACCCTGGATGCGCCAGGACTGGGCGAAGGCCGGGTTCGAGAGCTTGAGCCGCCCGTCCGAACCGAACACGGCGACGCCTTCGCGCAGCGAATCCAGCGTCTCGCGCTGGGTGCGGGAGAGGGCGTTGAAGCGCGATTCCAGCGTGAAGCGCTCGGTGACGTCGTCATAGAGATAGGTGACGCCGCCTTGCGGATTGGGGCTGGCAACGACATGGATCGTCCGTCCGTCCGGCAGATACCACCAGTCCTCGCTGGCCCGCGTCGCGGTGTAGGCCGCCTGCGCCGCCGCCTTCCAGCTCCGGTAGTCGCCGAGCTCGGGCAGGCGCCGCTCGGCGCGCAACTTGTCGAGGATCTCGCCATCGGTGGGTTGGCCGTCGAGGAAGCCCGACTCCAGCGACCAGAGCGTGTCGAAACCGGAATTGCGATAGACGAGGCGCTGGGTGCCGTCGAAGACCGCGACCGCGGTCTTCAGCCGGTCGAGCGTGCGGACATGGGCGTCCATCTGGCGCTGGAGATCGGCGCGGATCGCCTCCAGCTCGCTCATGTCGATGGCGAAGCCGGCATAACCGGTCGCGGTCGGCAATTCCATGATGTCGAGCGTGCGCCGCTGGCCGGAAACCACGGCCGGCGCCCGCAAGGCGAAGGTCGCGCCTTCGCGCCGTGCCCGCGCCGCGGCATCGCGCTCGGTACGGTCGAGCAGCTCGAGCCCGCCCTTCACGACGGCAGCCGTGTCCGCGGCCTCGACGGCGCGGCCATAGGCGGTGTTGACCCAGGTCAGGCGGCCATCGGCATCGCGCATCCAGGCCGGGTGCGGCAGCCCCGCGAGCAGGCTCGACAGCGCCGCGTGGCCGGCCGTCACGCGTTCGAGCTCGCCGCGCAGCGTCATGACCTCCGCGCGCTCGCCCGTGACCTCGCGGAATCGGATCACCGCGCGCCCGGCGACGGGGCGGCCTTCGACGTCGATGAAGGGGCCTGCCTTGCTGCGCAGCGTAAAATTGAACGCCTCGCCGCGCTCCTTCAGCGCATCGGTCGCAAGCTCCAGACGCTTGGCATCGGCCGGCGGCGCCCAACTACCATAGGCCAGGGCGAGCGCCGTGCCTGGCGCGCCGAGGAACCCGCTGTCGCCCTCGAAGATGGGCTCGGCATTGCGGCCCTTCCAGCTCACCACCACCTGCGGATCGGCGGCGAGCAGGATGGAGAGGCGCTCATGATGGCTGCGCGCCGCTTCGAGATCGGCTGCGAGTTTGGCTTCGCGCTTCTGCCAGCGCGTCCGCTCGCGGACATAGATCAGCGATGTCGTCGTGGCGAAGACGGTCAAGCCGGCCAGGACCAGCGACAGCCCGCCGGAACTTGTGACGTCGAAGGTCATAGGAGCCAGCCATTCGCTGCGCGCCATGGTCGGAAGCGTGGTCGAGGCGACCGCCAGCCCCGGCAGCAATGCGCGCGGACGCCAACCGCCATCTCGCCCCTGTCGCCTCGCCCGTGCCATCCTCAACGTCCGTCGTCTTCCCGGCGGCTCCAGGCCGCCCAATCCATCGGGCCCGTCGGAATCGGCCGGGGGAGTTGGCAGGGCTGCCATCTCCGGAGGGGCCGATCCACGCTCGCCACCACGCCAATCACATCAGAGCTGTGTTCCGGCCCGCGCATCGCAGCGACCGAATCAGCCCCACTCTAATCATCGCTGGAGTCCGTCAGGAAGTGCTTAATGGCCGGTAAATCGTTCGATTTTCCGGACAAACCAAGACTTAGCGAAGGCTCATCAACCTGTAGAGGCACGAGAGCCCACGGACACAATCGGTAGTGTCTCCGCAGGTGATTCCCGGAAGGCACAGCCATGAAAAAAGGCCCGGCGGATGCCGGGCCTTGATCTGATGACGCCGTGGCGGCGTGTCAGTAGCGGTAGTGCTCGGGCTTGAACGGGCCGGCCTGCGGCACGCCGATATACTTCGCCTGGGCGCCGTTGAGCTGGGTCAGCTTGGCCCCGACCTTGGCGAGATGGAGCGCCGCGACCTTCTCGTCGAGGTGCTTCGGCAGCGTGTAGACCTTGTTCTCGTAGTTGGCGTGGTGGTTCCAGAGCTCGATCTGGGCGAGCGTCTGGTTCGAGAACGAGCAGGACATCACGAAGGACGGGTGGCCCGTGGCGTTGCCGAGGTTCACCAGGCGGCCTTCCGAGAGCAGGATGATGCGCTTGCCATCGGGGAATTCGACCTCGTCGACCTGCGGCTTGACGTTGTCCCACTTGAAGTTCTTCAGGCCGGCGACCTGAATCTCCGAGTCGAAATGGCCGATATTGCAGACGATGGCGCGGTGCTTCATCGCGCGCATGTGGTCGACGGTGATGACGTCGAGATTGCCGGTGGCGGTGCAGAAGATGTCGCCGCGCGGGGCAGCGTCTTCCATGGTCACGACCTCGTAGCCTTCCATCGCCGCCTGCAGGGCGCAGATCGGGTCGATCTCGGTGACGAGCACGCGGCAGCCGGCCTGGCGCAGCGAGGCGGCCGAGCCCTTGCCGACGTCGCCATAGCCGGCGACGACCGCGACCTTGCCGGACATCATGACGTCGGTGCCGCGGCGGATGGCGTCGACCAGCGACTCGCGGCAGCCATAGAGGTTGTCGAATTTCGACTTGGTGACGCTGTCGTTGACGTTGATCGCCGGGAACGGCAGGCGGTTGGCCTTGGCGAGCTCGTAGAGGCGGTGGACGCCGGTGGTGGTCTCCTCGGAGACGCCCTTGATCGCGGCGCGGGTCTTGGTGAACCAGCCCGGATTGGCCTTGAGCTGGCGCTTGATCAGCGCGAAGAAGATCGTCTCTTCCTCATTGCCCGGCTTATCCAGGAACTCGGCCTTGCCGGCTTCGGCCTCGGCGCCGAGGATGATCAGCATGGTCAGGTCGCCGCCATCGTCGAGGATCATGTTCGGCGTGCCGCCGTCGCCCCAAGTCGCGGTCTTCAGCACATACTCCCAGTACTCTTCCAGCGTCTCGCCCTTGATGGCGAAGACGGGGGTGCCGGTCGCCGCGATGGCGGCGGCGGCGTGGTCCTGGGTCGAGAAGATGTTGCAGGACGACCAGCGGACGTCGGCGCCGAGATCCTTCAGGGTCTCGATCAGCACGGCGGTCTGGATGGTCATGTGCAGGCAGCCTGCGATGCGGGCGCCCTTGAGCGGGGCCTTGCCCTTGTGCTCCTCGCGGATCGCCATCAGGCCCGGCATCTCGTCCTGGGCCATGTTGATTTCCTTGCGGCCGTAATCCGCAAGCGAGATGTCCTTGACGATGTAATCCGACACGGGTGGCTCCAATCGCTCAACCTGAATGATGGCGCGCTCTCTAGCAGCGCACGGAGCGAATGGCAATCAAAGATATAAAGATGTCTTTATATGCTCGCCGGGAACCGAGTTGGGCACGTCAAAGCAAGCCATTATCGCGCAAGCGCCGTAGCGACATCCGGCCGCGCAAAAGCTCGATGAAGAACCAGGCGATCAGGGAAAGGGAGACGATGCCGCCGACGATCTCGATCCAAGCGAAGCCCGCCTGGGCCGCGCCGAAGATCGCTCCCATCGCGCGCTACTCGCCCTCGCCGAACTTGTCGGCGATCAGGGCCGCCAGCGCATCGAGCGCCGGCTTCGCCTCAGCCCCTTTGGCGACGATGGTGATCGTCGAGCCGATGCCGGCGCCGAGCGTCAGCACGCCCATGATCGAGGTGGCGCCCACCGTCTCGCCGCAGCGGCTCACCGTGATCTCGGCATCGTAGCGGGCGGCGCATTGCACGAATTTCGCCGTGGCGCGGGCGTGCAAACCCTTCTTGTTGACGATCTGGAATTCGCCGTAGAGGGCCCCGGCGGGAATATCGACCTCGGGGCAGTCGCAGTCTTCGTCCATCCTGCCCCTCTCGCGGCGCGGTTACTTGCCGGCCAGCACGCGGCTGGCGACCGTGATGTATTTTCGGCCCGCATCCTGCGCGCTGGTGACCGCTTCGTCGAGGGTCTTCTCCTCGCGCACACTGGCGAGCTTGATCAGCATCGGCAGGTTGACGCCGGCGACGACGTCGATGCGGCCGGGCTCCATCACGGAGATCGCGAGATTGGAGGGCGTGCCGCCGAACATGTCGGTCAGGATGATGACGCCACGGTCGGTCTCGACCTGCTCGACCGCCGCGATGATATCGCGGCGTCGGCTCTCCATGTCGTCATCGGGAGCGATGGCGATGGTCGCGAGGTTCTTTTGGGGGCCGACGACGTGTTCGAGCGCAGCGCGGAACTCCGTCGCCAAATGCCCATGCGTCACGAGGACCAGTCCGATCATTCAATCCAGCACCGGAGAGCGCCGTCAGCGCCCGGACAAGGTCGCGGTTTATGCGTCAGGAGCGCGGTCTGCGCAAGCCGTCAGCCGTCGAACTTGTCAAAATCGTGGTTAGCGCTCGGCCTCTGTGAATAAGTCGAGCGCGTTTAGAGCAAGCCTCTCGTCGCCGGCACGGCCCGTCATGCGCAGGCGCGGGAGGTCGATGCCGACAAGGCTGTCGACGAGATCCTCGGGCTCGGGCATCCGCGCCGGCTCCTCGGCTGCGAGGTCCACGATCAGCCTGACGACGACAGCGCCCGCGTAAGGCTCCGGGGTCAGGCCCAATCCCCGGCGCTCGACGATGCCCTCCAGCGGCGCGACCGGCCGCGCCACCAGCCGATCGCCGGCGGCCACGAGCTCGGTGCGGTCGTCGGCGACGAGCCGGGCGAAGCGGCCCGCCTGCGATGCGAGCGTGATCAGGGCGAGCGCGAGCGTCGACTTGCCGCTGCCGGACGCTCCGCGGATCAGGATTCCCGCCTCGCCGACGGCGATGACGGTCGCATGGATGCGGACGCGCTCCGGCGCAGGCCCGCCGGCCGTCCCGGCGTCAGGCTGCATGGGCATAGGCCGCTGGCAGGCAGACGATGAAGCGGGCGCCGAGTCGCTCCGCCTCGCCGTCGGGGCCGATGGGGCCGAGCCGGTTCTCGGCCCGGATCGAGCCGCGATGCGCCTCGACGATCTGGCGCGAGATCGAGAGGCCGAGCCCGGAATTCTGGCCGAAGCCCTCGTTCGGGCGGTCGGTATAGAAGCGCTCGAAGATGCGCTCCAGCGCATGCGGCTCGATGCCCGGCCCCTCGTCCTCGACCGTGACCAGCACGTCGTTGGCGACGCGCGAGAGCACGACCCTCACCGGCTTGTCGGGGGGCGAGAAGGAACGGGCGTTGTCGATCAGGTTGACCAGGACCTGGCCGATGCGGGAATCGTGGCCGAGCACGAGGAAGGCATCGTCGCCCAGGCGCTGGCTGCGCCGGTCGCTGCTCAATTCGATCTTCGCCTGGCCTTCGCGGCGCGTCTCGTTCTGGATCGTCACCACGGCGCCGAGAACCTGCGCCACGTCGACCGGGGCGGAATCATTGCGGGCAAGCTCCGCATCGAGCCGCGAGGCGTCGGAAATGTCCGAGATCAGCCGGTCGAGCCGGCGGACATCGTGCTGGATCACGGCGAGCAGGCGTTCGCGCGAATCCTCGTTGCGAGCGCGCGGAAGGGTCTCGACCGCGCTGCGCAGCGAGGTCAGCGGGTTCTTCAATTCATGCGCGACATCGGCCGCGAAGCTCTCGATCGCCTCGATGCGGCTGTAGAGCGCCTTGGTCATGTCGCGCAGCGTGCCCGAGAGATGGCCGATCTCGTCGTGACGGTTGCTGAAATCCGGGATCTGCTCGCGCGACTTGACGCCGCGCCGCACGCGCTGGGCGGCCTCCGCCAGCTTGCGGATCGGCTCGGCGATGGTGCCGGCGAGCAGGATCGAGAGCACGATCATCACGCCCGCCGCGACCGCGAAGACCTGGAAGATCGCGAAGCGCTCGGAGGCGATCACCGCGTCGATGTCACCGCCCTGCGTGGAGAGCAGCAGCGCGCCCTTCACGGTGCGGAAGCGCTGCACGGGCACGGCGACCGAGACGATGGTCTGGCCGCGGGTGTTGACGCGCACGACGCTGGCCGGCGCGCCGTTCAGGGCGCGCGCAACCTCCGGATAGGACTTGCCGTTGGCGTTCTCGAAATCGTCATAGGTCGGGACATCAGCCTTGCCCAGGCGGTTGCGCAGCATGTTCCAGGTGCGCTCCAGCAGCGGCGGCTCGTCAGGTTCGCCGACGCGCGGCAGGTCGAGGCGCAGCACGTCGCCGCGCGAATAGAGGCTGCGCGAGTCGATGGTGAGCATGCCGTCCTTGTCGTAGACCCGGGCCCGGGTCTTGGTCGGCGTCACCAGGCGGCGCAGCAGCGGCGCGACCTTCTCGGGATTGATCGAGAAATCGAGCGGATCCTCGGCGATGCCGGCGCTCTCGCCGGCCTGAAGCTGCAGCAGCTTGTCGGGGTCGATGGTGATCGTGTCGATCTCGACCGTGGCGGAAGAAGCGATCGCGCCGGCGATGATCTCGCCCTGGGTGAGCAGGCTCTGGACGCGCGCCTCGATCAGACCCTCGCGGAACTGGTTGAGGTAGAGGAAGCCGATCAGCAGCGCGACGAGCCCGCCGAGATTGAGGACGAGGATGCGGCGCGTGAGGCT
This sequence comes from Allobosea sp. ASV33, assembly GCF_016428755.1. Taxonomy (GTDB): domain Bacteria; phylum Pseudomonadota; class Alphaproteobacteria; order Rhizobiales; family Beijerinckiaceae; genus Allobosea. The sequence goes on from NZ_JAELTI010000009.1 coordinate 52,455, forward strand.
GGAGGCGGCGCGCAGCGAGATCGCGCGCGCCATGCGCCGCCAGGCGATGCCGACGCGGCGACGCAGCACTGCGCGCCAGCCTGACGGCGGCGCTGATGCTTTGTTGTCGACGGTTGCCATGGCTGCGGCTTGCTTTCCGCTCGGGATGACGGCGACGGCGAATCCGGCGCGCCGCGCTCTCCTTGCCTCAGGTTTCCTTGAAGCGATAGCCCACGCCGTAGAGCGTCTCGATCATGTCGAACTCGGCATCGACCTGATTGAACTTCTTGCGCAGGCGCTTGATGTGGCTGTCGATGGTGCGGTCGTCGACATAGACCTCGTCGTCATAGGCCGCATCCATCAGGGCGTTGCGGCTCTTGACCACGCCCGGGCGCTGCGCCAGCGACTGCAGGATCAGGAACTCGGTGACGGTGAGCGTCACCGGCTCGCCGCGCCAGGTGCAGGTATGGCGCTCCGGGTCCATGCGCAGCAGGCCGCGCTCCAGCGCCTTGGCATCCTCGGCGCGCGGAGCGACGGTCGGGTCCTTGGCGCCGGCCCGGCGCAGGATCGCCTTGACGCGCTCGACCAGCAGGCGCTGCGAGAACGGCTTCCGGATGAAGTCGTCGGCGCCCATCTTCAGGCCGAAGAGCTCGTCGATCTCCTCGTCCTTCGAGGTCAGGAAGATGACCGGGAGATCGGATTTCTGACGCAGCCGCCGCAGCAGCTCCATGCCGTCCATGCGCGGCATCTTGATGTCGAAGATCGCCAGGTCCGGCGGGTTCTGCTTCAACCCGTCGAGGGCCGAGGCACCATCCGTATAGGTCATGATGCGATAGCCCTCGGCCTCGAGGGCGATCGAAACCGATGTCAGGATGTTGCGGTCGTCATCGACCAGCGCAATCGTTGGCATAAGGCTTTCGTCTCTTGTTCTCGTTGCAATACAGGGTTCCCCTCCCGCGCGAGAGGGGCCAAAGCATGGCGGCAATCTAGCCGGGACGTGGCGATTTGCCTATGACCCCGTATCACAAGCCGGAAATCGCAGGGAGGTTCCATGGCCAAGGCCGCCAAGGACGTGATTCAGCCGATGGACGAGACCGTGCGCGCGGAGGCCAAAGGCCTGCTGCGCGAGGCCCGCTCAGCCGCGCTGGCCACGCTCGGTCCCGACGGGCACCCCTCCGCGAGCCTCGTCGGGATCGCCACCGACATCGACGGAACGCCCGTCATCCTGATCTCGGGGCTCGCCGCCCATACCGGCAACCTGGCGGCCGATCCGCGCGCTTCGCTGCTGATCTCGCCGGGCGGAAAGGGCGACCCGCTCGCCCATGCACGGATCACACTGAAGGTCCGCGCCCGCAAGATCGAACGCGAGAGCGAGGAAGGGGTACGCGTCCGCCGGCGCTATCTCGCGCGCCAGCCGAAATCGGCGCTCTATGCCGATTTTCCGGATTTCAGCTTCTTCGCCCTCGATATCGCAGGCGGCAGCCTGAATGGTGGCTTCGCGCGCGCCTTCGCGCCGACCCCAGCCGACCTGATGAGCGACCCGGCCCATGCCGCCGCGCTCGCTGAGGTTGAGGCAGGCGCCGTCGTGCATATGAACGAGGACCATGCCGACGCGATCGGCCTCTATGCGACCGGACTGCTCGGGGCGAAGCCCGGCGAATGGCGCGCCATCGGGCTCGATCCGGACGGGCTCGACATGGCGCTCGGCAGCGCGACGCTGCGCCTGCCCTTCCCGGCCTCGGTGGACGGCCCCGGCACCTTGCGGCGCATCCTTGCGGAACTGGCCGCACAGGCGCGTGCCAAGGCAGCATGACATTGCGGAAACCGCCTGTGAAATCGGTCGCGGCACGAGCGCGCGGCCATTTACCACAGGTTGAAATTCAATCGATTTAGAAGCCGACCCAAGGTCATCGGGCCTTTTCAATGACTTGAGCGAGGCGCCGCATCGCCTTAAAGACCATCGTGGCCTGCAGAGGCTGTCAGGGACCGCGAAACCCTGCAGCCTCCAGGGCCTCGCCTTCGACGTCTGGGCCCTGCCACCTGCCCCGGCGCATTCGTGAAGACAACGGGCCGCCGACAGCATGGCCGGCCTCCGGAGGAATTCAGTGGACAATATCGGTCAGTTCAATGCCGCCCAAGGCGCCGAGGGCTTCGGCTTCCGCAAGCTGAAGGCTGTGCACTGGAACCTGGAAGCACCGCAGCTCTATGAGGCATCCCTGGATCGGGGCGAATCCCAGCTCGCCCGCGGCGGCGCGCTCTGCGCCGATACCGGCACCCATACCGGCCGTTCGCCCAAGGACAAGTTCACGGTGCGCGACGCGCTGACCGAGAACACCGTCTGGTGGGACAACAACCAGGCGATGTCGCCGGAGCATTTCGAGACGCTTCTGGCCGATTTCCTAGCCCATGCCGAGGGCAAGGAGCTGTTCGCGCAGGACCTTTATGGCGGTGCCGACCCCGTCCACCGCGTCAAGGCCCGCGTCTTCACCGAGATGGCCTGGCACTCGCTCTTCATCCGCAACCTGCTGATCCGCCCGCCGCGCGACGAGATCAACGCCTATGTGCCGGAGATGACGATCGTCGATCTGCCGAGCTTCAAGGCCGATCCGAAGCGCCATGGCTGCCGCAGCGAGACCGTCGTCGCGATCGACTTCACCCGCAAGATCGTGCTGATCGGCGGCTCGGCCTATGCCGGCGAGATGAAGAAATCGGTCTTCACCTATCTGAACTACGTCCTGCCGACCAAGGGCGTAGTGCCGATGCACTGCTCGGCCAATGTCGGCGCCAAGGACGATTCCGCGATCTTCTTCGGCCTCTCCGGCACCGGCAAGACCACACTCTCCGCCGATCCAGAGCGCACGCTGATCGGTGACGACGAGCATGGCTGGTCGAAGGAAGGCATCTTCAATTTCGAGGGCGGCTGCTACGCCAAGACGATCCGGCTCTCGGCCGAGGCCGAGCCGATGATCCACGCGGCCTCGCTGCGCTTCGGCACCGTGCTCGAGAACATCGTCATGGACCCGATCACCCGCGAGGTCGATTTCGACGACCAGTCCAAGACCGAGAACACCCGCTCGGCCTATCCGCTCGACTTCATCCCCAACGCCTCGCGCACCGGCCGCGCCGGCATCCCGAAGAACATCGTGATGCTGACCGCCGACGCCTTCGGCGTGATGCCGCCGATCGCCAAGCTGACCCCGGCCGAGGCGATGTACCACTTCCTCTCCGGCTACACCGCCAAGGTCGCCGGCACGGAGCGCGGGCTCACCGGCGTCGAGCCGGAATTCTCGACCTGCTTCGGCTCGCCCTTCCTACCGCGCCACCCGTCGGAATACGCCAACCTGCTGCGCGACTTCATCGCCAAGCATCATGTCGATTGCTGGCTGGTGAACACCGGCTGGACCGGCGGCAAATACGGCACCGGCCGGCGCATGCCGATCCGCGTGACGCGCCGCCTGCTCTCCTCGGCGCTCGACGGCTCGCTCAACCGCGCCGATTTCCGCCGTGATCCGTATTTCGGCTTCGCGGTGCCGACCTCGGTGCCTGGCGTCGAGCCGCATATCCTCTATCCCGTGAAGACCTGGCAGGATAAGGCCGCCTTCGCCGAGACCGCCAAGAATCTCACGGAGATGTTCGCCAAGAACTTCGCGAAGTTCGAGGACCATGTCGACGACGCCGTGAAGGCTGCCGCGCCGACGAGCTCGCTCGCGGCCTGAGACCCGCCTGTCATCCCGTGCGCGTTGCAGCATGAAATGCTGCGGCGCAGACACGGGACCGTCCGACGGAAAGGCGCCGATCCAGGACGACCGCGTTTGGGATGGATCGAGAAATCGGTTACGAGAGGCGGCCATGGGCCGCCTCTTTTTCATTGTGCTGAAGCTTCTCCTCACCCTCGTCGTTCTCGGCGCCGCGCTCTGGGGCGCGGGGTTCCTACTGTTCCGCCTGCCGGGCACGACCGCAACCATCGCGGCGATCGGCTTCGGCATCGCGGCACTGGCCGGGCTCGTCGGCATCTGGACCAGCGACGCGCGCCTGACGCTGGGCTTCGCCACGGTCTTCGTCGGCCTGCTGGGATGGTGGAGCAGCTTCCAGCCCTCGCATGACCGCGACTGGATTCCCGAGCTCGCGAAGCTGCCGAGCATCGCGCGCCAGGGCGACGCGATCACCGTGTCCAATCTGCGCCATTTCCACTGGCGCACGGAGACGGATTACGATCAGGTCTGGGAGACCCGGCGCTACAATCTTGCGGCCGTCACTGGCGCCGACGCCTTCCTGACCTATTGGTCGGGCGAGGCGATCGCGCATCTGATGATCAGCTTCACGTTTTCCGATTCGGTGCCGCTCACCATCTCGATCGAGGTCCGGCGCGAGAAGGGCGAAGAATGGTCGGCGCTGGCCGGTTTCTTCCGCAGTTACGAGATGGCCTATGTCGCCGCCGACGAACGCGACATCGTCGGCTTGCGCACCCATGCGCGGCGCGAGGATGCCAGGCTCTTTCGCCTCAGCGCCTCGGGAGCTCAGGCGCGCGACCTGCTCGTCGCCTATATCGGGGATATCAACGACCTCGCCGCCAAGCCGCGCTGGTACAACACGCTGACGACCAATTGCACCACGGTGGTGTACCACCTCGTCGCCAGCGTCTCGCCAGGCTGGAAGTTCTCGCTGCCTCTGGACCCGCGCGTGCTGCTGTCAGGCTATCTGCCGGGCTATCTCCAGCAGATCGGCGCGATCCGGCAGGACATCCCGCTCGAGGAGCTGGTCCGGGCCGCCCGCATCGGCGACCACGCGCGCACGCTTTCGCTGGACGATCCGCAGTTCTCGGCGAAAATCCGCGAGGGCGTACCGACCGGGCGGCCGTAAGGCTGCTGTCTTCCCGTGCGCGCTGCGGCGCGAAGTGCCGCTGCGCAGACACGGGATGACACCCTTCGTCTTATCGGAAGAACAGGATTGTCTGCACCAGGAAGAGCGGAATCAGGATCGCGCCCGACCAGAGCATGTAGCCGAAGAAGCTCGGCATCTTCACCTTCCGGTCCTTGGCGATGGCGTAGACCATGAAGTTCGGGGCGTTGCCGATATAGCTGTTGGCACCCATGAAGACCGCGCCGGCCGAAATCGCCGTCAGCGTCAGCGCGCCGGTCGTCATCAAGGCCTTGGGATCGCCGCCCGCCAGCTCGAAGAAGACGAGATAAGTCGGCGCGTTGTCGAGGAAGGAGGAGAGCGCGCCGGTCAGCCAGAAATAGGCCGTGGTATTGGCGCTGCCGTCGGCATGGCTGACCAGCGCAACCAGCGACGCGAAGGCGCCGGCCTTGCCCGCCTGCAGCATCGCCAGCACCGGGATGATGCAGACGAAGATGCCGGCGAAGAGCTTGGCGACCTCCTGGATCGGCCCCCAGGAGAACTCGTTGCCGGCCCGGACCGGACCCGGCGTCAGCTTCAGCGACAGGCCGGCGAGGACCAGCAGGATCACGTCGCGCAGCAGATTCTGGCCCTCGACGGCGACGCCATGAACGGTGAAGGCGACGCCCGGCTTCCAGTTCGCCGACATCAGGATCGCGGCGATGACGCCGCCGAGCAGCAGGAGATTGACCTTGCCCCAGAGCTTGATGGCGCGGTCCGGTGTCGGGTCCTTGAGCCTGGGATAGCCCTCCTCCTTGCGGAAGAAGAAGCTGTCGAGCGCGTAGAACAGCGCCAGCAGCACGACGACCGCGAAGGCCGTCTCGGGCAGCAGATGCGTCGTGGTCCAGAAGAAATCGACGCCGCGCAGGAAGCCGAGGAAGAGCGGCGGGTCGCCGAGCGGCGTCAGCGATCCCCCGATATTCGAGACCAGGAAGATGAAGAAGACGACGACATGGACGTTGAAGCGCCGGTCGTCATTGGCGCGTAGCACCGGCCGGATCATGATGATCGAGGCTCCGGTTGTGCCGACGAAGCTCGCCAGCACCGTGCCGATCGCCAGCAGGACGGTGTTGGTCACTGGGGTACCATGCAGGTTGCCCGAGATCAGGATGCCGCCCGCCATGGTGAAGAGCGCGAAGAGCAGGATGATGAAGGGGATGTAGTCGAGCAGCGCGGTATGCAGCAGCGCACCGAGCGCGGGATCGGCGCCGCGCAGCAGGACCAAAGGCACCAGCGTCAGCGCGGCCCAGAAACCGGCGAACTTGCCGTAGTGATGCTCCCAGAGACGCGGAAACAGCACCGGGCCGAGCGCGATCGAGAGCAGCATGCCGGCGAAGGGCAAGGCCCAGCCGGCACCCATGCTCGCCCCGCCGATATCGCCCGACGCCCAGGCGGTGCCGGGCGCCGCCACGAGCGCGAGCGATGCAACTGCGATCAGCCTGCCGGCCGCACTCCCCACGACGCGACCCGCCTTACGGCTTCGGCGGCGTGATGACCGGCGGCGCATTCAGGTCAAACCCGCCCGGCAGGCCGGAGCCGCCGAGGCCGGGGATCTGTATCGAGTCGAACTGCTTGTCGATCGCCTTCTGGTCGAGCTGCACGGCGGAAGCCTTGTAGTGCATCACCATGCTCGGGAAGATCACAACGAGCGCGACCATGATGCACTGGATCACCACGAAGGGCACCGCGCCCCAGTAGATCTGGCCGGTGGTGACCGGTTCCATCATTCGGCCGGTGACGCGATCCCGGTAGGGGTTCTTCGGCGCGACCGAGCGCAGGAAGAACAGCGCGAAGCCGAAGGGCGGATGCATGAAGGAGGTCTGCATGTTCACGCCGAGGATGACGCCGAACCAGATCAGGTCGATGCCGAGCTTCTCAGCGGCCGGCCCGAGCAGCGGCACGACGATGAAGGCCAGCTCGAAGAAGTCGAGGAAGAAGGCGAGCAGGAAGACCATCACGTTGACGACGATCAGGAAGCCCGTTGCGCCGCCGGGCAGGCCGACCAGCAGGTGCTCGACCCAGAGATGGCCGTTGACGCCGTAGAAGGTCAGCGAGAACACGCGCGCGCCGACCAGGATGAAGAGCACGAAGGCCGAGAGCTTGGCCGTGGACTCGGTCGCCTGCCGGAGCAGGTCGAAGGTCATGCGCTTCTTGCCGTAGGCGAGCAGGATCGCGCCGGCCGCGCCCATCGCGCCGCCTTCCGTCGGCGTGGCGACGCCGATGAAGATCGTGCCGAGCACCAGGAAGATCAGCGCCAGCGGCGGCACCATCACGAAGATGACCTGCTCGGTCATGCGCGAGAGCAGGTTGAGCTTCAGTAACTTGTTGACCAGCGCGATGACGAAGGAGATCGCCACCATCAGCGACATCGTCAGGATGACGAAATCGGCACCCGCGGTCAGCTTGGTAAACAGCTTCATATAGGCGTAGGCGAGCGCGAGCGAGATCAGCGCGACGACGAGCAAGGAGAGGCGCCGCGTCTGGCCGTCGGCATCGCGCAGGGTCTGCGCCTCCGGCGGCAGGCCGGGCGCGCGATTGGGATAGACGATCGTGACGAGGAAGACATAGCCGGCATACATCGCCGCGAGCACGAGGCCGGGAATGAAGGCGCCCTCGTACATGTCGCCGACCGAGCGGCCGAGCTGGTCGGCGAGCACGATAAGCACGAGCGAGGGCGGGATGATCTGCGCGAGCGTGCCGGACGCCGCGATGACGCCGGACGCAAGGCGCCGGTCATAGCCGTAGCGCAGCATGATCGGCAGCGAGATCAGGCCCATCGAGATCACCGAGGCCGCGACGACGCCGGTGGTCGCGGCGAGCAGGGCGCCGACGAAGATCACCGCATAGGCGAGACCGCCGCGGATCGGCCCGAAGAGCTGGCCGATGGTGTCGAGCAGGTCCTCCGCCATGCCGGAGCGTTCGAGAATCAGGCCCATGAAGGTGAAGAACGGCACGGCCAGCAGCACGTCGTTGTTCATCGTGCCGTAGATGCGCTCGGGCAGGGCCTGCAGGAAGTTCTCCTGGAACAGGCCGAGCTCGATACCGATCAGCGCGAAGAGCAGGCCGTTGGCGGCCAGCGCGAAGGCGACGGGATAGCCGAGCAGCAGGAAGACGACGAGCGCGGCGAACATCACCGGCGCCATGTTGACGCGCAGGAAATCGCCGACACCGCCGCCCGCCGCGAAGGCGTCGCCGGTGTGGAGGCCGAAGAAGGCGAGGAAGGTCAGCGCGAGCAGCAGGCCGGCGACGCGCGGAAGGCGATGAGCGTGCATGGGACGGTTCCGGACTTCTTGCGGGCCGCTCACGAGGCGAGACCCTGTTCCTTGGCTTGGTCGAGCAGGCGCTGGGCTTCCGCCTCGGCCGCCGCGGCATGGCCGAGAGCCATCTCGGCATCTTCCAAGTCGCCGCGCATGATCGCGATCGTCTTGATGATCTCGGAGATGCCCTGGAAGGTCAGCATCACGAAGCCGACCACGACGAGCCCCTTGGCCGGCCATTGCGGCAGGCCGCCAGCCGAAAGCGACTGCTCGTTGATGGCGTAGGAGCGCATGAAGAACGGCCAGGAATGGTAGACGATCAGCAGGCAGAACGGCATCAGGAAGAGCACATGACCGACGAGCTCGATCCATTGCCGGACGCGCTTGGGCAGCATCGCGTTCACGATATCGATGCGGATGTGCTCCTTCACCTGCATCGTCCAGGAGGCGCACATCAGGAAGACCGCGCCGAACAGCATCCATTGCAGCTCGAGCCATGAATTCGACGAGACGTTGAAGATCTTGCGGATGATGGCGTTGACCGACGCCACGATCACCGCCGCGAGGATCAGCCAGGCGACCTTCTTGCCGATCTGGCCGTTGACCGCGTCGATGACGCGGCTGATGCCGAGGAGACCCTTCACATTCCCGCTCCCGTCGAGAGGCGCCATGGACCGGATATGTGCAGCCGGCTCGTGTTTATGCGCAGTTTATGAGCTGGATCGGTATAGGAGCGATGCGCGCCACGCAAGACGGTGCGGGCCTTATCCATTGGACCAAAGGCGAAGGGATGCGGCTGCCTGTTTTTGCGGCAGAAAATTGCGGCCTGGTACCTTGGCTCGCGAACGCGGCGAAGATTCGTTATGTTCGCGTTCATCTTCGGAGAACAATATTCTCCGACCCGCTTCCAACCGTCGATTCGAGGCGCCGATGTGCCGCTTCCTCGCCTATTCCGGCGTTCCCGTCTTCCTCGAGGACTTCGTCGCCTCGCCCTGCCATTCGCTGATCCACCAGTCGCTCCATGCCGAGGAGGCCAAGACCGGCACCAATGGCGACGGCTTCGGCGTCGGCTGGTATGGCGAGCGGCCCGAGCCCGGCCAGTATCGCGAGGTGCGTCCCGCCTGGTCCGACGAGAACCTGCTCTCGATCGCGCGGCAGGTGCGCTCGCATCTGTTCTTCGCCCATGTCCGCGCCGCGACCGGCACCGCGACGACGCGGGCGAACTGCCACCCCTTCGTCCATGGCCGCTATCTCTTCATGCATAACGGCCAGATCGGCGGCTACGGCACCATCCGCCGGCAGCTGGAGGCGCTGATCCCGGATGCGCTCTACGGCGTCCGCGCCGGCACGACCGATTCCGAGGCGCTGTTCCTGCTCGCGCTGTCCCATCTGGCGGAAGGGATGACGCCGGGCGATGCACTCGCCGCCGCCTTGTCGGACGCGCTCTCGCTGATGCAGCAGGCCGGCATCCGCGAGCCGCTGCGCTGCGCGGCAGCGCTCGCCGACGGCGACAGCATTCACGCGATCCGCTGGTCCTCGGACGCCAAGCCGCCCAGCCTTTATGTCTGCGAGCGGCCCGACAGCGTCGTCGTCGCCTCCGAGCCGGTCGATGCCGCGCGCGAATGCTGGCAGGCCCTGCCCTGCAACACGCTGGTCACGGTGCAGGGCGGCGCGGTCACCTTCTCGCCCTTCGAGATCGCGTTGAAACAGGCGGCTTGAGCCGATATCGGCCCCTTCGCTTCAAGCCGCGGCCGGGCAGGACAGCCATGCGCCGCGCGCCCTGACACGCCCCCGGTTGCCTTCCTACGTCGAAGGCATAGCCTTGCTCCCCGGCGAGGCTCTCTCCGGGAAAGGCATGGGCGATGAAGAAGGGTTCCGATCTTCTGGTCGAGGCGCTGGAGAACGAGGGCGTCGATCGCGTCTTCGGCGTTCCCGGCGAGGAAAATCTCGACGTCGTCGAATCCCTGCGCAAATCGAAGATCGAGCTGGTGCTGACGCGGCACGAGCAGGCCGCCGCCTTCATGGCCGCGACGCATGGGCGGCTGACGGGCCGTCCCGGCGTCTGCATCGCGACGCTCGGCCCGGGCGCGCTGAATTTCTCGACGGGTGCGGCCTATGCCCATCTCGGCGCGATGCCGATGATCCTCATCACCGGGCAGAAGGCGATCATGAGCGCCAAGCAGGCGCGTTTCCAGATCGTCGACGTGGTCGCCTCGATGCGCCCGCTGACCAAGATGACGCGCCAGATCGTCAGCCCCGGCAGCATCCCCTCGGTGGTGCGCGATGCCTTCCGCGTCGCGATGGAGGAGCGGCCCGGTCCGGTCCATCTCGAACTGCCCGAGGATATCGCGGCCGAGGAGGTCGAGGATATCCCGATGATCCCGGTCCATCCGCTCGACCGGCCGATCGCGCCGCCTGCCCCGCTCGACCACGCTGCCCGGATGATCCTTACCGCCAAGCGGCCGCTGGTGATGATCGGCGCCGCCGGCAACCGGCCGCGGCTGGTCGAGCCGCTCTCGGCGGCGGTGCGCCGCATCGGCCTGCCGTTCTTCAACACCCAGATGGGCAAGGGCGCCGTCACCGGCGGCTCGAACCTCTATCTCGGCACCGCCGCGCTCTCCGAGGGCGACTATGTCCATGAGGCCGTCGCCGCCGCCGACCTGATCATCGCGGTCGGCCACGACACGATCGAGAAGCCGCCCTTCCTGATGCGCAATGCCGGCGGGCCGAAGGTGATCCATCTCGGCTTCCAATCGGCCAATGTCGAGCAGGTCTACCACCCCGATGCCGAGGTGATCGGCGATATCGGGGTCACCATGACGGGCCTCGCCGACCGGCTGGAGGGCAAGCTGCCCGAGCAGAAGCAGACATTGGAGCTGCGCCAGAAGATCCTGGCGAAGATCAATGCCCGCGCCGAGGAAGACCGCTTCCCGGTGACGCCGCAGCGGCTCGTCCATGACGTGCGCGCGGTGATGCCGGAGGACGGCATGGTCTGCCTCGACAACGGCATGTACAAGATCTGGTTCGCGCGGAACTACCGCACCCATGTCGCCAATACGCTGCTGCTCGACAATGCGCTGGCGACGATGGGCGCAGGACTCCCTTCCGCGATGATGGCGGCGATGCTGCATCCGGAGCGGCGCGTCATGGCCGTCTGCGGCGATGGCGGCTTCATGATGAACTCGCAGGAGATGGAGACGGCGGTCCGGCTCGGGCTCAATCTCGTCGTGCTCGTCCTCAATGACGGCGCCTATGGCATGATCCGCTGGAAGCAGGCGGTCGACAAGTTCCCGGATTACGGCATGACCTTCGGCAATCCCGATTTCGTGCGCTATGCCGAGGCCTATGGCGCCAAGGGCTCGCGCGTGACCTCGGCCGAGGCGCTGGTGCCGACGCTGGAAGCGGCCTTCAACGGCGGCGGCGTCCATCTCGTCGATTGCCCGATCGACTATTCCGAGAACACCCGCGTCCTTGTCGAGGAACTCAGGAACAAGGTGCCAGACGTCGATCTGGCCTGATCCTCGGCACTCCAAGCGAATTCAAGGAGACGACCATGCTCCAGGTTGTGCAAGCCTATGACCGCGCCCCGATTACCGAGATCGAGACCGACGACGAGGCCGCGCTCGAACGCAAGCTCCAGGCGGCGCAGGCCGTCTTCAGGGACCGCGACAACTGGCTGAAGCCACATCAGCGCATCGCGATCCTGCGGAAGCTCGCGGGGCTGCTGGAAACAAGGCGCGACCATTTCGCCATGCAGATCGCACGCGAGGGCGGCAAGCCGCTGCCGGACGCGATCGTAGAGGCGAACCGGGCGGTCGACGGCGTCTACAATGCCGCCGAAGAGCTCCGGAACTTCGCCGGCCGCGAGATCCCGATGGGATTGTCGGCGGCGGCGGCCGATCGCTGGGCCTTCACCACCAAGGAGCCGATCGGCATCGTCGCGGCGATCTCGGCCTTCAACCACCCGCTCAACCTGATCGTGCATCAGGTCGCGCCGGCGATCGCGGTCGGCTGCCCGGTCATCGTCAAGCCGGCCGGCACGACGCCGCTCTCCTGCATCGACTTCGTCAAATTGGTCCACGAAGCCGGTTTGCCGGAGGCTTGGTGCCAAACATTCGTGCCCGAGGAGACAGCGCTGGCGGAGAAGTTCGCGACCGATCCGCGCATCGCCTTCCTCAGCTTCATCGGCTCGGCCAAGGTCGGCTGGTATCTGCATTCCAAGCTGGCTCATGGCGCCCGCTCGGCGCTGGAGCATGGCGGCGTCGCCCCCGCCATCGTCGACAAGAGCGCCGATCTCGACGGGATCATCGAGCCGATCGTGAAGGGCGGCTACTACCATGCCGGCCAGGTCTGCGTGTCGACGCAGCGGATCTATGTCCACGATGCGATCGTCAACGACTTCACCGAGCGACTCGTGGCGCGGGTGAAGAAACTGCGCACCGGCGATCCCACGCTGAAGGATACCGAAGTCGGCCCGCTGATCATCCCAAAGGAGGCCGACCGCGTCGCCTCCTGGATCGACGAAGCGATCAAGGGCGGCGCCCGGCTCGCCACCGGCGGGAAGCGCCTGTCGGAGACGACGCTGGAGCCGACGGTGCTGATCGATCCCGATCCGGAAGCCCGCATCTCCAGCGAGGAGGTCTTCGGCCCGGTCGTCGCGATTTACCGGTACAGCAAGCTCGACGACGCGATCGCGCGGGCGAATTCCCTCTCCGTCGCCTTCCAGGCCAGCATCTTCGCGCAAGATATCGACGTGGCGATGCGGGCGGCGAACCGGCTCGATGCCTCTGCCGTGATGGTCAACGACCCCACGACCTTCCGCACCGACTGGATGCCCTTCGCCGGCCGGCGCGTCTCCGGCTACGGCACCGGCGGCATCCCCTACACGATGCACGACATGACGCAGGAGAAGATGATCCTGCTGAAGCGGCGTTGAAGGGATGCGTCGTCAAGCGCCGGCCGTCATTCCGGGCAAACCGCATCAGCGGCGCTGATCCGGAATGACGACGCCTCTGTCACACAGGCTTGAGCCTCGACAGATAAGGCTTGATACGCCATGGACGGCGCATCGGCGCATGACGCCCATCGAAATCCCATCAACGGATCGCCAGCATGACCGCCTCCAGCACGAACGCTCCCGCGGCCCAGGGCCGCATCGCCCTGCTCGGCGCGCCCATCGAGGTCGGCGCCTCGCGCCGCGGCGCTCTGATGGGCCCGGCCGGCCTGCGCACGGCCGGTCTCGTCGGCGTGCTGGAAAGCCTCGGCTATGCGGTCAGCGACCATGGCGACATCCTGCCGCGCGACCTGACGCCGGTCGACGGCCCGGCCCCCGCCAACGCCCGTTTCTACAACGAGATCGCCGCCTGGATGCGCGCGCTCAGCGCCCGCGCCTATGATCTCGCACGCTCCGGCGACACGCCGATCTTCCTCGGCGGCGACCACAGCCTGTCAATGGGCTCGGTCAACGGCGTCGCCCGCCACTGGCAGGAGCAGGGCCGCAAGCTCTTCGTGCTCTGGCTCGACGCCCATGCCGATTTCAACATGCCGGCTATCTCGCCCTCCGGGAACATGCACGGCATGTCCTCGGCCTTCCTCTGCGGCGAGGCCGGGCTCGACGACCTGCTCGGCACCGAGCCACGCGCCTCGATCGCGCATGAGCAGCTCAGCCTTTTCGGCATCCGCTCGATCGACCCGCTGGAAAAGGCGGCGGTGAAGGCGCGCGGCGTCGATATCGCCGACATGCGCGCCATCGACGAGCACGGCGTCGGCGTGCTGATCCGCCAGGTGATCGAAAAGGTGCGCGCGGCGAATGGCGTGCTGCACGTCTCCTTCGACGTCGATTTCATCGACCCACCGCTGGCACCGGGCGTCGGCACCACCGTGCCGGGCGGCGCGACCTATCGCGAGGCGCATCTGGTGATGGAGCTCCTGCACGATTCCGGGCTGGTCCGCTCGATGGATATCGTCGAGCTCAACCCCTTCCTCGACGATCGCGGCCAGACGGCCCGTCTCGCGGTGGAGCTCGCCGGCAGCCTGTTCGGCCAGCAGATCACCGACCGGCAGACGCCGTCCAACGCGATCGGCGCGGCTTAAGCCGCGCTTTCGCGAAAGCCGATCTTCATCCTTCGATGCGATAGACCGCCGTTAGATGAATCCGGGTCATCCCGGACGGAGCGCAGCGGAGATCCGGGATCCATGCCCGAGCTTTCCCGAACCAGGTTCCGGCATGGATCCCGGGTCTTCCTTCGGTCGCCCGGGATGACCCGCGCCTTATTGTCGATGCGCGGGATCATGCTCCAAGGAGCAGCCCAATCATGAAGATCGCGCTCGTCGGCACGGGTTTCGTCGCCGACTACTACATGACGACGCTGGCCAACCATCCGACGCTCTCGCTCACAGGCGTCTGGGATCGCGATGCCGCGCGGCTGGAAGCCTTCCGCGCCTTCCATAAGGTCTCCGCCTATCCCGATCTCGACACCCTGTTGGCCGACCCCTCCGTCCAGATCGTCGTCAATCTGACGACGCCGGAAAGCCATTACGAGATCACCAGCCGCGCGCTCGCCGCCGGCAAGCATGTCTATTGCGAGAAGCCGCTCGCGATGGGGTTGGCTCAAGCGGAGATTCTGGTCGGGCAGGCCGAGGCCGCCGGGCTGACGCTCGCGACTGCACCCGCCAACGGGCTCAGCGACGCGCATCGCCTCGTCGAAGGCGTCTTGCACTCGGGCCGGATCGGCACCCCGCGGTTGGTCTATGCCGCGATGGAGGACGGCCCGGTCTTCCGCGACACATGGGCAAGCTGGCGCTCGCGCTCCGGCGCGCCGTGGCCGGGGCTGCACGAATTCGAGATCGGCTGCACGCTGGAACATGCCGGCTACGCGCTCTCCTGGCTGGTGACGCTGTTCGGGCCGGTCGAGAGCCTGACCGCCTTCTCGGCCGTGACCTTCCCCGACAAGGGGCCGGGCACCGAGCAGATCGCGATGGCACCGGATTTCTCGGTCGGCTGCCTGCAATTCCGCTCGGGCGTCGTGGCGCGATTGACCAACGGGCTTGCCGCGCCGCGCGACCGCTCGCTGCAAGTCTTCGCCGAAAAGGGTTCGCTGACAGTGCGCGACCTCTGGGACAACCGTTCCGTGGTCCATATCGAGGAGACCGATGCGCCCCGGCCGCTGCTCGGGCGCATCCTGACGCGGGCCGAGGCGAAACTCGGGCGCGCGCTGCCCTGGAAGCCCACGCCGGGGCGAAAGCTGGCCTATCCCGAGGCAGCTTCGAGCACGGCGTTGCCGGGCTTTCCCTCGCAGATCGATTTCATGCGCGGTGTCGCGGATCAGGCCGAGGCGATCCGCCGTGGAGAGGCGCCGCGCTTCTCGGGCGCGCTCGCGCTGCACATCACCGAGCTCGCGCTCGCGCTCAACAATGCCGGGAACCTGACCCAGCCCTATCGGCCGCGCTCGAGCTTCTGAGGGCCGCCGAAGCCGGTTCTCTCAGCTCACCGTCCGGAACTGCTCGCGCTGGGCGAACAGCGATGCCGTCCCGCCGGTATGAAGGACGCAGGCCGGCTCATCCGGCGGAACGGTGCCGTTCGCGACCAGATCGAGGAAACCGGCGCAGGTCTTCGCCGTATAGACATGCTCGATCAGGATGCCTTCGGTGCGGGCGAAGGCGACGATCGCCGCTTCCGACTCGGGCGTGGGCACCCCCCAGCCGCCGCCGAGATGAGCCATATGGTAGTGCAGCGGAGCGTGATCGAGCCCGCCGATCGCCAGGCCTGTCCGCTCGCCGAGGCCGTCGTAGATCCGGCTGATGCGCGCCTCCAGCTCCGCCTGCCCGTATTCGACGCTGACCAGATGCACCTGGAAGGGGTGACCGAGCATGGCATTGCCGAAGATGAAGCCGGCCTCGGTCGGCCCCATCGAGCCCGCCAGGACGACATGGCGCAGCGGCGCCGGTTCGCGCCGGGACTGCTCCTGCAGCTCGAAAGCCGCCAGGACGTAACCGAGCGCGCCGAGCACGGCGTCGCCGACGATATAGGGCGCCCGCCCTTGCCGCGACAGCTCCTCGGCGGCGGCTTTCGTCGCCGCGCCGCGCTCGTCCTCGCCGACCGGGCCGATGAAGCGGGTCTCCGCGCCGAACAAGCGATTCAGGAAGGAGCGCTCGCGATTCGCGGGCGTGTCCTCGGCATTGTGGATGATCAGGCAATCGAGCCCCGCCATCGACGCGGCTGCGGCCGTCAGGCGGCAGAGATTGGACGTCGCCCCGCCGGCGACGAGAACGATGTCGGCCCGCTCCCGGAGCGCGGCGCCCAGCCAGAATTCGAGGCTGCGCAGCTTGTTGCCGCCGAGCCCGATCTCCATCAGGTCGTCGCGCTTCATGTAGAGGCCCGGACGGCCGAGCTTGCGCTCGAAGCCGGTGAGCCGCTGCAGCGGCGTCGGCGCCTTGACCAGATCGTAGCGCGGCTCGCGCAGGATATTGCTCAGATCCGGCATCGTCTCACAGTCATCCTCGCTCGCGCCTGCCTGCGCGGCGGCGCGTTCGGCGTGCCTGCCCATCCGCCAGGGAAATTCAAGCTCGGGCCATGACAGCGGCGGCAAATCAAGCGCGCCGCACCCGAATCAGGTGGCGGCTGCAACGCTGTTCCTGTTTCGCAGCGAGCGACAGGGGAAGTGCGGCGATTTTCGGTGCAGAAACGAGAAAAGCCAGCCTCTGGGGCCGGCTTCGAACGTCATGTGAGATCATGAGAAGAGATTTGGTGGAGCCAGGCGGAATCGAACCGCCGACCTCTTGAATGCCATTCAAGCGCTCTCCCAACTGAGCTATGGCCCCACGCGCGATGACCGGTTTGGGGACCGATCACCAACCGAATTTTCACCGCCTCGGCGGTTCCGTCCGGGCCGCCCTGTCGGCGACGAAGCGCTCTATAGGCGGCTCGGGCGGAAGACACAAGCGCCTAATGTCGCTTTGTCGTCATCTTTTTTCTCGGCTTGAGGATCAGTTGTCCTCGTCGCCCTCGATGTCGCCATCGATCAGGTCGGAGACGTCGTCGTCGCCTTCCTCATCCTCTTCGAGGAAGGTATCGTCCTCGTCGTCGCCGCCGACATCCTCGACCTCGATATCGTCCTCGCTGGTGACGACGGCATCCTTCTCCGACGCCTCGGCATCGGCCTCGTCCAGCGAAACGAGCTCGACGGCGCCATCGGCGACCTCGGCCTCGTCTTCCTCGTCGGGTTCCGGCTTCGGCGGCACGACCGCTTTCGCCTGCGGCTCGAACATCGCCCGGGGATAAGCCTGGCCCGTATAGGGCGAGACGATCGGGTCCTTGTTCAGGTCATAGAATTTGCGGCCCGTGACCGGGCAAACGCGCTTCGTTCCGAGTTCCGGTTTCGCCACTGCGTCGGACCTTCAACTATCATGTTTTGAAAAGCAGGCGCGTCCGTTAGTCGGGGCGAGCGATGCTGTCAAATACTGATTTGCAGAGAGCGTCAAACCGGATGGCCGAAGCGGCGCCTGGGCGCGGCGCATCGCGCGCGTCTTGGCGCGCCGCGCGCGACCATGCTACGGCCTTGATCGCATCCCCTTCGGCCAGCCCGCAGAGACCGCTTTCCCCTTGTCCCACGACCATGAACCCGTCCCCGTCACTGCCCGCGCCGGGGGGCCGCTCAAGGGCCGCGTCCGCGTGCCCGGCGACAAGTCAATCTCGCACCGGGCGATGATCTTCGGGCTCCTCGCGATCGGCGAGACCAGGGTCACCGGGCTGCTCGAAGGCGAGGACGTGATGCGCACCGCCGCCGCGGCGGGCGCGCTCGGCGCCATCGTCCATCATGACGGGCCGGGCGCCTGGCGCGTGCAGGGCGTCGGCGTCGAGGGCTTGCGCGAGCCGGCCGATGTGCTCGATTTCGGCAATGCCGGCACCGGCTCGCGCCTGATGATGGGCGTCTGCGGCTCACACCCGATCACCACGACCTTCGACGGCGACGCCTCCCTGCGCAAGCGGCCGATGCGCCGCATCCTCGACCCGCTGGAGCAGATGGGCACCACCGTCGTCTCGCAGCAGGAAGGCGGACGCGTGCCCTTGACCCTGCGCGGCCCGAAGGAGGCGATCCCGATCACCTACCGCCCGCCGGTCGCATCGGCGCAGATCAAGTCGGCCGTGCTGCTGGCCGCGCTCGCGGCGCCCGGCGAGACCACGGTGATCGAGGCGGAAGCGACCCGGGACCATACCGAGAAGATGCTGGCGCATTTCGGCGCCGAAATCACGGTGACGCCGGAGGGCGAACATGGCCGGCGCATCGTGCTGAAGGGCCAGCCGGAGCTGACGGCGGCCCCGATCGCCGTGCCGGCGGACCCGTCCTCGGCCGCCTTTCCGCTGGTGGCAGGGCTGATCGTGCCGGGCTCGGACATCCTGATCGAGAGCGTGATGACCAATCCGCTGCGCTCGGGACTGCTGACCACGCTGCGCGAGATGGGCGCCGACATCACCGTCGAGCGCGAGGCCAACGAGGGCGGCGAGACGGTCTGCGACCTGCGCGTGCGGGCCTCCGGCCTCACGGGCGTGACGGTGCCGCCGGAGCGGGCGCCGGCGATGATCGACGAATATCCGGTGCTGGCCGTAGCGGCATCCTTCGCACACGGCACCACGCGGATGCAGGGCCTGCAGGAATTGCGCGTCAAGGAATCCGATCGTCTCGCGGCCGTCGAGGCGGGGCTGAAGGCGGCCGGCGTCACCTGCCGGATCGAGGGTGACGACTTGATCGTCGAGGGCTCGGGTGGCGGGCCGGTGCACGGCGGCGGGCCGATCGCGACCCATCTCGACCACCGCATCGCGATGAGCTTCCTCGTCATGGGGCTGGCGACGCAGCAGGCGGTCGTGGTCGATGACGGCGCCATGATCGCGACGAGCTTTCCCAGCTTCGTCGCCTTGATGAATGGGCTCGGAGGCCAGATCGGATGAGCAAAGACCGACCCGGCCGCCTCGTCATCGCCGTCGACGGACCGGCAGCCTCAGGCAAGGGCACGCTCGCGCGCCGGCTCGCGGCGCATTACGGCCTGCCCTATCTCGATACCGGCCTGCTCTACCGGATGGTGGCGCGCGCCATGCTCGATGCCGGCCACGATATCCACGATGTCGTCGCGGCCGAGGCCGTCGTGAACAGCTTCGACGAGACCGGCTTTCCCGAGGAGCGCCTGCGTGGCCGCGAGATCGGTGAAGCGGCTTCCGTGGTCGCGGCCATGCCGGCCGTGCGCGCGGGACTGCTGACCCGGCAGCGGCGCTTCGCGGCGCAACCCGACGGGGCCGTGCTCGACGGGCGCGATATCGGAACGGTGATCTGCCCGGATGCGCCGGCCAAGCTCTTCGTCACCGCGACGCCGGAGGTGCGCGCCGCACGCCGGCACAAGGAACTGGTGGGGCGCGGGGAGGCCGTCACGCTCGACGGCATCCTCGCCGATATCCGCCGGCGCGACGCCCGCGATTCCGGCCGCAGCGACGCGCCGCTCAGGGCGGCGGACGATGCGGTCTTGCTCGACACCTCGGCATTGACCGTCGAGGAGGCCGCTGCCGCCGCGATCGGCATCGTGGAGGGCCGCCGCGCAGCCTAGCCTTTTTATCGCATTTTCTTCACGCGAACCGGTATCCACTTCGCTTGAAAATGCTTTGAGCCCCCGCTCGCGAATTTGCTATCGAAACAGGCGGTCTCAGCCGGATTTTCCGGCTTGGCGCGCATTCCGGCAAAGCGCACACTTCCCTTCGCGATTAGGCGACGGAGGTGGCGATGCGGCGCTGGCTGTACGGTCTCTCATGTCTGGCAGCGGCGGCGCTCTGGCAGCCCGCCCTGCCACGAGCCCAGACGGCGGGAGCGCCGCCCGAGGAGGTCGATGTCGCGCTCGTGCTGGCGGTCGACATCTCCTATTCGATGGATCTCGACGAGCTCGCCCTGCAGCGCAACGGCTATATCGAGGCCTTCCGCTCGAAGCAGTTGCATGACGCGATCAACAAGGGCGCGATCGGCAAGATCGCCGTGACCTATTTCGAATGGGCCGGCAGCGGCTTCCAGCATATCGTCCGGCCCTGGAAGGTGATCGATGGCCCCGCTGCCGCGATCGCCTTCGCCGAAGAGCTGGGCGAGGCGCCGACACGGCGCGGCCGGCGCACCTCGATCTCGGCCGCGATCGATCTCGGCGTGCAATTGCTCGAGCAATCGAATGTCACGGCGATGCGCCGCGTCATCGATATCTCCGGGGACGGCGCCAATAATGACGGGCGCCCGGTCACCGCCGCCCGTGACGAGGCTGGCGCAAAGGGCATCGCCATCAACGGCCTGCCGGTGATGCTGAAACAGGCCGGCTATTTCGACATCGACAATCTCGACACCTATTACAGCGACTGCGTCATCACCGGGATCGGCGCCTTCGTCATCCCGATCCGCGAGAAGCACCAGTTCGTCGAGGCGACGAAATCGAAGCTGCTGCGCGAGATCGCCGAGGCGCCGGCCGATGCCACCGTCCACAAGGCGCAGGCCGGCAGCAACGCCACCTGCCTCGCCGGCGAACGGCAATGGCGCGACCGGATGGGGAATTGAGGGCGGCAGCCGCATCGGAATCCAGCGGTCATGCCCGGGCTTGACCCGGGCATCTCATGACCAGGGGGCTCCGGAGCGTCTTCCGGCCTGGGCTTCTCGGGTCTGCGCTTCGCTCCGCCCGAGAATGACGCCAAGTCTCACGTCCCGCGTGGCTTCGCCCGCGTCGTCGGCAGCGCCGCGGCGGGATCGTCCGGCCAGGGATGGCGGGGATAGCGGCCCTTCATCTCGGATTTCACCGCGGCCCAAGAGCCGCGCCAGAAGCCCGGCAGGTCGCGCGTGACCTGGATCGGGCGATGCGCCGGCGACAGCAGTTCCAGCACCAGCGGCACGCGCCCGCTGGCCAAGGCGGGATGCGTCGCGAGGCCGTAAAGCTCCTGTACGCGCACGGAGATGGTCGGGCCGGCCTCGGCGGCGTAGTCGACGGCGAGCGAGGAGCCGGTCGGAGCGGTGAAATGGGTCGGCGCTTCCTGATCGAGCCTGCGCTTCAGCTCCCAGGGCAGCAGGCTCGCCAGCGCCGAATCGAGGTCGGAAGGCTGGATCGCAGCGAGCGAAGAACGGCCGAGGAGATGCGGCGCCAGCCAGAGCTCCGGCTCTTGCGCCAGCCCTTCATCCGAGAGATCGGGCCAGCCGGCTTCCGGCTCGGCCTTGCGCAGGAAGGCAGCGCGCTCGCGCAACTGGTTCTGCCCCTTGGTCCAGGGCAGCAGTCCAATGCCGAGCGATGCGATGCCCTTCGCCAGTGCTTCGGCGTTTTCGGATGTATCCGCGACGGAGAGCGGCCGTTCCGATAGCGAGAGAGCTCCATAGCGGCGCACGGCCCGGACGCGCAGGGCGCGCGCCGTGCGGTCGAAGCTCGCTTCCTCGCGCTCCGCGATGGCGAAGGGCGCGAGGCCATGGGAGACGAGCGTCGCAATCTCGGCTTCGCTGATCGCGGCGGCGGCCATGATGCGGGCCTGCTGGGCCGCGCCGGTCATTTCCGCGACGACGATATAGAGCTCGCGCGCCAGACGCTGTGACGCCTCCAATGCCCCGCCGCGGCCATTGGCAAGGAGGTACTGACCGGAGCCCGGCGCACGCGCCTTGGCGACCCGGTCGGGATAGGCGAAAGCGAGCAGAAGGCCGGGCGAAAGGACCTCGCCGGTACCAACCTGATCCTTGCCGATGCTGCGCTCGGCGGTTCGTGCCCAGCCTTCCGCGAGGCGGCGCATGTCGCCGGCCCGGCCGCCGCGCTCGCGGTCGAAGCGATCCAGGCGCTCGGCGAGATCGATGGCATCGCCGCCGAGCCCCCGCTCGACCAGCACGGCAGCGAGATCGGCAGCAACGTCCGCTCGCCCAAAGCGCGCGGACGCCACGACCATGCGGGCGAGGCGCGGCGGCAGCGGCAGCGCCTGCAGGGCGCGCCCTTCCGGCGTGATGCGGCCATCGGCATCGAGCGCGCCGACGGCTTCCAGAAGGCTACGCGCTTCCTTGAGGGCCGGCGCAGGCGGCGGATCGAGGAAGGCCAGCGTGGTGGGATCGCTGAGGCCCCATGCGGCGCAATCGAGCAGGAGCGGGCTGAGATCCGCCGAGAGAATTTCCGGGCGGGCGAAGGCTTCGAGCGCGCCGGTCGCGGCCTCCTCCCAGAGCCGATAGCACACGCCCGGCTCGGTGCGGCCGGCGCGGCCCCGGCGCTGGTCGGCGGCGGCGCGGCTGACGCGGCGGGTCTCCAGACGGGTCACGCCGATATCGGGCTCGTAGACGGGCACGCGTGCGAGGCCGGAATCGATGACGACACGGACGCCCTCAATGGTCAGCGAGGTCTCGGCGATGGCGGTCGCGAGCACGATCTTGCGCTTAGCCGCGGGCGCCGGCAGCACGGCGCGGTCCTGCTCGCGCTGGTCGAGCGCGCCATAGAGCGGGGCGATCTCGACGGCGGGATCGCGCAATCTCTCGCGCAGGCGCTCCTCGACACGGCGGATCTCGCCCTGGCCGGGCAGGAAGACAAGCTGCGAGCCTGGCTGTTCGTTCAGCGCCAGCAGGATCGTGTCGGTGACCTGATCCTCGATGCGCTTCAGCGGGTCGCGGCTGCGATAGCGCGTCTCGATCGGATAGGCGCGGCCCTCGCTCTCGATCACCGGGGCATCGCCCAGCAATTTCGCGACGCGGGCGCCATCCAAAGTAGCCGACATCACGAGGATGCGCAGGTCCTCGCGCAGGCCGCCTTGCGCATCGAGCGCCAGGGCGAGGCCGAAATCGGCATCGAGCGAGCGCTCGTGAAATTCGTCGAAGAGCACGGCGGCGACGCCGTCCAGCGCGGGATCGTCGAGGATCATCCGGGCGAAGACGCCTTCGGTGACGACCTCGATGCGCGTCTTCGAGCCGATCTTCGAGCCGAGCCGCACGCGCAAGCCTACCGTCTCGCCAACGCGCTCGCCCAGGGTCTGCGCCATCCGGTTCGCCGCGCCCCGAGCTGCCAGGCGCCTCGGTTCGAGCACGATCAGCTTGCCGCCTTTGGTCCAGGGCTCGTCGAGGAGGGCGAGCGGCACGCGCGTGGTCTTGCCGGCGCCGGGCGGGGCGACCAGAACGGCATTCGGCCGCGCCCTCAAAGCGGCGGCGAGGTCGCCGAGAACGGCGTCGATCGGAAGGGCGGTGTCGAAGGCGCGCATGCCCGGCCGATGTGGCGCAGGTGCGTGCCGCACGCAAGCCACTCGCCAGCCGGCCCGTCCCATGCTAACCGCTGCGGCATGACTGAGACCGGCCAGACCCGCATCCAGAACCGCTTCCAGGCCTGCGCCCGCGAGGGCCGGGCGGCGCTCGTGACCTTCGTCACCGCCGGCGATCCCGATTTCGAGACCTCCAGCGCGATCCTCGCGGCCCTGCCCGGAGCCGGCGCTGACGTGATCGAGCTCGGCGTGCCCTTCACCGACCCGATGGCGGACGGCGTGCCGGTCCAGCTCGCCGGCCAGCGCGCGCTCAAGGCCGGCCAGACGCTGCGCAAGACGCTCGCCATGGTCGAAAGCTTCCGCAAGGCCGGCCATGACACACCGATCGTGCTGATGGGCTATTACAACCCGATCTGGGCCTATGGCGTCGACGCCTTCCTGGCGGATGCCCGCCGCGTCGGCATCGACGGCCTCATCGTCGTCGACCTGCCGCCGGAAGAGGACGAGGAGCTCTGCCTGCCGGCGCTGAAGGCCGGCGTGTCGTTCATCCGTCTGGCGACGCCGACGACCGACGACAAGCGCCTGCCCAAGGTGCTGCAGAACACCTCCGGCTTCGTCTATTACGTCTCGGTCACCGGCGTGACCGGCGGCGCCATCGCCGATTACGGCGCGGTCGGCGATGCCGTCGCCCGGATCAAGCGCCATACCGACCTGCCCGTCGCGGTCGGCTTCGGCGTCAAGACCGCCGAGGATGCGGCCACCATCGCCAAGCGCGCGGATGGCGTCGTCGTCGGCTCGGCCCTGGTCGAGCGCGTCCGCCTCTCGCTCGATGACCAGGGCAAGGCCACGGAAAAGACGGTTTCGGCTGTCACCTCGCTGGTCAGCGAGCTCGCCCAGGGCATCCGCTCCGTCGCCAAGGCGGCCTGAGCCCAAGGTTTCGTTCCATGGTCGCGCCGCTTGCCCGCCGGCAGGCACGACCCCATTTTCGGCGTGACGGCGCGCAGTCGCCGACAAGCCCATCAGGGATTCATCCGATGAACTGGATTTCCGAAGTCGTCCGGCCGCGCATCAAGACGCTGTTCAAGCGCGAGAGCCCCGAGAACCTCTGGATCAAGTGCCCCGATTCCGGGCAGATGGTGTTCCACAAGGACGTCGAAGCCAATGGCTACGTCATCCCCGGCTCCGAGCACCATATGCGCGTCACCGCGCCGGAGCGGCTGCGGCTGACTTTCGACGACGGCAAGTGGCTCGATGTCGCCCTGCCGGAGGTCGCGATCGACCCGCTGAAGTTCCGCGACGAGAAGCGCTATGTCGACCGGCTGAAGGATGCCCGCGCCAAGACCGGCATGCAGGACGCCTTCAAGATCGGCTATGGTCGGGTCAAGGGCCTGCCGATGACGCTGGCCGTGCAGGATTTCCACTTCATGGGCGGCTCGCTCGGCATGGCCGCGGGCGAGGCCTTCGTGAAGGGCGCCGAGACCGCATTCGACAAGAAGACGCCCTATGTCGTCTTCGCGGCATCGGGCGGCGCGCGCATGCAGGAAGGCATCCTCTCGCTGATGCAGTTGCCCCGCACGACGGTCGCGGTGCGGCGCCTGCGCGCGGCGGGCCTGCCCTATTTCGTGGTGCTGACCAATCCGACCACCGGCGGCGTCACGGCTTCCTATGCGATGCTGGGCGATGTCCATATCGCCGAGCCCGGCGCGCTGATCGGCTTCGCCGGCCCGCGCGTGATCGAGCAGACGATCCGCGAGAAGCTGCCGGACGGCTTCCAGCGCTCCGAGTACCTGAAGGATCACGGCATGGTCGACATGGTCGTGCATCGCCGCGACCTGCCGGAGACGCTCGCCCGGCTCGGCCGCCTGCTGACCAAGCAGCCGGCCGTGAAGGAAGAGGCTGCGCCCGCGCGTCCGGTGACCGAGGCCGTCTGAGCGGTCCGAAAGAGTTCACGGCTGGGGGCCGTCACGCCATGGGGTCTTCCGACGCATTGCTTGCGCGCTTCATGGCGTTGCATCCCAAGCTGATCGACCTCTCGCTCGGCCGCATCCTCACCCTGCTCGAAAAGCTCGGCGACCCCCAGAAGAAGCTGCCGCCGGTGATCCATGTCGCCGGCACCAACGGCAAGGGCTCGACCATCGCCTTCATGCGGGCGATCCTCGAAGCCGCCGGCCTCTCCGTCCATGTCTATATCTCGCCGCATCTGGTGCGCTTCCATGAGCGCATCCGGCTGGGCGCGCCCGGTGGGGGCCGCTTCGTCGCCGAGGACAAGCTGGTCGAGGCGCTGGAGCGCTGCGAGGCGATCAATGCCGGCGATCCCATCACCTTCTTCGAGATGACGACGGCGGCGGGGCTGCTGCTCTTCTCCGAGCATCCGGCCGATGTGCTGTTGCTGGAGGTCGGGCTCGGCGGGCGCTTCGACGCGACCAATGTCATCGCTCACCCGGCCTGCACGGTGGTGACGCCCGTCTCGCTCGACCATTCCGAATATCTCGGCGATACCGTCACCAAGATCGCCGGCGAGAAGGCCGGCATCTTCAAGCGCGGCGCGCCGGCCGTGATCGCCCCGCAGGAACCGGAGCCGACCGCTGTGCTGGAAGCCGCGGCCGAACGCGCGGGAGCTTCGAAGATCCTGATCGGCGCGCAGGATTTCAACGTCCACGAGGCCGGCGGGCGGCTGGTCTACGAGGACCAGGACGGGCTGCTCGACCTGCCGCTGCCGCGCTTGTCCGGCCGGCACCAGCATATCAATGCCGGCACCGCGATCGCCGCGCTGCGGGCGGCCGGCTACGGCGCCCTGCCGGCGCAAGCCTTCGAAGACGGGATGCGCAACGCCGACTGGCCGGCGCGGTTGCAGCGCCTCTCGCGCGGAGCGCTGGCCGAGATCGTGCCGGAGCGCGCCGAGCTCTGGCTCGATGGCGGCCATAACCCCGATGGCGGGCGCGTGCTCGCCCAGGCCATGGCCGATCTCGCCGATCGCAACCCGGCGCCGCTCGTGATGATCGCCGGCCTGCTCTCGACCAAGGACGCCGCCGCGACGCTCGGGCATTTCAAGGGGCTGGCGCAAGGGCTCTATGCCGTTCCGATCCATAATTCGCTGGCCGCGCGCCCGGCCGAGGAGGTCGCGGAGGCCGCCCGCAATGCCGGTCTCGTCGCCGAAGTCTCCAGCTCGGTGGAGCAGGCGCTACGGACGATCGCGGCGCGCGACTGGCCGGCGCCGCCGCGCATCCTGATCTGCGGCTCGCTCTATCTCGCGGGCGAAGTGCTCTCCGACAACGGCACGCCGCCGACCTAAGCCTTTTGCGCATTTCGACATGCCTATCTCGGGGAAAGCCATGCCCGTTCCCGGACTGACCGTCATCGCCGCCACGCTGCTTTGCGGCCTGCTCGGCGGCTGCGCCACGACCGAGGGGACGACGCCGCGGAACGCCGCAGGCACGGAGCGGGTCGCATCCGGCAAGCCGACCTTCCTGCAGCAGACCTTCATGACGATGGACGAGCGCTGCCGGCCGATCCGCCGCCCCAGCGGCGTCCTGACGGAACCACCCCGGCATGGGAAGGTCCGGTTGGCGACCCGCAATGCCAAGGCTGAGTACGAGCCCGGACCCATGCGGCATTGCGACGGCAAGGTCGGCCCTTCGCTTGCCTTCGAATACACGTCACGGGCCGGCTATCGCGGGCCGGACAGTTTCCGCGCCCGCATCCGCTACAAGGACGGTGAAATCCGCCAGGAGCGGTTCGACGTCATGGTCGATTGAGGCGCGGCATCGGGAGAACGTCATGCAACGCAGCTTCGGAGCCTCGGGTGCGCTCGTCTCGTCGATCGGCCAAGGCAGTTGGTATAGCGAGCAGGGCGACCGGCGCGAGGCGATCGCCGCCTTCCGGCGCGGGCTCGATCTCGGGCTGACGCATATCGACACCGCCGAGATGTATGGCGATGGCCGCTCCGAGGCTTTGATCGGCGAGGCCATCGAAGGCCGGCGCGACGCGGTCTTCCTGGTCTCGAAGGTGCTGCCGCATAACGCTTCGCGGCAGGGCGTGCGCGCCGCTTGCGAGCGATCACTGCGACATCTGAAGACCGACCGGCTCGATTGCTACCTGCTGCACTGGCGCGGCCCGCACCCCCTTGCGGAAACCTTCGCCGGTTTCGAGGCGCTGAAGCAGGAAGGCAAAATCCTGTCCTGGGGCGTCAGCAATTTCGACGAGGACGATCTGGACGAGGCGCTCGCCGCTGCGGGGCCGGGCCGGATCGCCTGCAACCAGGTGCTCTACCATCTGCGCGAACGTGCCATCGAGCATGCGGTGATCCCTTGGTGCGAACGCCATGGCGTCGCCGCCGTTGCCTACAGTCCCTTCGGCCATGACGATTTCCCGGCCGCCGGCACCACGTCGGGCAAGGCGCTGACGGAAATCGCCGCAAGCCATGGCGCAACACCCCGGCAGGTCGCGCTCGCCTTCCTGACCCGAAGCGAAAGCGTTTTCGCGATCCCGAAGGCTGGCCGAGTCACCCATGTCGAGGACAATGCCGGCGCGCTGAATCTGACGCTCTCCGAGGCCGAGATCGGCCGGATCGACGCCGCCTTTCCTCGGGGCCGCAAGCCGGCTTCCCTGCCGATGATCTGAGCGGCCGGAAACCACGTTCCGCCTTCCGGCTTTACAAGACGGCACGGCCGGCGCTTTCCTAGAGTCAAGGGCGGCGGCCACCAGAGCTCGACAACGCCTCATCCAGCAGTTGCGTTCTTCGGAGTGAGTGTGATGCGTCGCGTTCTCGGCCTCCTGGCCGTCCTCGTCCTGTCGGTCTTTGCCGGCGCCGCCCATGCCGGGGTCGACGTCAAGGTCGACATCCCCGCCCAGCGCATGTCGGTGACGACCACCGACGGCGAGGTCTACGACTGGAAGATCTCATCCGGCCGCAAGGGCTTCCGCTCGCCCAACGGCGTCTATCGTCCGACGCGGCTCGAGAAGAACTGGTACTCTCGCAAATACGGCGGCGCGATGCCCTATTCCGTGTTCTTCCGCGGCGGCTATGCCATCCACGGCACCGGCGCCGTCGGCGCGCTCGGCCGTCCGGCCTCGCATGGCTGCATCCGCCTGCACCCGGCCAACGCCGCCAAGCTCTTCGCGCTGGTGAAGAAGCACGGCGCCAGCCAGACCCGGATCGCTCTACATGGCGCGGCGCCCGACAACCTCTCGCGCTTCGCGAAGGCTTCGACGACCTCGAAGGCCAAGCTCGCGAAGGCCGGCTCGTCCAAGCAGAAGATCGCCAAGGCCAAGCAGCGCAGCCAGGCGACCAGCGTCGCCCAGCAGCGTCGTGGCGGCGACTGGGAAGCCGCGCGCGGCCAGATCCTGCTCCGCCCCGCCCTGCCGGCCAATGCCTATGGCTACCAGCCTTATTATCCCAGCGGCTACGGCTGGCGCTGAGCCTTAGGGCTTAAGCGCTCTACGATGGATCCCGGGTCAAGCCCGGGATGACGAAGCGCTTCCGCTTAAAATAAGCACGCTCTAGAGAGCCTCAGGCGCGATCCTGAGCCAGCCTTCCAGCGTCTCGCCCGGCGCGACGCGCCTGAGCGGCGAAGCGGCCCGCGCCGCGGGCTCGCTCGGTGCGCCGATCGCATGGCTCTGCGGCTCGACGCAGAGGAAATCCGCACCCGCAGGCGCCCAGACCACCGGGCAGTCAAGATCGGCGCTCGCGGTCAGGGTGACGGCGAGGCCGGTCGAGGGCGTCTCGATCCGGGCCGTGCCGTCCCAACCGAGGAAGCTCCAGGCGGTCACGGTTTTCGCTTGAAAAGGGCGCGCCTCGGCATAGGGGCCGCCATCGGCGAAAGCCTGCTGGCCGGTGGCGCGGAAGGCCTCGCCGAAGACCAGCGCCCCTTTGCTGCGCATGACGAGGCTCGTATCGGCGGCACAGGGAAACCAGGGATGATGACCGATGCCGAACGGTAGTGCCGTCGGCGCCTCGTTGGTGATTTTCAGGCGGATGGTCATACCGGCTTCGTCGAGGACGACTTCCTGCCGCGCCCGGTAGCGATAGGGGTCTTCCCCCGTCGTCCGGCGGTGTTCGAGGACGGTATGGCCGCGGTCATACTCCAGCACATCCCAGGCCGCCTGCCAGCCGAAGCCATGGATGGCGCCGCCCGGATCGTTCTGCGGAACGAGGAAGCGCTCGTCGCCATCGTCGACGACGCAATCGAAGGCGCGGTTGGCGAAGGGCAGCATCGCCCAGGTCCCGAAGAAGTTCGGCGAGGCTGTGCCCGGCTGCCGGCCAGCCGGCGGATGGAGCACGTCGTGGCGACGCCCGTCCGGTCCGCGCCAGCTCAACGCGGAAACGATGCCGCCCATCTCGGGATGGATGACGGCGTCGAGGCCGCCCGCTTGCAGTTCGAGCATCCGGCTTGTCCGATTCGTCGGGGTGATCCCGGACCGCAGGGTTGCCGGGAAGGCGCGCCATGCACAAGGCTTCTCGGCGGCCGCTCTTGACCCCGTGGAGAGTGGCGGAGACAGTCGCCCGCCCTAGACCGCTGTACGCCCGATTGGATGCGCAGCGATCTACACGTCTGTTATCGCATCGGATTCTCCCGAAAAGTTGATTCCACTTTTCGGTCCGATGTTGCTGCCGGAGCCTGCCATGCCCAAACCTCTGATCGCGCTCGACTGGGGCACGACCCGCGCGCGCGCCTTCCTGATCTCGGAGACGGGCGCGGTGCTGGAACGGCGCATCGCCGATCGCGGCATCCAGTCGGTGCCGTCAGGCGGCTATCCCGAGGCTTTCGCCGAGCTCGCCGGGGATTTCCGCAAGGCGGCGCCCGATGCCGCGATCGTGCTCGCCGGCATGGTCGGCAGCCGCAACGGCTGGATCGAGGCGCGCTACGTGCCCTGCCCGGCCTCGCCGGCCGAGATCGCGGCCGCCGCAATCAAGGTCGATCTCGATGCAGGGACGACCGCGACGATCCTGCCGGGCCTGAGCTGCGACGACGGCGCCTTCGACGTGATGCGCGGCGAGGAAACCCTGATCGTCGGGCTCGGCCTGAGCGACGGCATCGCCTGCCTGCCGGGCACCCATTCGAAATGGGCCGAGATCAAGCAGGGCCGCATCACCCGCTTCGCCAGCTTCATGACGGGCGAGGTCTACGGGCTGCTGCGCAACGATTCGATCCTCGCCCGGCTGGCCGAAGCGCCCTCCGAGGAAGACGCGATCGAGGGTGCCGCGCGCGGCCAGGCAGCCGCCGGGCGGCCCGGCGGACTGCTCAACAGCGCCTTCGCGGCCCGTACCGAGGTCCTTGCCGGCCGGATGGCAGGCGGGGCGGTCGGTCCCTATCTCTCGGCGCTGCTGGTCGGGCAGGAAATCGCGGGGGCGGAAGCCCTGTTCGGCCAGGGCCAGGAGATACATCTCGTCGCCGACGGCGCGCTCGCCGAGAGCTATGGCGCCGGGCTGCGGGCGCGAAACCATCCCGTCCGGGTCATCTCGCCCGAGGCGGCCTTCGTCGCCGGCATCCGGCGGCTTGCAGCGGATATTGCGGCATGATCGTCGTCTTCGGCTCCATCAATATCGATCTGGTGACTCCGGTCGAGCGCCTGCCGGGACCCGGCGAGACCGTGCTCGGACCGGGCTATGCCCTGCATCCGGGCGGCAAGGGCGCGAACCAGGCGCTCGCGGCCCGGCGTGCCGGCGCGGATGTCGTGCTGATCGGCGCGACAGGGCGAGACAGGTTCGCCGATGCCGCGCTGGCGCTCCTCACCGCTGAGGGCGTCGATCTCGACCATGTCGCACAGGTCGACGAGCCGACCGGTGCCGCCTTCATCGCGACGGATCGCGAGGGCGCCAACCAGATCATCGTCGCGGCCGGCGCCAATGCCGCCCTGCGGCCGGATGCCTTGCGACAGCTCGAGCTTGCGGCCGAGGACATCCTGCTCCTGCAACGCGAGGTGCCGGAGGACGCCTGCCTCGAAGCCGCCCGCGCGATGAAGCGGGCGGGCGGGCGCGTCATCCTCAATCTTGCGCCGGCCGAGGCGCCCTCGCCCGCACTCCTGGACCAGCTCGACCTCCTCATCGTCAACGAGCATGAGGCGATGGTCCTGGCGCAGGCGCTGGGATGGCCAGAGCAGGACCCAGATGCGATCGCGTGTCGGCTCGACGGCGAAAGACGCATCACCACGGTCGCGACGTTGGGCGGGGCCGGGGTGGTCGCCTGGATCGACGGCATCCGCCATCGCCTCCCTGCCCCCGACGTCGCGGTCGTCGATACCGTCGCGGCCGGGGACAGCTTCACCGGTGCCTTCGCCGCCGCGCTCGCGGCCGGCAAGGACATGGCCGCGGCGCTGCGCGACGGGCTGGCGGCCGGCTCGCTGGCCTGCACGCGGCGGGGCGCCCAGCCGAGCATCCCCCATGCGCGCGAGATCGCCGCGTTGGCAGCGGGGCTTGCGGAGGCGCCGCGCCGGTAAGTCCGGGTTAAGCCTGTCCGCGATCGCATCGGGCTGCACTCACCGGTTGCACGCAAATGCGCGCAAGCTCTTCACGCTTCGTCAGGGCTCGTTGCGCATTGTGGCAGCAACGGCAGAGGGACCGCGAGGGGGCTGTGGCGACACAACCGTTGATCTGGGCGTTGAGCGTGGCCGGAGCCGCGATCGCCGGAACGCTGTCCTATACGCAGCTCCTGGCCCCGCGCCTGGCGGGCGAAGCGCCTTCCGTAGCGGTGGCCACGACGGAGAAGAAGCCGCCGGGACCACGCGTCCCTTCGACGCTCGCCGTCGCTGCCGACTATCGGGGCCACTACATCGTGCACCCCACGGTCGAGAACTATCGCGTCAAGATGATGGTCGATACCGGTGCCAGCATCGTCGCGCTGACGGCGTCCGATGCCCAGGCCCTCGGAATCAAGCGGGATGCCTCGACACGCAAGGTGATGCTCAGCACCGCCAATGGAGCGGTCATGGGCTTCCAGACCACGCTGCGCGAGATCCGGCTCGGCGAGATCATCGTCCGCAATGTCGAGGCCGTCGTCCTGCCCGCCGGCGCGCTCTCGATGAGCCTGCTCGGCAACTCGTTCCTCAGCAAGCTGCAGGGCTACGAGGTCCAGACCGGACGCATGGTGCTGCGCGGCTGAGTCAGCACTTCCTCCGGAACGATCGGCATTCCGACAAGCCGGCCCCAGGCGAGATCAATCCGCCCCGAGCCTTCGATCAGCCTTGCGTATCGCGGCCCTGATCAGAATGTCGGGCAGTAGCCGACATCGGTTCGCTTCACCTGCTCGATGTTCAAGGTGCCGCCGGCCAAGCCGTTTCGCGGGCGCGAGTAGATCGGGGTGTTCCCGAGCGTGAACGGCCCGGTCAGGACATAGCCGATGGCAGGAGTATGGCGGTAACTCGCGCGAGCCATGATGACTGAGGTATTGGCGACCTTGACGCTGTCGGGGACGGTGACCGTCGTGCCGCGCGCCAGCGCGGTGCCGTTGCGCTGGTTGCTCCAGCAGACCTTCGCGACGCCGGTGGAATCGATGACGAGGCTGGTGATGACCATCGACGCGTTGGCGGGGGCATAGGGCATCAGGATCGTCTGCCCGGCATCGAAGATGTTCTCCAGATCGGCGGGCGCGACGGACTGGACGCGTGCCGTGAGATCGGTGAGGGCCGAGGTGAGCTGGGTGACCTTGCGGCTGATCATGACGAGCTGTGCCACCTCGACCGTCCCGAGATAGGCGACGAGCATCACCGGCAGCGCCATCGCGAACTCGACCAGCGCGACTCCGTCCCGGCTGCGGCAGAACCGTCGCCAGATGGGTGGGGTCGTCCGTGCCCGCATTTCCACAATCCCTGTCACCGACGATCCAGCTCTTTGATCTTGCATCGGCTGTCTTCCGAAAATCGCCAATGTTCTAGAACGGCTCGGCCCGGAAGGCCGCGCTGGCGACGATGCCGCGCCGGCCGGCCCCGATATTGGCCAGCGAAGTGGACGCCCAGCTCGTCAGGAAGAGCTTGTAGTCCAGAACGGCGCGCACCACGACGATGTCGCTCTTCACCGGCTGATTGTACGTGAAACTGCTCGTGTCGAGGGTGCCCCCCGCGATGGGGTTGCTGGCGGAGCTACCGGATCCGGCAGCGGCAAAGCTGCTGTAGACGCGGATGTCGACGGACAATTTCGAGCAGTCGATCAGCTGCATCGGCGCGCGCGCGCAGATATCGTCGCGGAACTTCGCCGCGTTCGCCGCGCCGGTCGAGGCCGTGTAAATGTAGCGCGACTGGCCGGTGATGAGCGAGCGGGAGACCTGCGACAGTGATTCTTCCAGGACCTCGTTGGTCCAGAACATCAAGGCCGTCTCGAAGATCGCAAAGAGAAGCGCGAAGAACGGCACAGCGACGAAGGCGAACTCCACGACAGTCGCTCCGTTTTCAGAGCGGCGAAAGCGCCGCAGAAGCAGCCGGCCGGCGCGGCAGCGCTGCGGTCCGCCATCCGGCGCGGAGATTTTTTTCGTGCGGTCGAACATGCTTCTGCCTCGTCGAGCTGCGGCCCAGGCCAGACATCCCTACGGCAAAAGAATTTCGGATCGGTTAGGGGCGCTGCCCGGCAGCCGAAAACACGATGAAGCTTTCGCTAACCATGCCCGGCCGCGAGCATTCATGCGGTCGCGCCTTCGCGCGCGTACCTGAAACGGCTCCGGTTCTAGTTCCGCGTCGCGGTCGTCGCGAGCCCATTGCGGGCCGTCGTTTGCCCGGCCACGCCAGCGAAGTAGTCCTGCGCGTCACCTATCTGCACCGAAGGCTGGCAGTTCGGATTACAGGCATAGCTTTCGCGCTGCATGCCCCGCTGGACCGTCAGGACCTCGTCGGAGGCAGCGCTGACCCGCACCAGCGATTCCGCCAGGAGCGCACCATTGGCATCCAGCGCGATCAGATTGGTCACGCCGAAGCTCTTGCCGGTCACGATCATGACGCCGTTACGCTGCACGGAAACGTCCGCGATGGCAGGATTGCCCACGATGACCGTCTGAGCCTTCTCGGGCAGGCGCACGACCTTCGCGTGATCGACCACAACGATCACGCTCTCGCCCTGCCCGCGCTGTTGCGGCGCCGCCGCCGCGCCGCCGCATGCAGTGATCGCGAGGACTGTCGCGGCCGCCCAGCAGGTGAGCCGACGGCGCCCTTCGGGAGCACGGATGATCAACATGGGGGCGCCTCAAGCTTTGCGACCCTGCCAGTGAAGCCCAAAATGATGAATCAAACCCTAAGCCGATGGGGAGCAGCGATTTCAGGCCGCCTGCCGTAACATGTCGCAACGGAAGACTTCCGGAATCGAGCGTCCCCGCTCAAGCGTTCACAAACTAAATTTGCATCGCGCGACTTATTAAACGCCCCGTTTACCGACAATTTCTCACAGAGCTCGCTTTATTCACAAGTTATCTCTCAAATTATGCCTGCTAAATCGGGTGTTAACCACAGAAATAACGCCGCGCGAAACGGGCCAATTCTTCGATCGGCTTAACCGATCAGCAATATGAGCCCGCTAATGTCACTCCTGTCGCTGACCGAAGCCACCTCAGAGCACAGGCAGCCGTCAAACCGTGGTGTAAAGGAGTTCCAACATGACCAACGTTTTCAAGCGCTTCGTCAAGGACGAGTCGGGCGCCACCGCCATCGAGTACGGCCTGATCGCCGCCCTGATCGCCGTTGTCTGCATCACCGCCATGACGACGATCGGCGAGAACCTGAAGGGCAAGTTCGAGACGATTGCCACCAATCTCGGCAAGTGAGCCCATCGTTTCCGGCGCCTGACGGAAACGCAACGCGCCGGAACTGAGAAACGGGACGCTCTGGCCTTGCCGGAGCGTCCCGCGTTTCAAGCCGAGATTTCGAGGGATCTGCGCGAGCACATCCCGAACCTGTAACGGAGCGTGCCATGTCGCTTCAATTGATCGTCCTGCTCGGTGCTTTTCCGTTTGCCATGGCTTACGCAGCCGCGAGCGATCTCGTCTCCATGACGATCTCGAACCGGCTTTGCCTCTTTCTCGTTGCTTCTTTCGCCCTTTGCGCAGCCCTGCTCGGGCTCGGCCTGGCGGAAATCGGCTGGCATCTCGCGGCCGGTGGCCTCGTCCTGATGGTCGCCTTCGGCCTGTTCGCAGCAGGCTGGATCGGAGGCGGCGACGCCAAGCTCGCCGCGGCAACGGCGCTGTGGTTCGGCTTCGACCAACTCATGCCGTATCTCATGATCGCCGGCCTCCTCGGCGGCCTTCTAACGATTGCCATCATCACCTTGCGCACGCGCCCTCTGCCGGCCTTCATGGAAGAATGGTCCTGGCTTCGCCGGCTCCACGCCCCCACGGAAGGCGTGCCTTATGGTATCGCGCTCGCTTTCGCTGCGCTTCTCGTCCTTCCCGAGACCGCGATCTGGCACGCAGGTCTGGGCGTCTGACAGTCCGCCGGACTTAACGTCAGCAGTCTTCAAAAAATATACGTCCGATTAACCATAAGTTGACGTTTCCCGACGACGATCCGGGACGAGAGCCAATCACGCTTGGCTGAGGGTCGTTCGTCGATGAGTCCCGCACGCATCATCATACTCGTGGTCGCGCTGGCGGCAGGGCTGGGCGCCATGCTGCTCGTGCAGAGGCGTCCCAGCGAGCCCGCGCCGGTCGCGAAAATCGAAGCCGCCCCGACCGTGCCGGTCCTGGTCGCGGCGAGCGATATCCCCCTCGGCAACACCGTGACCGCCAACGACCTGCGCTGGCTCGATTGGCCCCTGGCCAGCGTGCCGACCGGCGTCATCCGCAAGGACGAGACCCCCGAGGCCGAAAAGGAAATCGTCGGCCAGGTCGCGCGCTACGCCGTCCTCGGCGCCGAGCCCATCCGCCGCGAGAAGCTGATCAAGACCGACGGAACCGGCTTCCTCTCGGCGGTCCTGCCCTCGGGCATGCGGGCCGTCGCCATCAGCACCGATAGTCGCGGCGCCAATACCGCCGGCGGTTTCATCCTTCCCAACGACCGTGTCGACGTGGTCTCCACCTGGCGCGGGGAAGCGACGAGCGGCCGCGGCGAGGCCTATGTCAGCGAGGTTATCCTGCGTAATCTTCGCGTCCTGGCGATCGGCCAGAACGTCCAGGAGCGCAACGGCGAGAAGGTCGTGGTCGGCGAGACCGCCACGCTCGAGGTCGATCCCGCACAAGTCGAGCTTCTGATCCAGGGTCAGAAGACCGGCACGCTGTCGCTGGCCCTGCGCAGCCTCAAGGATGCCGGCGAAACGACGCCGCCAACCCAGGCCGACAATTCCATGACCCTCGTGCGCTACGGCGTCACCTCGAAGAGTGTGAAGCCATGATCAGATCGTCTCTCCGCATCGCCACGGCCCTCGCGCTCGCCCTGGCCGCCGGCAGCGTCGACGCCCAGACGACAGCAGGCAGGGGCCCTGCCCCCGTCCTGAACGTCGGCTCGAGCGAGAACGCGATCTCGCGCAGGCTCGATCTCTCGATCGGCCGCTCGCTCATCGTTGAATTGCCGCGCGACGCCAAAGAGGTTTTCGTCGCCAATCCGAAGGTCGCCAACGCGGTGGTCCGCACCGCGCGCAAGCTCTTCATCATCGGCATCGCCGACGGCTCGACCTCGATGTTCGTGATGGACGGCGACGGCCAGCAGATCACCGCGCTCGACATCAATGTCGGCCGCGACCTCAACGTGCTCAGACAGACGCTGCGCACGGCACTGCCGAATTCGCAGATCGACATCAAGCCCGCGGGGGATTCGATCCTACTCGTCGGAACGGTGCCGAATGCATCGGAGGCGACGCAGGCCGTCGACATCGCCAAGGCCTTCGTCGGCGTCGCCTCGTCCGGGTCCTCCGGCGCCGTGATCAACTCGCTGACTCTGCGCGACCGCGACCAGGTAATGGTGAAGGTCACTGTCTCGGAAATCTCGCGCAAGGCGATCAAGCAGCTCGGCATCAATTCGACCGGCGAGTGGAAACTCGGCAAGTTCTCGCTGACGCCGTCGATCGACAACCCGTTCCCGCTGCAGCCGCAGCAATTGTCCGCGACCGCGATCGGCGCCGGCATCGGCAACACCCAGAACTTCACGCTGCGCGCGCTCGAACGCGCCGGCATGGCGCGCGTCCTGGCGGAACCGACCGTCACCGCCATCTCCGGCGAAAGCGCCAAATTCACCGCCGGCGGCGAAGTGCCGGTGCCGAAGGGGCAGAGCTGCTCCTACGACGTCTTCAACCGGCGCACCTGCCAGATCCAGATCGAATACAAGCCGATCGGCGTCGCCCTCAACTTCACGCCGATTGTCATGTCCGACACCAAGATCAGCATGCGCATCGCCACCGAGGTTACCGAGCTCGACTTCGAAAACCAGCTGCGGATGAGCGGCGGCAACGAGGAAGCGCTGAACACCCCCGCATTCCGCGTGCGCAAGTCAGACACCACGGTCGAGTTGCCCTCGGGCGGCACGTTGGCGACGGCTGGCCTGATCCAGCGCGTCTCCAAACAGTCGCTCAACGGTCTGCCCGGGCTGATGAACCTGCCGATCATCGGCACCTTGTTCCGCTCGCGCGACTACCAGCGCGAGGAGACCGAGCTGATGATCATGGTCACGCCCTATATCGCCAAGCCGATGCAGCCGAACCAGATCCAGCGGCCGGATGACGGCTTCGTCGAGGCGCATGATTCCCAGGCGATCCTGCTCGGGCGCCTCAACAAGATCTATGGCAGCGGCGGCGGCCCGGTTCCCCAGGCCTACAAGGGTCGCGTCGGCTTCATCGCCGACTGAGCGCGCCCGGTGACAACGATGATGGATGGCCCGACCATGACGGTTTCCTCCCGGAACGACTCGACAGGACCGCTCCTGATTGCCGCCGTGCTGGTGCTGGGCGGCCTGCTCGGCGGCTGCGCC
Source organism: Allobosea sp. ASV33 (assembly GCF_016428755.1). Classification (GTDB taxonomy): domain Bacteria; phylum Pseudomonadota; class Alphaproteobacteria; order Rhizobiales; family Beijerinckiaceae; genus Allobosea. Next base: position 90,666 of record NZ_JAELTI010000009.1, read on the forward strand.
AAGCGCACGGCCGAGGCCGACACCCTCGCCTACGGGCCGGACGACGTGCGCGAACGGCACCCGATCGTGCTGCGTGACGCGCCGCGCTCGCTCGACGTCTTCGTCGGGCGCAGCGGGGGCGCGCTCGATGCGCGGCAGGCCGAAGATGTCGCCAGCTTCGCTCGCGAGTTCCGCCGCACCGGCAAGGGCGGCCTGGTCGCGGAGGTCCCGACCGGCACCCGCCGCGAGCGCGCCGCGCATGACACGCTGAGCGGCATCCGTGCGGCCCTGTCGCGCGGCGGCGTCTCGCCCGGCATCCTCAGCGTGCGCAGCTACCCGGTCCAGGACCCGGGCCTGGCCTCACCGATCCGCCTGACCTTCGCCTCGCTCCAGGCAAGCGTCCCGCACGCCTGCGGGCAATGGCCGACGGATCTCGGTTCTTCGGACTTCAAGTACTCGACTTCGAATGCCCCCTACTGGAACCTCGGCTGCGCCTCGCAGGCGACGCTGGCCGCCCAGGTCGCCGACCCGATCGACCTCGTCCGGTCGCGCGACGAAGGCCGCCCCGACATCGTCAAGCGCATGGGTGCCATCGCCAAAATCCGCGAAGGCAAGGATCCCTCGACCCAGTACCGGCAGGCGACGCCGCAGATCAATTCGACCGTCGGGGGCAACTGATGCAGTCCGACGCCAGAGACACCCCCGCCAGCGAATTGCCGAGCGACGAGATCATCGCTCCCCTGCCGCGCATCACGCTGCAGGCTTTCTGCGAAACGCCGGCGGTCGCCGCGACCATGCAGGCCGCCGTCGCCGACCGGCGGATGGACAAGGCGCATGCCCGCATCCAGATGGGCGGCCCCGCCGCGGCGGTCGAGGCCTTCCGCGCCTCGCCGACGCCCAACATCATCGTGCTCGAGGCGGTCGCCGACCCGGCGACCCTCGTCGCGCATCTCGATGCCCTGTCCGAAAGCTGCGATGCCGGCACGAAGGTCGTC